>DATIYQ010000294.1:0-3040 GCA_035517515.1 Binatia bacterium
GCCAGAGCGGCGTCCAACCGCGCTCCGGCCTGGCTCAGGACAGGCCGCACTCCAAAGCAGCCGCTGGCAATTTAGACAGGGGCCAAATCGCCCCAGCGGCCCTACACTTTCCCCTGCCTGGGAGGGGAGAAAACAGACGTGAAAAAGATATGGGTCGTGCTCACCGCAGTGCTCGCCTGCATTGCTGGGATGTCCGCCGGCTCGCCGAAACTGGAATTGAGCTGGCGGAATCCCGCCGCCCTCGGCGGTCCTTTCAAGAACATCATGGTGCTGGCGCTGAATGGCAAGGCGGAAAATCGGGCGGAATTCGAAGACGAACTGGTGGCCGCCATCACCGGGCCGGGCCAGAGTGCGGTGCAGAGCTACGAATTCGTCCCGCGGCCGGATGGCGTCCCCCTGGACATGAAAGACTTGAAAGAGCAAATCCGGGAGAACAAATTCGATGCCGTGGTGGCCGGGCGCCTGGTCAAGCGCGTGGATAAGACCACCTACGTCCCTGGCGAGGTGTACAGCCCGTTCCCGTATTACGCGACGTTTTACGGGTATTACGCCGCGGTCGCGCCCGTGGTGTACACCCCCGGCTACATGGAAACGGAAAAAGAAGCGCAGGTGGAAGTGAACTTCTACTCCACGGCCAAGCCCGATGGCGAGCTGGTGTGGACCGGAACCACCAACACCTTCGACGCCAAATCCCCGATCAAGGTGATTCACGATCTGGTGAAGGTTGTGTCCAAGGAACTGGAAGACCAGAAGATCATCACACCCAAACCGGAATAGTCATTCTTTTGGAGTGCGGCGTCGAGCCCCCGCACTCCAATAGGCTACACGGGGAGGCGCTCGACGAATTCCTCCAGCAGCAGGCGCGCCAGGCGCTGGGTGTTGTGCCGGACCACGCCGTCCTCTTCCACCAGGTCATCGAAGGCGCAGCGCAGGCCCAGCCCCTGTAGTTCCCGCACGCTGGCGCGCACCGGTTCGGCGCCCTCGGCGCGGTAGCGCCGCAGCAGTTTGGGAGAAATCTGCTGGTGGTTAATCACCACCCAGTCCAGCACCGGCCCTCCGGCATGGTCGTAAATCGCGCGCACGTGGTCCGTCACCGTGTATCCGGTGGTCTCGCCGGGCTGGGTCATGATGTTGGCCACGTAGATGCGCGTGGCGCGCGACTGGCGGATGGCCTGAGCTACGCCGGCCACCAGCAGGTTGGGAATGATGCTGGTGTAGAGAGAGCCCGGGCCGAGCAGAATCAGATCCGCCTTGCGAACCGCCTCGAGCGCGCCGGCCAGCGGCGGGACGCGCCGGGGCTCCAGCCACACCCGGCGGATGCGCTCCTTCGAGCGGCTGATGCGCGTTTCCCCCTGGACCACCCGGCCGCCGGCCAGCTCCGCGCGCAGGGAAACCAGCTGGGAGGTGGCGGGAAAAATCCTGCCCCGCGTGGCCAGCACTTCGCTGGAGAGCCGCACCGCTTCCGGGAAATCCCCGGTCACGTGGGTCAGCGCGGCCAGGAAAAGATTGCCGAAACTGTGGCCGCGCAGGCTGCCCCCGCGCTGGAAGCGATACTGAAAGAGTCGGCTGAGCAGGGCCTCGTCCTGGGAGAGCGCCACCAGGCAGTTGCGGATATCTCCGGGAGGAAGGATGCGGTACTCGCGCCGCAGGCGGCCGGAGCTGCCGCCGTCGTCGGTGACGGTGACGATGGCGGTGAGATCGGCGATGGGCGCGTGCGCGGCATGCGCCGCGCCCCGCAGCCCCTGGCCGCGCCGCGCCGCCGCGTAGTGTTTCAGCCCGCGCAGCAGCGTGGAGAGACCGGTGCCGCCCCCCAGCGCCACAATGCGCACACCCCCGCTGCGCCGGAACGAAGGTTCATTCTTGCGGGAAGCGGGTGCCACGGGCGATCAGCTGAACGGTCCTTCGCGCTCCGGATACAGCAGTTCGGTGAAGCGGGGATCTTCCAGCAGGTAGGCGAAATCCTCGTCGTTGCGCGCGTGGTAGCGGTTTTCGGGGCGCAACTCAATGGCCAGTTTCAGGTGGGTCATCGCGGACTCAACCTCGCCGGTCAGGGAATCCAGCGCCGCCAGGGCATAAATAATGTAGTCCGCTTTGGGAGCGATTTTCCGCGCGCGTTCCAGCGCCTGCCGGCTGTCTTCCCAGCGGCCCAGGTTCATCATGGCCACGCCGTGGTGGTAATGCTCTTCGGCGGTGCGCGGAGCGACGTCGGCAGCCTTGGACATGCGCCGCTCGCAGATGCGCAGGTGCACCTGGGCGCGATCCACCAGTTCGCGGCTGGGGCCTTCCAGAACTTTTTCGAATGATTGCTTGGCGCGGTGGAATTTCTGTTCGTGGAACTGCTGCATGGCCTCTTCAAATGCCTTCTGCTGCTGGAGGGCGCGGGGATCCGTCATATCCTTCTCCCGCCGCGGAGCCCCGGGAGCGGCAGAAAACCCTTTTCTTTTCAGCGTGATAGAAGGGCGGGCCGCAGAGCGTCTGCCCGCGGCGGCGCGGCGCTTGCCGGCTTTGGCCATTTTGTTCAGCGCGCGATAGTAGCAAACGCGCTGGCGCGAGTCAACGCAAGTGGGACAGGCATTCTTGCCTGTCTTCTTTTGCTTCGGTCTCCGCAGGCAGGTGGGACAGGCACCCCTGCCTGTCCGTTGCTGTTTCGGCCGCAGCTAAAGGAGACAGGCAGGAATGCCTGTCCCACCGGGGCAGTGTCCGATGGGAAACCTCACTCTCGCGCCCCGCGTGCGCCTGTGCTATAAGTACCACCTCAGTCAGGCTGAGGGATCGTGTCGTTCATCAACTTTCCTGCGCGCGAAATCAACTGCAAGCTCGTCTATTACGGCCCGGGGCTTGGGGGTAAGACGGCGAACTTGCAGTGGATTTATGACAAAACCGGGACCCAGCAGAAGGGCAAGATGATCTCGCTGGCCACGGAGACGGACCGCACTCTGTTCTTCGACTTCCTGCCCCTGGACCTGGGCACTGTGCGCGGCTTCAAGACCCGCTTCCATCTCTACACCGTTCCCGGCCAGGTGTTCTACGAAGCCAGCCG
>DATIYQ010000295.1:0-3639 GCA_035517515.1 Binatia bacterium
TCGGGCTGCAAGGCGGCGCGAAATGCCAGGTGCCCTCCGATGCAGAATCCCATCGCGCCGATCTTCCCGGTGGCCACTTTGGGATGGCTGGCGAGCCAGTCCAGCCCGGCGCGGCAGTCGGCATCGAAATGCGCCACGGGGGTCTTGGCCGCGTCCTCGAGTCCACGGGTGCGGCCGGCGTCGTCGAAGGCAATCACCATTCCGGGCGGTTCGACCCGGCAGTAGATCTCCGGGGCGGCGGCAACAAATCCGTATCCTGCCAGGCGCACGCAGGCGCGCAACATGGGCGGAGTGAGCTGGAAAATATCGGAGTAGCACCAGATTCCGGGGAAGCGGCCCTGTTTTTTCGGTGCGGCTACAAACGTGCGCATCACCCCGCCTGCATTGGGGATGTCGGAATATCCGGTGGTAACGATCATGGTCCCTCTCATCCCTCGCGCACGAGCACCGGGGAGTGGCGAGGGAGCGGCGTAGCAGGTCCGCTCCCGCGTGACGGGCGCACAATACCCCAGTAGCGACCTCCGCGCCAGTGGCGGCATGGCATTCTCCCAGGGCGGCGCAGAAATCGGGCGCATCCAACCCGTTCGCGCAGGAATCCAGCGGATGCGCGACAGGCAGGCGGGGTCTCCGCGAGCATTGCATCGTCCCACCTGTGAATGGGAGAATCTTTCCATGCGAACTCATCGAATTGCAGTCATCGTTTCCTTCGCGTGCGCCCTGCTGCCGTGGGCGACCACACTGAAGGCCCAAAATCCCTCGACGCCAGCGCAGCCCAAGCCCGCGGCCAGACCCGCGCAGCCTCCGGCCGCATCGCAACCCGGGGCGCTGGCCACTCCCAGCGCCGCTCCGTCTCCCTTCAAGAACGAGACGGAAAAGCTGAGCTACGCCCTGGGGATGAACCTGGGGATTGGCTTCCACCAGCAGGCCCTGGAGGTGGATCCGAAGCTGATTCTGCAGGGCGTTCAGGACGGCCTGGCGGGCGGGAAGACGCTGCTCACCGAGCAGGAGATGGTGGCCACGCTTCAGCAGTTCCAAAGCGAGCTGCGCTCCAAGTCGGAGGAACGGAGAAGGGGCCTGGCGGAGACCAACCTGAAAGAGGGCGAGGCATTTCTTGCCGCGAATAAGTTGAAGGAAGGCGTGGTGACGCTGCCCAGCGGCTTGCAGTACAAAGTGATTACCGAAGGCACCGGCCCCAAGCCGGGCCCGGAAGACACGGTGGTGTGCCACTACCGCGGAACGCTGATCAACGGCGTGGAATTCGACAGCTCCTACCGGCGCGGGCAGCCGACCAGTTTCAAGGTGAACGAGGTGATCGCGGGATGGACGGAAGCCCTGCAATTGATGCACGTGGGGTCGAAGTGGCAGCTCGTGGTTCCCTCGAATCTGGCCTATGGGCCGCAAGGACGGGGAGAGACGATTGGGCCCAATACGGTGCTGGTGTTCGATGTGGAGCTGATCTCGATTCGCGGAAAGTGGTAAAGACAAAGTGAAGGGGGGGAGATCAGAACCATATCGCTCTCGCCCTGAGTCTCCCCCGCAGCGCAGGTGGGCCGCGGGGCGTCTTGCGCCGTTCACGAATGCGTGAAGGCTCGCCCCAGACCACAAACTCTTGCTCTCCCCACTCGCCACTTGCCACTGTTTTTAGTAGAGTTGCGCCATGGCAGCGGTAAAACAGTTCAGCATCGCGCTGGTGCAGATGTCCTGCGGGCCCGATATGCAGGCGAATCTGGCCAAGGCGGTGACGCGGGTGGACGAGGCGGCGGGCCGCGGGGCCAACGTGATTTGCCTTCCGGAGCTTTTCCGCTCGCAGTATTTCTGCCAGAAGGAAGACCCGGCGCTGTTTGACCTGGCGGAATCCGTTCCCGGACCTTCCACGGAAGCCCTGGCGCCGGTGGCGCGGAAGCATCACGCGGTGGTGATTGCGCCGATTTTTGAGCGGCGCGCGCCAGGCGTGTATCACAACAGCGCGGTGGTGCTTGATGCCACGGGAGAAATCGCCGGCATCTACCGCAAGATGCACATTCCGGATGATCCGCAATATTACGAGAAATTTTATTTCGCCCCGGGAGATCTGGGATTCCGGGCGTTCGACACGCGCTTCGGGCGCATCGCCGTGCTGATTTGCTGGGACCAGTGGTATCCGGAGGGCGCGCGGCTGGCGGCGCTGGCCGGCGCGGTGGTGGTGTTTTATCCCACGGCCATCGGGTGGCATCCGCATGAGAAGGACACAGCCGGGCCGGAGCAGCGCAACGCCTGGCGCACCATCCAGCGCAGCCACGCCATCGCCAATGGGATTTATGTGGGCGCGGTGAACCGCGTGGGACACGAGGCGCCGGCGGGCGGTGCGGGGCTGGAGTTCTGGGGATCGTCGTTTATTTCCGATCCCTTTGGGGTGGAGCTGGCCGAAGGCTCCGTGAACAAAGAAGAAATTCTGACGGCGCAGGTGGACCTGGACCGCCTGGAAGACGTGCGGCGCAACTGGCCGTTTCTGCGCGACCGGCGGGTGGATGCCTACGCCGGAATTACCCATCGTTTTCTGGATCACGCCGCCGGGCCGCCAAAGCCGTGACGACCAAGCCCTCAGGCAGCCACGGTCAGCGAACTCCTGACCGTGGGCACGTTCTGGGTGGTGGCCAGGTCGCGCACCCGGATTCCTCGCATGCAAAATCCCACGGTCAGAAAGGCACTGACCGTGGCTACCCGTGCCTGTGGATGCCGGCGGAGTGGGAGCCTCACGCGGCCACGTGGCTGGGCTGGCCGCACAACGCCACCGATTGGCCTGGAAAGATCCAGGTGATTCCGTGGGTGTACGCGGAAATCTGCCGGAAGCTGGCCCCGGGTGAAAAACTGCATATTTTGGTGAACTCGGCGCGGCAGGAAGGCGCCGCGCGGAAAGTGCTGGCGGCCGCGGGAGTGCCTCGCGGCGCCGCACGCTTTTTCCGGTTCCCCACCAATCGAGGATGGACGCGCGATTCGGGGCCGATCTTCGTCCGCAGCGCGGCGGGAATCCGGAACTTGCCCACGGTCAGTAATCCCGAGGCCTCGGGACTGACCGTGGCTGCCGGCGCACAGAGGAGACGCAGCAGGCTGGCCATCCTGCGTTTCCGGTTCAATGGCTGGGCCAAGTATCCGGACTGGCGGCTGGACAACCAGGTGCCGGTGCGCGCGGCCCCGGCCCTGCGCCTGCCGCTGGTGACGGCGGTGATTGGTGGGCGCGGATTCGTCCTGGAAGGCGGAAGCATCGAGGTGAACGGACGGGGAACGCTGCTGACCACGGAGGAGTGTCTTCTCGACCGGAAGGTCCAGGCTCGCAACCCGGACCTTTCGCGGCAGCAGGTGGAAAAGGCGCTGCGCACATTTCTTGGGGCGACAAACGTCCTGTGGCTCGGCCGGGGGATTGCAGGGGACGACACCCACGGCCACGTGGACGATTTGTGCCGTTTTGTGAATCGGCGGACGCTGGTTTTGGCGCAGGAAAAGGACGGGCGGGACGCGAACCACCGGGTGCTGGAAGAAAACCGCGAGCGGCTGGAAGGCATGCGCCTGGAGGACGGTTCGCGGCCGGCGGTGGTACGCTTGCCGATGCCCGCGCCGCTCTATTTCGAGGATTTGCGCCTGCCCGCCAGCTACGCGAATTTC
>DATIYQ010000296.1:0-12192 GCA_035517515.1 Binatia bacterium
GAATGAACGGGAAACACGCGGCTGCGGCGCGCTGGGCGGCAGGGGCGGCGCTCGCGGTGCTCCTGCTCTTCCCACACCTGCTGCGCGCGCAAGCCGCTGCTGCCGATTCCGCTTCCCGGATTGTCGCGGTGAATTTCGCCGGCTCGACCCGCTTTCCGCCGGACGAGCTGGCGCGGGCCATCGGGCTGGAACCGGGCAATGTGGTGACGCGGGAAGAAATTCAGGCGGCATCGGACCGGCTGGCGAAGCTCGGATGGTACGAGGGCATCCGCTACGAATTCCATACCACCCCGAAGGGAGTGGAAATCCAGTTCACGCTCACGGACGCGCCCAGCGCCCCGGTGTGGTTCGACAATTTTCCGTGGTATTCCGATGAGGAAATCGTCCAGGCCATCCGCAACGCGGGGGTGCTCTACGATGGCACCGCACCGGTGGCCGGAACGGCGCTGGATGCCATGCGCGAGGCCATTGCCGGCCTGCTGAAGGCGCGCCACCTGCCCGGCGAAGTCGAAGGCGAAATGGTGGAGGCGCCGGAATCGGAGAGCATGATCGAGCGCTTCCGGGTGACCGGGGCGGATGTGCGCGTCAAGGGCGTGGAATTTACGGACGAGGTGGCCCAGCAGGACGCGCGCATCGCCGCGGTTCTGGATACGCTGGTGGGAAAACCCTATTCGCGCTATACCCTGGCCATTTTCCTGGTGGAGCACGTGCGGCCGGCGTACAGCTCGCGCGGGTATCTGCACGCGAAGTTCGGAGAACCGGCCGCGCTGTTCACCGGCGATCCCAGCAAGCCCATCGGGAACGAGGTGACTCTGCGCGTGCCCATCGAGCGCGGGATTCAGTACAACTGGGGAGGCGCATCCTGGACGGGAGAGGCGGCTGTGAATGAGGCGGCGCTCAATTCCCTGCTGGGGTTCACGCCGGGCGAGCCCGCGGACGCACTGAAGCTGCAGGCCGGCTGGGACCGGATCACCGCGGAATATGCCAAGCGCGGCTACTTGCAGGCCAAGCTCGATCCGGTGGCGAAATTCAATGATTCGGGAGCGCTGGTCTCCTACGCCGTGACCATCCAGGAGGGCGTGCAATTTCGAATGGGGCAACTGGTGATCACCGGGCTTTCCCTGGCCGCGGAGCGGCAACTGCTGGCCAGTTGGAAGATCGCCCGGGGCGATGTGTTCGACAATTCCTATTTCGAGGAGTTTGTGAACGGCGGGGCGCAGAGGCTCTTTGAAAAGACTCCGGTGCGTTTTCAACATGTAGGTCATCTGCTGGACACCAACCCGAAGACCAAGACGGTGGACGTGAAACTGGATTTTCAGTGAGTCCGGATCGCCGGGGCGATACGGAAAGCGAGCGGCTGTGCCCGCGGCCGGGTCACTTCGGGCTGTGCAACCTCCGGTAGGGCTCAAAATCCGCGCGGACGTGCGCCAGGATCGCCGCGTCCACCGGGTGCACCAGCGGCTCTTGCGGATTCTTTTCGGAATAAATCTCCAGCGACACGGCGTTGCAGCTCGCGGGAATACTGTCATACGGATAGGTGAAGCTTCCCCCGAACGACGTGTCGGTGACCTCGCGCTTCAGATTGAGGAGGTACATCTTGAAGCGGCCGGGATGGATGGGAGGAATTTCCTTGCCGTCGCACAGCAGCCGCATGCGCGAAAAGTCCGTCTTGAATTTGATCTTGAACATCTGGCTGAATTCGGGAACCGCGCGGATGGTGATGACCGGCTTGTAGTGCTGCGCCTCCTGCAAGAGCTCCGCGTTTTCCGCCTGCTCATTGCCGCCGGTGCGCTTCGCTTTCTTCCTGGCCGCCTTCAACTGCTCCTCGTGTTCCAACCAGAAGCGGAGCGGCGGAGTGAGAATCCAGACTTTGAAATCTCCCTCGCCGAAGCTGTAGTCATTGGCATCCGGAGCCGCGCCCAGGAGAATGGCCTTCATGGGCTCCACCGGAAACCAGTCTGAGGGTTCCACCGGCAGCAGGACGCTCGAGGGCGGCGCCTGGCCGGCCATTTTCGCTCTGGCTTGCGCGAAAATCGGCTGCGCATCTTCGATGCGAATGATGCGGGACAGGCGCTCCTGGCGCGCCGCGGTAATCCCCACCACCAACCCCTGGTAATCGAACAGCGGACCGCCGGAATTTCCGGGGTTCACGCTGATGTCGGAGTAGATTTCGTGCTCCTCGATTTTGCTGACTACGCCCATGGTCAGCGTTTTTTCCTTGCCGAAGGGGCTGCCGATGGTGAAGACCCTCTGGCCCTCCACCACCGGCGCTTTGCCCGCGGGCGCATGCGCCAGCGGCGCGATGACCGCGCCGGGGAACGCGGAGAGATTCACGCGCAGCACCGCCAGGTCCTTGTCCGGGTCAGAAGCCAGCAATTGCGCCTGCACTTTGTGGCGTTCGTCAAATTGGACAGCCAGGTAGGGAGAGCGCTCCACCACGTGGGCGTTGGTCAACACCAGGCCGTCAGCATCCACCAGAAATCCGCTGCCTTCGCCGCCCTCCGCGCGCACCGTCACCACCGCATTTTTCAGCCGCTCGAAGAGCGCGGTCAGTTCCCCGCCGCCCTCCGCGGCCGGCGCCGTCACCGGCACAATCACCGCATTGTCGTTGCTCAGGTCCAGAGTCTGGCCGGGAGGCGCCAGGCTCAGCTCCAGCTTCCACGAATATTTCTTGCCCTGGAATTCGACCGGCTCCGGCGTGAGCAGTTGGTAGCGCCCGGCGGGCACGTCGGCTTCGACGATGCCGTCCAGGCCGGTCTTCAAGGCGATGGGCGCCGCGGCCCCGGCAGGCTGCTTTTGCAGGGTGAAAGAGAATTTGGGAACAGGCTTCAAATTCAGGTCTTTGTCAATCAAGACCACCTGCACCTTCAAGTGAACCGGAGCCTCCTGAGCGAAAGCAGACGCCGGGTAAAGCATGAGCGCCGCGAAGCAGATGGCTGTGTTGCGCATGTGGCGAGTGCCGCGATGGGAAGCCCAGTGGTATATAAATTCGAGATAGGTGTCAAGCAATCATCCCTGCCGCGGACGCTCGAAGCCGCGGCGATGGCGCGCGGCACGGCCCGGCACTGCGCTATACTGCGGCACACGCACATGGAAACCGGGAAGCAAATCGAGACGCAGAAGGAAGGCCGGCTGCTCGAACGGCTTTCCGGCCTCGCGTCCCTGCTGGTGGCGCTATCCGGGGGCGCGGACTCGGCGTATCTGGCCTGGGCCGCCGGCCGCGCGCTGGGGCCACGCGCTCTCGCGGTGACCGCGCTTTCGCCCAGCTTTCCGGCGTATGACCGCGAGCAGGTGGAACTGCTGGTGCGCACCGCCGGGCTGCGGCATCAATTCGTGACTACGCAGGAAGTAGAGAATCCGCTCTACGCCGCCAACCGCCCGGACCGCTGTTACTACTGCAAGGACGAATTGTTTACCGTACTTGGCCGGCTGGCGGCGGAACGCGGAATCGCGGCGGTTGCTTACGGCGTGAACGCGGACGACACCGGGGACTTCCGGCCGGGCCACCGCGCCGCGGGAGAGCATGCCGCGCTTTCGCCACTGCTCGACGCCGGACTGCACAAAGCGGAAATCCGCTGGCTCTCGCAGCGCGCAGGCCTGCCCACGTGGGATCGTCCAGCCTCCGCGTGCCTGGCCTCGCGCATCCCGTACGGCTCGGAGGTGACGCCCGAAAAACTCGCGCAGGTGGAGCGGGGCGAGGCGGAATTGCGAGAGCTGGGTTTCCGGCAGTTCCGCGTGCGACATCATGGCGAACTGGCGCGTGTGGAGATCGCCCCCGATGAACTGCCCCGCGCGCTCGAGGGGCAGATGGCGCGGGAAATGGCGCGGCGCCTGAAGGCCGCGGGCTTTCTGTACGTGACGCTGGATCTGGAAGGATACCGGCAAGGAGCGATGAACGAGGTGCTCAAGCTGCGCTGAGCGGGTGGTGGGCGCTGGAGCAGTGATCCCTTGTCCGCGCATGGGGAAGCACACAGGCGGAAGCCGCCGCTTTCCGCGGAACATTTCCCCCGGCGCGTTCGTTTTACCGGTAAGAGGCGGCGAGAGACTCCGTGCGCATGAATCCACTCATCCCTTCGCGCACCCGGCCCATGATTGCCGGCGCCGCGGCCGTGCTGGCCGCGGTGCTGGCTCAGTCCGCCTGTATGGTGAGCGGGCCGGGCCGATCCTTCGATCGCACGCTGAAAGTGGATGGGCCGGTGCGGCTGGATATCAGCTCCGGATCCGGAAAGATCGTGATCCGCGGCGGCGCGCCCGGCGTGGTGCACATCCACGGCGACGTACGCGTGGGCGGCTTCATTCTGGACGGGAGATCGCGGCGCATCGACGAGATCACCGAGAATCCGCCCATCGAACAGAGCGGCAATTCCATCCGCATCGGCAGACGCCTGCAGGATCCGCTGTTTTCCTGGGTGACGATCAGCTACACGGTGGAGACCCCCGAGGATTCCGAAGTGAAGGCCAAGAACGGTTCCGGCGGCATCGAGGTATCGGACCTGAAGGAGCCGCTGACGTTGACCACCGGCTCGGGGATTCTCTCGGTGGAAAACGCCGGGGACGATCTCTCCCTGAACGTGGGCAGCGGCGGGGCGCGGGCCACCCACGTGGGGGGCAACATCAATTTCCAGTGCGGCTCCGGCCGGGTGGCGCTGGAAGATGTGCGGGAGGAAATCCGCGGCACGGCGGGCTCCGGGGATATCCACATCCAACAGGCTCACGGGCGCGTGAACGTGCATACCGGCAGCGGGGGAATCTACGTGAGCGGGGCGGTGCAGGATTTGCGCGTGGGCACCGGCTCCGGCAACGTCGAGGTAAGGGGAAATCCGGCGCCCGACGCATTCTGGGACCTGGGCACCAGTTCCGGCCGCATCGCGCTGACGGTTCCCTCGGGAGCAGGTTTTTCCTTGACCGCGCGCACCGCCTCCGGCAACGTGCAGGCCGGACTGCCCATCATGATCGAAGAACAATCGCGGCGGGTGCTGCGGGCGCGCGTGGGCGACGGCCGGGCCCACGTCAACCTGCAAACAGGTTCTGGAAATATCCGCATCCAGCAGGGCGGGGCCAGCTAACCGGGATTTCTCACCACGCCGCGGAAATTCTGTCGTAGTTGGGTGTCGCTCAAGCTTTGAGCGGTCAACGCAGCGCCGCGAAGGACCGCGCGCCACGCGCTGCACAGAATAGAACCGGGGCCTGAAATCTGAAACCTGCGGACTAGCGGGCGGGCGCCGCGCGCCTCTCGATTTCGCTGGCGGCAAGAATCGTATTCACGTGAATGCGCACGGTATCTTCTGTGTGGCGCGCGTAGCCGCCCGCGGGAGTGATGGCCACGGGGATGCCCAGCCGGCGGGCGTGCTCAAACACCAGCCGATCGCGCCGCTTCAGTCCTTCGATGCTCAGGGAGAGTCCACCCAACTGGTCCTCGCAGAAGGGGTCCGCGCCCCCGATGTAAAAGAGCAGGTCCGGGAAGAATTCCTGAAGCGCTTCCATGAGCTTTTTCTCCAGGATCGGCAGGTAATCCTCGTCGCCGGTTCCGTCGGGCAAATGAATATCGATATTGGAGGGCGGCTTGGGAAAAGGATAGTTGTTCTCCTGGTGGATGGAGAGAGTGAAAACATCGGGGTCGCCGCCAAAGATGGCCGCGGTGCCGTTTCCATGGTGCACGTCGGTGTCCACGATCATCGCGGTACGGATCGCCTGGCCGGCTTGCAGGTGGCGAATGGCCACGGCCACATCGTGGATGGCGCAAAATCCTTCACCGTGGTCCGGATACGCGTGATGCAATCCGCCGGCGAGGTTCGCGGCAAACCCTTCGGCCAATGCGCGCTCGCCGGCCAGAATCGAGCCGCCCGCCGCCAGCCAAACCGCGTCCACCATTTCGCGCGACCAGGGAATCTCCAGCCGCATCAGTTCCTGGATGGAGAGATGGCCGCTCTTCAGCTTGCGCACCCACTCGAGCGAATGCACGCGAAGCATGTCTTCGTCTTGCGCGGGGGCCGGGGCAAGAAAATCTTCGGCCTGTGCCACTCCATCGCGCAGCAGGGCCTCGTAAATCAGGCGGTATTTCTGCGAAGGAAAAACATGGGCACCAAGGTTGAGATCGTAGCCCGGATGATAGATCAGCTTGAAAGGCAGCATGGCCGCGCGCCCGTCTCGGCGGGACGGTCCAGAGTATCCGCAAGCGGGGCCGGAAGCAAAGAGATGAGGCCAATAAACTGCGCGGCGCGGGCGCGGGGCATCCGCCAGGGGACGCCGATTGGGTTTTCGTGGGGGCGTTCCGCGAGTGTGGTAGAGTGTCGGGCATGCGCCGCGCACTGGCCATCGCCGTTTTTCTCAGCCTGCTGGCGGGCAGTGCCCCGGTGTGGTCTGCGGGCGGATGCTGCGGAGATTCCGAGTGCTGCAAAAACGGCATCTGTCCCATGCACCGTCCTCAAAAGCCTGGTGCGGCGCGCAGCAATACGCCCGACCGGGAACCCCATTGCAAGTCCACGGCAGGAGTCCCGCCGGAGCAGGCGAAGCAGTGCCGCGCCAGCGGGGAATGCACTCACCAGCCCGCAGCCGTGCAGACAGCGTCACAGCTTCGCGCCGTGCTTCCGGCCGTGTTGGTGGCCGCCACGCTGGGAAGAGAGCGCACGGCTCCCTGGGTCCGGCGTGAAGCGCCCGTGGCCGGCTTTCTTTCACCTCCGTTTCATCCCCCTCGTCCCGCCGGTTTTTCCATCGCTCACCTGAGCTAATCCGGGCCGCAGTTTTCGGGGCACAGCCCCGAAGACTCGCTGCAGCCTTTATTCCGGCCGCGTGTGTGCTGGCGGGAGGCGCCTGGCGCGCGCATGCGCTCCAGGACGATGCCGCGCCATGCTGCCGGCGCAGGGACCACGGGGGATCTGAAGAAATGTCGAACTGCATGAAGAATCTGCGAGCGAGCATACTGCTGGCCGCGGCTGTGCTCTGGATGGCGCCGCGCGCCCGGGCCACGGCGTTTGGCACGGTGCGCGGGGTGGTGCACGATGCGCAGCACCGGCCCGTGCAAAATGCGAAGGTGGTGCTGAAGGAAAACTCCTCCCAAATGGAGCGGGCGGTGCAGACCAGCGCGAGCGGCGAATTCGCCTTTGACGCCGTGACGCTGGGCGCCTACACGCTGGAAGTGTCTGCGGCGGGATTCCGCACGGAAACACAAACCATGACCGTGCTCTCCGGCACCGCGCCGATTTTACATTTCCAACTACAAGTGGCCACGCAAACCCAGTCCGTGACGGTGAGCGCGCAGGCCGCTCCGGCGCAAACGGAGTCGTTTACACCGACCACAACGGTGACCCGCGAGGCCATCAACGAGACGCCGGGCGCCGCTCGCGCCAACAGCCTGGCCACCATTACCGATTACGTTCCCGGCGCCTACTATACGCACGATCAACTGCACGTGCGGGGAGGGCACCAGGTGAGCTGGCTGATTGACGGCGTGCCCATTCCGAACACGAACATCGCCAGCAACCTGGGGCCGCAGATTGCGCCGCGGGATATCGACAGCATCGAGATGCAGCGCGGCAGCTACCAGGCGGATTACGGAGACCGGACCTACGGGATCTTCGATGTCGCCCCGCGCACGGGCTTCGAAAGCAACCGCATGGCCGAGCTGACCCTGACTGCCGGAAACTTCTATCAGACCGACGATCAGCTCAGTTTTTCCGACCACACCAGCCGTTTTGCGTATTACGCCAGCCTGAGCGGAAACCGCAGCAATCTGGGATTGCAGACGCCGACCAGCGCGGTGCTCCATGACGCGGACAACGGCTACGGGGGATTCGCATCGCTGATCTGGAATGCGGACCCGAAGGATCAGGTGCGGGTGGTGGCCCAGGCGCGCCAGGATTTCTACCAGGTGCCCTTCGACCCCAACGACCCCAACAACAGCCCCGGCGAATTCCTCTCGGATTCGAATCTCGAGAAGGACAACTTCGCCGCGGTCACCTGGGTGCGCACCATCAGCCCGGGACTTCTGTTCACCATCTCCCCCTTCTACCACTTCAACAGCGTGGACTATGGCAGCAGCCCGCTCGATTACCCCAGCTCGACCACGGAGGACCGATCTTCAAAATACGAGGGCGGCCAAGCCACTCTTTCCTGGGTGAAGAAGCAGAATAACCTGCGGGTGGGGCTTTACGGCTTCGCGCAGCAGGACAACGACCTGTTCGGCCTGACGTACAACGACGGAAGCGGAACTCCTCCTATCGTGAGCACCGTGCATCCGGATGGCGGCCTTTTTGCGCTCTATGCGGATGACCAATTCAAGCTGACCTCGTGGCTGACGCTCTCCGGGGGCTTGCGCTACTCGCACTTTGGAGGGGGCGTGGTGGAGGATGCGGTGGACCCACGGGTAGGTATTTCCCTGCGCATCCCAAGACTGAACTGGGTGTTCAGGGCGTTTTACGGGCACTTCTACCAGGCTCCGCCACTGGCCACGCTCTCCGGCCCGTTGCTGGATTACATCACCAGCGTGCAGCAGCTCAGCTATCTGCCGCTGAAGGGCGAGCGCGACGAGGAGTTTCAATACGGGGTCACCATTCCGCTGAAGCGATGGACGCTGGACGCCGACACCTTTCTCACCCGGGCCAGCAATTATTTTGACCACAGCAATCTGAACAACTCGGATGTGTTCTTCCCCATCAACGTCCAGGGAGCGCGCATCAGCGCCTGGGAGCTGACGCTGCGCTCGCCGCGCATCGCCGGGCGCGCGCAGGTGTACCTCACCTACTCCAACCAGTTGGCGCAGGGCTACGGGGTGATCACCGGCGGGTTATTCGAACCCATGCCCAACCCCGGTTATTTCCTGCTGGACCACGACCAGCGCAATACCCTGCACGCGGGCGGAAATTACGCCTTGCCCTGGCGGTCCTATCTCTCCACCGATGTTTATTACGGCTCCGGCTTCACCAATGGAGACGCGCCGCCGGGACCGGAGCACCTGGCCGCGCACACGACGTGCGACTTGGCGCTGGGGAAAAATTTCGGAGAGAGTTTCTCCGTCTCGGTCCAGGCGCTCAATGTTAGCAACCTGAGAATTCTGCTGGACAACAGCTTCACCTTCGGGGGAACGCATTTTATCAACCCGCGGGAGGTTTACGTGCAGTTGCGTTACCGGTTCCACTATTAGGGCGAGAGCGGGAAAAACCAAATCGCGCGGAAGCGGGGGCCGGGGCGGATGCCGCGGCGCTAGCTCTCGCGGTCGAGGAGAAAATCCGGTACGGCGAGCAGGGCACGCCGGAACTCACTTTCCACGGCGCCGGGGAGGCTGGCCTTGGCCTGGGCCGCGTAGTCCTGGGCCAGCGCGCGGGCGCGGGCGATGGCTCCGTTGCTGCGGACAAACTCCAGGATCTGGGCGGGCTGGACGCTGCGGAAATCGCGCTCTTCGAGCACCGTAGCCACGAGTTTCCGTTCCGCGGGACGGGCGTGCTCCAGCGCGTAGATGAGCGGAAGCGTGACCTTTCCTTCCTTCAAATCGCTCAGCACCGGCTTGCCGATTTTCTCCGCGTCGGCGGTGAAATCGAGCAGGTCGTCCACCAACTGGAAAGCCAGCCCGGCAAACCGGCCGTAATCGGCCAGGCCCTGCTCGGTTTCCGGGTCCTGGGCGGCGAGCACCGCGCCCAGTTGCGCGCAGCCGGTAAATAAACAGGCGGTCTTGCGGTAGGAAAGCTCCATGGCCTGGCGGTCGGAAATGTCCATGCGGCCGATCAGGTCGAGCTGAAGCAGCTCGCCTTCCACCATATTCTGGGTGAGCTCGATGAGCACGTCCAGGATGCGGAAGTTTCTCTCGCGCATGGCCAGTTGAAAGGCCTGCATGTACAGCCAGTCGCCGGAGAGCACGCTGCGGTGATTGCCCCAGCGGGCATTGGCGGAGGGACGGCCGCGGCGCAGTCCGGCCTCGTCAATCACGTCGTCGTGGATCAGGGTGGCGGTGTGGATCATCTCCACCACGGCGCCCAGCCGGATGGTGCTGGCGCCGCGGTAGCCGCACAGGCCGGCGGAAAGCAACAGGAGCGCGGGACGCAGGCGTTTCCCGCCGCCTTCGATTACATAGGAACCGATCTCCGCGACCGCGGGAATGGCTTCGGCGTTCTGGGCGGCAATCTCCTGCTCGACGCGCGCCAGGTCGTCACGCACCAAATCGAAAATCTCGCGCACGGTGAGCAGAGGAATCTCAACCTCCCGAATTCGCCACGCCAGAGCCGGCAATTTCGCCGTCGGCTCCCCTGAGCCGGAACAGTGCCCTGAAGTTTTCCGCAGTCTGCCTGGCGCACTCGTCTTCCGGTAAGTGTCTCACAGACGCCAGCGTTCTTGCCACTTCCCGCACATAGCAGGGCTCGTTGCGTTTTCCCCGCCGCCCCTGGGGCGAAAGGAAGGGAGAATCGGTTTCGATCAGGAGGGATTCCAGGGGCAGAGCCGCGGCAACCTCCCGCAGCGGCTGCGATTTGGGATAGGTGACGTTGCCCGCAAAGGAGATGCGGAATCCCATGTCCAAACCGCGCCGGGCATCTTCCAGGGTGCCGCTGAAACAGTGGAAGATCCCGCCCTGGCCGGAGCTGCGCCAATCGCTCTCCAGGATTTCCAGGCAATCGGGCCAGGCTTCGCGGCAATGGATGATCACCGGCCTGCGGACGGTGCGGGCCAGCGCCAACTGCTCGCGGAAGACGCGCTGCTGAACGTCGCGTGGAGAGTAGTCGTAATGATAGTCCAGGCCGATCTCCCCCCAGGCCAGCACGCGCGGGTGCAGGGCAAAGGCCTCCGCCTCCTGCAGGTGCCGCGCAGTCGCCAGGTGCGCTTCGTGGGGATGAATGCCTACGGTGGCGTAAATCCAGGAGTGCTGCTCGGCGAAAGGGAGCGCGGCTCCGAGCTGATCGGGGCCGGCCGCGCTGCCGATGGCCAGGATGGTGGATACGCCCGCTTCGCGCGCGCGGGAGAGCACGGCGTCGCGATCCGCATCGAAATCGGCGACGTCGAGATGGGCGTGGGAGTCGATTAGGCCGAGCATCGCAAGACCGAAGAGAACGGCGAAGAAACAGATAGCGCAGAGGCACAGAGGGCGCAGAGACACGCAGAGAGAAGCGGGCTCACTTCAGCCTCGAGCCTACCGGCGCGTCTTCGTGGAAGCCAACCAGCACCGGGCGGCCCTCCGGGCCCACGTTGGCGGCGATGACCATGCCATTCGATTCCACGCCGCGAAGCTTGCGCGGGGCCAGATTGATCACCACGGCGACGCGGCGGCCCACGAGCTTTTCCGGCTCGTAAAATTGGGCGATGCCGGCAACGATCTGGCGCACCTCGGTACCGATGTCCACCATGAGCTTCAGGATTTTGTCCGCGCCGGGGATGCGCTCGGCGGATTTGATCTCGCCCACGCGCATCTCCACTTTCATGAAATCGTCGATGGTGATTTTACCGTCGCCGGGCGGCGGGGCGGCGGCGGGAACGGCGGCCGCCGGCTTCGCGGGTTCGGCGGGCTTGGCCGCGCCTTCGGAGCGAATCTGTTCTTCCATTTCTTCCATCCTTTCGAGCGCTTCTTCCTTCTGCACGCGCGGGAAAATTCCTTCACTCTTTTGAATAACCTCGCCGGGCTTCAATCCGCCCCAGGCGAGCGCGGAAATCTGCTGCGCGGCCAGCGGAGAATGCAATCCGAGCTGGGCCCAGATTTTTCCGGTGGCGTGCGGAAGAACCGGATGAGCGAGCACGGCGACCACGCGCAGCAGTTCCGCGGCGTTATACAGAACTCCAGCCAGCTCCCCGCGCCGCCCGGGATCCGCGGCCATGGCCCAGGGCTTGGTCTCGGTGAGATATTTATCGGCTGCCGCCACCAAGCGCCAGATTTCCTGGAGGCCCTGGGAGAACGCGTAGGCGTCGAACGCCTGCTGGTACGCGGCGGCCACTTCCCGCCATTCCACTTCAAAAGGGTTTGCCGGCTGGCTGCCGGTGGCCACCGGTTCCGGAATGACGCCGCCGAAGTTTTGCTCAATCATGGCGAGCACGCGGCTGGCAAAGTTGCCCAGGCCGTTGGCGAGGTCGCTGTTGTACCGCGTGACCAGGGAGTCGAGGCTGAAGCTGCCGTCCTGCCCGAAGACCATTTCGCGGAGCAGGAAGTAGCGGAGCGCATCCACGCCCAGCACGGTGGCAGCAGGCTGGGCCATGCGGATATTGCCGCGCGATTTGGACATC
>DATIYQ010000297.1:0-20187 GCA_035517515.1 Binatia bacterium
CAGGACTACCGCGCGCAAAATGTCGCCGACTGGGTGATGTACCGCATGGCCCTGGCCTCCGCGGCCGAGGCACGAGGTTGGCCCGTCCACTGGTACGACGCGAAGAAGGTGTTGGATGTGGCGGGCCAGGCGCTGCGCGTCGAAAACTTCGACGCTCACTGCCTCCACCTGCGCAAATCTCTCGGGCCGCCTTGGAACAAGGATCACAAGCTGGCACTGGCGGCGGCCATCGTCACGGCAAACGCAGTTGTGGAGTAAGCCGCGCGGTGTGGCTGCCTGCCCCGATGCTCTTCACCCGCGGCTTTCCGCCAAACCTTGATGCGACCGGGCGTCCGTTCCGGGTGCGCGATGCGAAAGGCCGCAGCTCAGTGGCCCCCAAGAAGTAGGCACCAATCAGCGGGGGACCAACATCCAATGGAAGCACTCTGAACGTCCATGAAACAGTCGCGGCGCTCAATACGCGGTGCAAGTCCCTGGCCGAATCGGACATGAAACTCGTCTCCGTCAACATCGGCCTTCCCCGGGAAGTGATGTGGCACGGGAGGATTGTGACCACGGGAATCTTCAAGGAGCCCGCCGCGGGCCGCCACGCCTTGCGCAAGCTCAATCTGGACGGAGACCGGCAAGCGGACCTCACCGTCCATGGCGGCGAATGGAAAGCCGTCTATTGTTATCCGGCCGAGCACTACGCCTACTGGAAGCAGGAACTCCCGGACCGCGATTTGCCGATGGGCGTGTTTGGCGAAAATTTCACGATCGCGGGCCTGCTGGAAGCCGAGGCCCACCTGGGCGATCGGTTCTCTGTCGGCTCGGCGGAGGTGGTGGTCACCCAGCCGCGCCTGCCTTGTTACAAGCTCGGTTTGAGATTCCAGTCCGACGACATGGTGAGGCGGTTCCTCGCCAGCGGCCGGACGGGTTTCTACCTCGCGGTCACGCGCGAGGGAGAAGTCGGCGCGGGAGACCAGATCATCGCAATCGCGCGGGATCCCAACGCCGTCCCCATCCCGGAAATCACCCGATTGTACGTCGCGAAGCGCTACGCCGAGGACGACGTAGCTTCGGTGCGGCGTGCCCTGCGCGTTGACGTGTTTCCGGAAAGTTGGAAGGCCTACTTCCGCGAGCGCCTGCTGAAAATGAATGCCTGAAGCCTGGCGGAACCACCAGGCCTTCCGCGGTCGTTTCATCTCCACCGGGCGCCTCCCGTCGGAACGGGGCAGACCGTGCCACCCGGGCCGCGGTTACCGATTGACGCGGTGATGGATCGGGAGTAAGTGTCACCCGCCACAAGAGCCTTCTGGACACGGCGATGACATCCCCGGGCAAATTCCTGGTGGTCAGCAATCCCGCCGCAGGCGGCGGACGCGCCGGGCGCCTGGAGTCTTCCCTGAAGTCCTACTGGAGGTCGCAAGGCGTAGTCGCGCGGTTCGAGGCTCCCGGCTCGCTCGATGAGCTCCATCAACTGGTCCGCCACGCGCCGGAGGATGGATACTCCGCCGTGATTACCCTGGGTGGCGACGGGACGTTCCACCAGGTCCTGAACGCCGCCCACGGCCTGGACCTGCCCTTGGGGCTGATTCCCGCGGGCGGCGGCAACGACATTGCGCGGGCGCTAGGCCTGCCCGCGGATCCCCTGGAGGCGGCGCATCGCTTGTTGCGCGGGCACGTCCGAAACGTGGACGCGATCCGGCTGAGCGCCGCGGATGGCCGCAGTCCGCTTTACGCCGGCGCCGGGGGCGCGGGCGTGGATGCGGAAGCCGCGCGCCTGGCGAATACGCGCTTCCGGCATCTGCCGGGGCTGGCCCGCTATCTGGCCGCGGCCATCGCCGCCTTCCGCCGGGCCCGCCCGCTCGAGGTCACCCTCGAAGCGGATGGCGTTCGTCAGACGTTCACGGCGCTGCTCGTGGCCGTGGCCAACGCGCCCAGCTACGGCAACGGCGTGCGCATTGCTCCTGAAGCCAGTCCTTTCGATGGCTGGATGGATGTGGCCGTGGTTGCACCGTTGCGCTGGAACCGGTTGCTCGATGGTTTGCTGCTGGCGCTGGGCACCGGCGACATCCGCTGGCCGGAGATGCGGCGGCTGCGCGCCCGGCGGCTGCGCCTGACCACGGATCGCCCGGTAATGTTCCACGGAGATGGCGAAGCGCTGGGGGAAACTCCGGTGGACCTGGAGGTTTTGCCCGGGGCCCTGCGCGTTCTGGTCTAGCCGGTCTTGAAGCTCCCTGCGGGAAACCCTGCGTTGCTCTGGCCGATGGGAAGTGGCTATTTCTTGTGCGCAATAATCAGGTTCAGGTAGATGTCCTTGCGGTTGTCCAGATTGGAGAGTCGGCGCACCGCCGAGGAATCTCCCTTGAACTCCGCGTGGATCTCATAATCCGCGTTGGGGTCCAGCCCGCTGAAGCGATAGCCGCCCGCGTCATCGCTGATGTAGGAACGCACGCTTCCGTTCTGGAGGTTTTTCAGGAAGACCACGGCTTCCGCTATGGGGTCCTCGCTCTTGGTGAGCACCGCGCCGTGCACGGTCTTCAGTGCGGGGCTCTGCGCGCTGGCGGCAAAGGCTGCGAGAAAAAACAGGATCAGGAAAACGGTGAGCAGCGCTACACGCCCGCCGGCGCGGAGGGCCGGAAAATGGTCCGCGGGGAGCGCGGAGCGGTGCGCGGCTGTGGGGCGGGTCATCACTGCACTTGGATGGCGGGCGGGCCGGGAAGGATGCGGAGGAATTGGCGGAGGGAATGCCGGCCTATTTGTCCTCCTCTTCTTCTTCCTCCTCCTCCTCTTCTTCCTCTTCTTCCTCCACTTCTTCCACCTCTTCTTCATCAGACGAGTCGCCATCCTCGTCCGAGAACGCGTTCACCTGGACCGGGGAAACACTCACCACCTCGAGTTCCACCTCACACTCGGGGCAGCTCAGGATTTCGCCTTCCTCCACTTCATCCTCTTCCAGATCCAAGACCCCGCCGCATTCCGGGCACCTGACCACGGCCATCCTCCTTCACAGCCTCAGAACCAAACGATGCCGTATTATATACCCCGGCTGTCAAGTGAGTGTCCACGGGGCAAGCGCGAAGTTCGCATGCGGTGACGAGGCCGCAATCCCATGGCCAGTTCCCGAGAGTATCCCGAACGCCCGGTGGTGGGCGTTGGCGGAGTGGTGATTGAAAATGGGCGCGCCCTGCTGATCCGCCGCGGCGGGGAACCGCTGAAGGGGCAGTGGTCTATTCCGGGGGGCACGCTGGAAACCGGTGAGACGCTCGAAGAGGGCACGCGCCGCGAATTGGAAGAAGAAACCGGATTAAGCGTGCGCGTGGTGGAGCTGATCGAGGTCTTCGAGCGGATATTCCATGACCAAGGCCCGGTCCAGGGCCGCGAGCCGGGCCGTGGAGCGAGCGGAGACGCAGAAATCACCAGCGGCCGCCCCCGCTTTCACTTTGTAATCCTCGATTATCTTTGCGAACGCATTTCCGGGGAGGCGCGGGCCGGGGGCGATGTGACCGACGTGGCCTGGGCCACGGAAGATGAGCTCGAACGCTACCACCTGACGCCCACGGCCACGCGCATCCTGAAAAAGGCGTTTGCCATGCGCCGAGGGGCGCGACCACCTGCAAAGATGGGCTAGGCAGCGGTTGCCGCGGGTCGCCCGCCCCTCCGCCGGCCATTTCCGGGCGCCAGGCATTCTCTCGTTTGTGATTCCCTCTGGGCGCTACGAAGCGCGCGGGTAACGCCCGCGCAGCCAGTTCCAGCGGATAAAGAAGAGATCGAGGAACATCAGCACGCTGTCGCGAACCATATTCACCTTCGTGTGCGGGTCGTGGGCCCAGCGGACGGAAATTTCCACGGCGCGCAGGCCGTGATGGCGGGCCAGGTAGAGCAGCTCCGGGTCGAACCCAAAGCGCTCAATCCGCTGTTGCTCGAACAGGATGCGCGCCCGTGGCATGCGGAAGGCCTTGAACCCGCACTGGGTGTCCACGAAGGGAATCCACAACACCATCTTGACTACCTTGTTGAACAGGATTCCGGCGGCTTCGCGGAACGGCGACTGGTGTACGGAAATCAGCCTGCGATTCAGTGCGCGGGAGCCGAAGGCCACATCCGCCGACTCCAGCGCCGCCAGCAGCTTTTCCGCCTCTTCGATCGGCGCGGAAAGGTCTGCGTCCGTGAACAGCGCCACCGGCGCGCGCGCCTCCAGCATGCCGTGGCGCACGCTGAAGCCTTTGCCGCGGTTGGTGCCGTTGGAGAGCAGGCGAAGTCCGGGCATGCGCGGTGCGAATTCGCCCGCCACGCGCGCGGTCGCGTCCGTGGAGCCATCGTCCACCACCAGGATTTCCGCCTCCATCGACTTTGCGCCCAGCCACGCGGCAATTTTTTCGAGCGTGGCCGGGAGCCGCTGCTCCTCGTTATAGGCCGGGATGACGATGGACAGGGCGGGTACGGATGCACTCACAGCGCCTGATTCTCCTGCTGGCTGTGGCGGCCCAGTAGGGGAACGAAGCGGCACTCATGCAGTGCTTCCCGCTGAAACTGATTGCCCGCGCGCCGGTAACGCAGCAATTCCTGATTCTCCCCGGGCCCCACGGGGATGAGCAAACGCCCGCCTTCCGCAAGCTGCTCCAGCATCGCCCGCGGCACGAAGCGAGCCGCGGCCGAAACCACGATGCCGTCGTAGGGCGCCTGTTGAGGGAAGCCGGCCGAAGCGTCTCCCGGCAGCACCTGCAGGTTGGCGAAGCCGAGTTGCCCTAGCCGGCGCGCCGCGGTCTCCGCCAGCTGGGGCACCAGCTCGATGGCGACCACCCGGCGGGCCATCCGGGCGAGGATTGCCGCCTGATAGCCGCAGCCCGCCCCCACTTCCAGCACCCGCTCGATGCCGCGGATTTCCAGTGCTTCCGCCATGGCAGCCACCATGAACGGCTGGGAGATGGTTTGGCCATATCCGATCGAAAGGGGATGGTCCGAATAGGCCAGGGAGATGGACTCCGGGGGCACGAAGAGGTGCCGAGGGACCGCACCCATGGCCTCCAGAACGCGGGGGTCGCGGATGCCGCGCGCGCGAAGCTGTTGCTCCACCATGGCGCGCCGCTCGGCCGCAAATAAGTCCGCATCCGGCATGGGTTAGCTGCCGCCGCGCGGCATGGCCGCGGCCGCCGGAGTCCGCCGCGCGGCCACGATTTCGGACATCGCCTCGAGCGCCAGGTCCAATTCGTCCTCGCGATTGTAGAAGTGCGGAGAAAGGCGCACGCCGGCATTGGGGCGGAAATCCACCAGGATGTCGCGGGCCACCAGTTCGCGCGCCACTTCTTGCGCGTGCGGGCAATCGATGGAAACGGTCCCGCCGCGGCCCGCCGGATCGAGCGGCGTATTGACCTTCCAGTCGCGGGCCCGGGCTCCGGCAATCAGCCGGGAGGTGAGCGCCTGGGATTTGTGGCGGATATTTTCCACCCCGGCTGCGGCGATGATCTCCAGGCCAGGTTGCGCGGCATAGAGCGCCGGGATTTGCGTGGTGCCGGTGAGAAAACGATAGCCAGACGTTGTGCGCTGGATCGGACGGGGGTCAAAGGCAAACGGATTCTGGTGCGCGAACCAGCCGGTGACCATCGGCTCAAGCTTGGGAGCGAGATCGGGCCGGACGTAGAGATAACCCACTCCGGGACCGCCGCACAGCCATTTCAATACGCCGCCCACGGCAAATTCCACTCCCAGCGCGGTCAGGTCCACGGGAAGCGTTCCCGCGGCCTGGAAGACGTCCAGGATCACGTGGGCGCCAACGCGCCGGGCTTTCTCCACGATGGCCTGGGCGTCCACAATCGCGGCGCTGCGGAACAACACCAGCGAGATGGGCACCAGAAGGGTGCGTTCGTCTATGGCATCGAGAATGCGCTCCATCGGAGGGTGAACGCCGTCCTCGCTGGCCACCACCACCACATCGGCTCCACGGCGCCGCTGTTCGTTGTAAAAGTAGAGAATCGAGGGAAACTCGAGGTCCACCAGGACGATCTTGTTGCGCGGCCCCGAAAAATCGTAGCAGGAGGAGATGACCGCCTGGGCCAGCGTCACGTTTTGATGGACGGAAACGGAGCCCGGGGGTGCGCCGAGGATGCGGCCGATGGAGTCCCCGACCCTCGCGGGCAAGTCCCACCACTCATCTTCCCAGGCCCGGACGCCACGCACGGCCCAGGAGTCCGTGTAGGCCGCCAGGCGGTCGCGCACCCCGCGGGGCATGGCCCCCAGCGAGTTGCTGATCAGGTAGGTGGACGTCTCCAGGATGCGAAATTCTTTCCGCCAGGCCAGCATTGCGTCCATGGTCACTCCCGGGCTTGCGCAGGGTAAATCCCTGATTCCGCGAAGCTACCACAGGCGGGGCCGGGCGACAAAAGTCCCCGGCGCTTCGAGCAGCGGCTGCAGTGGAAGACGGCACCTCTTGAGGGCAACTCGGGCTTTTTCAGCCGCATCGGAACGGTTACAATCCAAAGGTTTGTTTGAGTCTCCGGGATCCGGAAGGGTGAATGGTACGCGCAAGACGCTCCCTGATTAGCGGTCTCCTGATACTGTCGCTGGCCGGCATGACGGCGTGTGGTACTTCCAGTTCAACCACGTCGTCGGGCGAGACCACCTCGACCACAGTGAGTACGGTGACGGTTTCTCCCGGCACTGTGGATGGGGGCAAGGATGTGACCGTCACGGTGACGCTGACCGGGCCGGCCCCCTCCGGCGGGGTCGCATTCACCGTGACCGCGCTCAGCCTCGCGGTGATCATCAACTACCAGATTCTCTACAACGTTCGCGCCGGGCAATCGAGCTTTACCTTCAAGGTCCAGACGCTGCCCGTGGGCTCCCCGGATGCTACGCTGATCACGGTAACCACTACCCTGGGACAAATTATCTCCGCCCCGCTGATCCTCCAACCCACCAATCCATTGCAGCTCACCGGATTCACGGTCAGCGCGAATACGGTCACCAGCGGCGGTACCATCAACGGCAGCATTCAACTGAACGCGCCCGCATATTCCCCCGGACAGCGCGTGGTGGTGGTGAGCAGCGACTCCGCGGTGGCTCCGGTCAGCCCGGTGACCGTGCCCACCGGTACTTCCCGCGCCGGTTTCAGCATCTACACGCAGCCCATCAATTCGCAGCGCACGGTCACGCTCACCGCCAGCCTCAACGATACGACCATGACCACGCAGCTGACGCTCACGCCTGCGGGCACGGCCATCACCGCGCTTTATTTCACGCCCGCTTCGCTGGCCGGTGGCCAGAGCGCCACGGGGTTCGCCATCATCACCCCACCGGCTCCGGCAGCCGGCGCAACCATTTCCCTCTCGGTGACCTTTTCGAATCCGGCCACGCCGGAGGGCACGCCCATCCCCTTTATGGTGCCCGCCACGGTCATGGTGCCGGCCGGAGCGACGCAAGTGTCTTTCACCGCGACCACCACGTCTGTGACCACCACGACGGATCTGATCGTCACCGCGATCCTCGGCACCACCGGGGCCGCTTTCAACGTTGAGGTTGTCCCCGCAATCAACCTCACGGCGATTATCTGCAATCCCAGTACCCTCACCGGCGGCAACACGGGGATGCCGGGCAATTCCGCCAATTGCACGGTGTCGCTGAGTCTTCCGGCCGGGGATCAGGGCCTGACCGTGCAGTTGACCAGCAGCGACTCAACTACCCTGCCCGTTCCTGCCATGGTGATGGTGATGGGCGGCCAGTCCAGCGCTCCGTTCACGGTCACTGCGGGAAGCCCGACCACCATCACAACCGTCACCATCACCGGGACCCTCGGCGGTCCGAAGGCCCCACAGGTCACCACTACGGTCCTGGTGATTCCCGCGGGTTCGGTCTCGGTGACTTCGCTCAACCTGAATCCCTTCAGCATTCTCGGCGGGCCCGGAGCCAACTCCATGGCTTCGCTCACCATTTCCAACCCTGCACCTCCGGGCGGAGCGATGGTTTCACTCACCAGCAGCGACACAAATTCCGCACAGGTGCCGGCCAGCGTCATTGTGCCGCCGAACACCAGCACGGCGTCGTTCACCATCACCACTTCAGCCGTAACCGCGCAAGCGAACGTCACCATTACCGCCATGTTGAACACTTCCGCGCAAACCGCCACGCTGCTCGTGGTCCCTCCTCCCGTGCTCACCGGCCTCTCGCTGACCGCCACCTCGGTCGCCGGCGGCTCCACGGTCACCGCCACCGTGATTCTCGCGTCCGCCGCGCCGGCGGGCCCGGACTGTGCGGGGGGCTCGCTCGGAGTCTGCGTAACGCTGACGGCCAGTTCCAAGCTGGTGCAGATTGTTCCCAATGTGACCGTGCCGGCGGGTAGCACCACCGCAACCTTTCTGGTGACCACGCTGCCGGTCTCCTCTGCGCAAGTGGTCACCATCACGGCCACGCTGGGCACCGTCAGCCAGCAGGTTATTTTGACCCTCACGCTTCCGGTCGCGGATATCCGCCTGCTCGCTTTCAATCCTCCCACTGTGCTTGGCGGCAACAACGCCACCGGAATCGTCACCCTCACCTCGCCCGCTCCCGCTGCGGGCACCACGGTGACCTTGACCAGCGGCAACGCGGCGGTGGTCGTGCCGGCCACCGTGACGGTCCCGGCAGGGCAGATCACCGCCACCTTCGTCACCACAACCACCACCGTCTCCACATCCACCAGCGTGGGCATGTCCGCAGCGGTGATCTCCGCGGTTCCCTCCAGCATCATTGTCATTCCCGCGCCCACGGGCACCGCAAGCGAGCAGCTCATTGCTGTAGGGAGTACGAATTCCACGGACTTCCCCACCCAGGCGTGTCCCACTTCGGTGAATAATGTCGCCACGACGGAATTCTGCGGCCCGCTGGCCAGCGGTGAGGACGCCGGGTTTGTGACCAGCATCAACCAGAGCACGCCGGCCAGCGCGGCCACCACGTCCTCGCTTACTTTCTCCAGTCTGGTGGGCAACTCGACGTTCGGACAGGTGCGCGACGTGCATCTGGATTCCACCGGAAACGTCTTTGCATGCGGGGTCACCAGTGACCAGAACCTGCCCACCACGAGCACGGCCGCCCAGCCAGCCTACGGCGGGGGAAACACGGACGCTTTTATCGTCGAGTTCAGTCCCTCCGGGGCCCTCCTCTACCTCAGCTACCTGGGAGGCAGCGGGGATGAATCCTGCTTTAGCCTGACGGAAGACACTGTCGGCCACATTTATCTGAGCGGCAGCACCACCGACAGCACGGCGATGAATGCCACCAACCTGATGGGTACGTCAGGCGCTCTCCAAATCAACAACGCCGGCGGCAACGACTTTTTTGTTGCCGATATCAACCCCACCGCCAGCGCCGTTTCCTCGCGTATCGTCTGGCTCACCCTGGTGGGAGGTTCCGCGGACGACTTTGCCGACGGAAGGATTGCCATCAGCACCACGGGCAGCCTTTATGTGACCGGTTCAAGCAGGTCCGTCTCCTCGACCCCTCCGGATGTCGGATTCCCAACGCCCAGCCGCCCGCCCCTGAACGGAGTGGGAACCTTCGGAGTGGTCTTGCAGCTCACCAGCGACGGGGGATCCATCATCAGTTCCACGTTTATTTTCGGCAGGGTCAATGGCGCGAACCCCGGGGTCCTCACCACCACCACGGCTTCTGGCTCGGTGGCGTTCGACGTCCTGGGCAATGCCTACGTGTGCGGCCAGACGAACGCCAGCGACCTGCCGGTTAGTTCCGGCGCTTTCCAGCCGAATTTGATGGGCCAGCAGAATGCCTACGTGGCGCGCCTGACCACGGCGACGGGGCTGGTGAACGCGCTCACCTACCTGGGCGGCACGGGCTCGGCGCAGTCGTGCAGAGGGCTGGCCGTGGATAGCGAGCACAATCCGGTGGTGGTGGTGCCCACGGACGCGGCGGATTACCCTGCGACCCAATCCATCCAGTCCAGCCCATCGGGACCAGTCGCCATCTCCCCGGCCACTTTAAGCGGGCCCTCCGACGTGGCCATCACCAAGCTGAGCAGCGATCTCAGCACCATGATTTTTTCCACGTTGATTGGTGGAACGGGGAGCGAATCCGGCGCGGGATGGGCGCCGGGAATGCCTGGAGACACCACGCGCATCCTGCTGGACACGCCGGAAAACATGTATTTCTCCGTTCCCACCACTTCCACGAACTTCCCGATCACCAGTAATGCGCTCTACAGCACTCCCCCCACCGCAGGCAACCAGAAAGTGGCCATCGTGAAACTGGCCTCAGACGGCAGCAACGTTCTATACGGCACCTACCTCGGCGGGAGCGCCACGAACACCTCGGCATCGCTGGCCTACCGCCACAATTAGCCGGGCTCTCTTACCGCTGGATCCGCACTACTGCCGCGCGCGCGGCTCCAGCCGCGTTTTCCCAAACAAATAGTGGGAAACGCCCCACTCCGCGCCGCCGCGGTAGCCGAACATTTCCTCGCAAGCCATGAAGAAAATCCGCCAGCGCTCCAGCCACCTCCCCGCCTCGGCCGGGCCGTAGGCGCGCGCGAGGATCACCAGCGCTCCCCGGCGATGTTCGTCCAGGCGGTCAAGCCAGGCGCGGGCCGTGCGCTGGTAGTGCGTGCCGTCCAGCCGCCAGCGCTCCAGGCAGCGCACGTGCGCGTCAAGCCCGGGGAGCAGGTCGTCGCTGGGCATCATTCCCCCGGTAAAGAAATGCCGGGCCATCCAATCATTCGGACTCCGCGCCTCGTAGGGATAGGCGAACCGGCGGTGCGAGAAAATGTGCACAAAGAGCAGCGCCTCGGGACGCATCCATTGGGAGATGCGCTCCAGGAGCAGCGGGTAATTCCGCATGTGTTCGAACATCTCCACGGACACAATGCGGTCGAATTGCTCCCCGGGGTTGAAGCCGTTCATGTCCGCGGTCCGCACGTTGATGTTGCGCAATCCGCGCTCCCCTGCCCGCGCGTCTATGTATTGTTTCTGCGCCCCGGAATTGGAAACCGCGGTGATCCGGCAATCCGGCCATCTCTCCGCCAGGTAGAGCGTCAGCGAGCCCCAGCCGCAGCCCAGTTCCAGGATGTCCTGCCTGCCGGAGATTCGCGCGCGCTCCGCGGTGAGCGCCAGCATGGCTGCTTCGCTCGCGTCCAGCGCGCGTACGCCCTCGGGCCAATAGCCGCAGCTGTATTTCATGCGCGCGCCCAGCACCTGCTCGAAGAATTCCGCGGGAACTTCGTAATGTTGGGCGTTGGCGGCATCGGTGCGGACAGCAATCGGGCCCGCCGCGAGCTCCGCCATCAGCCGGCGGCGCGGCTCCCCGGCCTCGCCCAGGGCGGCCTCCCCGCGCAGGCGGGCGGCACAGATTCTGCGGATGCCCCAGCGCAGCAGGAAATCGGGCAGCAGCCCGGAATCAATCAGCGGCCCGGACCAGTTCTCGCCCGGCTGTTCTTTTGTGGTGAAAGCGGGGACCGCGGATTTGGGAGCAGAAGCCATGGTGTGAAGCTGTCCTTCGCTCGATCCCCGCGCGGGCCGCGCCGGCGTCATCCCGCCTTCGGCGCCTTCGGAAACCAGGGCAGGAAGGCGCTGGTGGTTTGCTGGTAGCCGCGATATTCCTCGCCGCGCGTGCGCAATGCCTGCGCCTCCGTGGCCGGGATTCCGGTGATTCGGAAGAGGAAAAACAGCATCAATGCCGGGCAGAGAAGCGCCAGCCAGCCCCAGGGGGAGGCCCAAGCGTAGAGCGCGTACGCCACCCAGATCAGCCACTCGAAGAAGTAATTGGGATGGCGGGAGTAATTCCACAGGCCAACGCGGCAGGTTTTGCCCTTGTTTGCGGAATTGGATTTGAACCCCTGGAGCTGGGCATCGGCCGTTGCCTCCCCGAGAAAGGCCATGGCCCACAGGCCGGCGCCGGCATATTCGTTCCAGCCGAGCGCCGGGCGCGCATCCAGCGCGGCAATCAGGAAAGGAAGGGAGAGCAGCACATCCAGCAACGCCTGGCCCTGGAAGAAGAGCAGGAATTTGGCAGCCACCCGGGTTTCCCACGATCGCCGCAGTTCTGTGTAGCGCCCTTCCTCCTTGTGGCCCAGAATTCGCGTGAGCAGCAGATAGAACGCCAAACGGTAGCCCCACACCGAAGCCATGCCGGCCAGCAGCCAGCGCCGCGGCCCATAGCCTCCGCCCATTAGCGCGTATAGGATGGCGATGCTGGGAAGTACGAAGGCCCAGCCAAAATCCACGATTGCCGCATTGCGCAGCGGAAAATGCAGCAGCCACAGCAGGGCCATCACTCCGGCCGCCGCCACCCAGGCCAGTAGCAGCAGATGTATTGCTGAAGTCACACTTCCTCACCCGGCGTGGAAGGTTGCGCCTCGCCGCCCGCAGCCGCCCCCGCCCCGCGGGGCAGCGCGGGGATCAGCCGCAGCAGCGGCACCAGGACGGTATAAATCAGCAGCACCTCAAAGGGCAACGCCACCGCCCAGCCCAGCGTAGCCCGCAGAATCGAGCCCCACAGGCGCTCCAGGCTGCCCCACAGGTCGGCCCGAAACATGGCGGTGATTTGCGCCATGGAGAGCGGCAACGGTTGGGCGCGCGTCAGAAATTCTCCGGCGCGCATGTAGGGAATAAACAGCAGCACCTGGAGAGGCGCAGCAAGCCAATTGGCCGCCTGGATGGCCGGCAGGTTGAGCCGCAGGCCGATGGCCGCGGCCGTGCAGAGCGCCGTGCCCACGCCGAAGGAAATCGGCACGCTGCTGATGGCCGCGCCCAGGGCCAGGCACATCGCGATCTTCTCCGGCGAAAGGCCCTGCCGCAGCAGCTCCCGCAGAAACGCTAGCGATTTGTCCACGGCCTTCATGCGGCATTCGAGGCCAGCGAACCCCGGCCTGCCAGCAGCGCCGTCAGCGGCTCGCCGGGCTTCAGGCGGATGAGCTGCAGCAATACGTAAAAGGACATGGCGATGTTGCCCAGCAGCAGGATGAGCACCAGCCAGAGAATCCTCGCCCCCACACCGCGCTCCCGGTACGCCACCCACACATAAAAGGTAAGGAAGCCGCAGTACGCGTCAAACAGCGTGGCGATGGCCCAGGGTTGCGCGTTGAACGCGGCGCGAACGGCGGGATCGAGCAGGCTGGACTGGGAGGCGGCCCACAACGTCGCGGCGATCATCACAACAAAAATGGCGCCAAACAGCGCCATCAGAAAGCTTCGCATGGCTCCTCCACCCCTCTCCCGCGCGGCTCTTTGACCGGGAGCGGCGGATGGAGTTAGGCTACACAGCTTTCCGGCCGGAAGCCAGCGCCCGCCGGAAAGCAATCAGGCGCAGAGTGGTTTTTCACCACTCGAGTGGAGAGGTTCCGGGTTGAAAGAAATTGCCGTCATCGGCTCGGGTATTTCGGGCCTGAGCGCGGCCTATTTTCTGAGCCGCCGCCATCGCGTCACGCTCTTCGAACGTGAGGGGCGGCTGGGCGGCCACACCCACACCGTCGCCGTGGAATCGTGCGCCGGCCCGGTCTCCGTGGACACCGGATTCATTGTCCACAACACGCGCAATTATCCGAATTTGCTGCGCCTGCTCGCGGAGCTGGGCGTCCCTACAGAGCCCAGCGACATGTCCTTTTCCGTGCGCGACGTGCATAGCGGGTTCGAGTACAGCTCGCGCGGGCTTCGCGGCTATTTCGCGCAGCGCGGAAACCTGCTTCGCGCCGCGCACCATCGCATGCTGCGGGAGATCCACCGCTTCAATCACTCCGCCCGGCGCCTCCTGCGGCGGGAAGGCGGCGCGGAGCTGGCCCTTTCGGAATTCCTGGGGCGTGAACGCTTTCAACCGGAGTTCGTGCGGCGGTATCTCTTCCCGCTGGCCTCGGCCATCTGGTCCACGGCCCCCAGCCAGATTGGGGAGTTTCCCGCGGCCACGCTCTTCCGGTTCTTCGAAAATCACGGCATGCTTCAGCTCACGCGGCACATCCGCTGGCGGACGATTCCCGGGGGCTGCTCCCGCTACATCGCTCCTCTCACCGGCCCCTTCCGCGAGCGCGTGGTCCTGGATGCCGGCATCACCGGCATCGAGCGGAGAGACAGCAGCGTGCGCGTGCACCGGGCGGCGCAACCCGCTGCCGATTTTGACCACGTCGTGCTGGCCTGCCATGGCCCGCAGGCCCTCGCCCTGCTTTCCAATCCCAGCGAGGCGGAGCGCGAGATCCTGGGACAATTCCGGACCTCTGCCAATGTAGCGGTGCTGCACACGGATGCGCGGCTCTTGCCGCGCACCCGCTGGGGCCGCGCTTCGTGGAATTATCACCTGGATGGCGATGCCGTTCCCGGCGCCACGCTCACTTATCATATGAACCGGTTGCAGCGGCTGCCTGGAACGGAGGATTTCTGCGTCACCCTGAATCCGGGTGGAATGGTGGACGGAAGCAAAGTTTTGCGCCGATTCGTTTATCATCATCCGCTCTATACGCGGGAGGCCGTGCGCGCGCAGAGCCGCTGGGCGGAGATCAGCGGGCGTGACCGGGTCCATTACTGCGGCGCCTACTGGTTCAACGGCTTCCATGAAGACGGGCTGAATTCCGGGCGGCGTGTGGCCGCGGCCCTGGGAGTGGAGTGCGGATGATCCCGGAACCCGGCATTTACGTGGGAGAACTGCGGCACCGCAGATTCCGGCCGGTGCGGCATGAGTTTGCCTACCCCGTCTTTCAGGTGCTGCTGGACGTGGACCGCATTCCGGAGCTGATGCGCGTCTCGCGCCTGGCCGCCTACAACCGTTGGAACTGGGCGGCGTATGACGAACGCGACCATTTTGGAGATCCGGCCAGGCCGTTGCGCGAACGCTTGCAGGCGGGAGCCGCGGCATGCGGCGTGGCGTTGCCCGCTGGCCCGGCGTTTCTTCTCACCAACCTGCGCTATTTCGGCTACTGCTTCAACCCGGTTTCCTTCTATTACTTTTGCGCGCCATCTGGCGCCGTGGAGATGATGCTGGCGGAAGTGAACAACACCTTCGGCGAGACCTGCAATTACTGGCTGACCCCGCAGTGCGAGCAGCGCGCCGGCGAGCCGGGCCGGCGGGACTACAACGGGCGCCGCTACGCGACCCGCAAGGTTTTCCATGTTTCCCCGTTCTTGGAACTGGGACTGGACTACACCTGGGTTTTCACGCCGCCGGGCGAGCGGCTGGTGGCGCACACCGCCACCAACGACCGCGAGGGCCTGCTCTTCGACGCCACCCTCACCCTCGCCCGGCGGCCCTGGACCGCAGCCGCGCTGCGCCGCACCCTCGCCCAATTTCCCTGGGTGACCGCCAAGGTGATCGCGGCCATTTACTGGCAAGCGTTGCGCCTGCGTGGGAAGGGCGCACCGTACGTTCCCCATCCCGGCGCGGCCAGCGAAGGCTCACCACGGAGGACCCTCTGGAAATATGTCTAGCGGCAGGCCATTTTCGTCGGGAGGGCGGCGGCGCTGGGACGCACCGCTGGCCTGGTATTTCGCTCGCAAGACGCTGGAGAGTTTTCGCTCCGGCCGGCTGGAATTGGTGTGCGGCAGCCGGACCTATACCGGAGGAGATGCCGCCGGCGGTATTTCCGCCACCATCCTTGTGCATGACGAGCGTTTCTTCTCCCGTGTGCTCTGGCGCGAGGAAATCGGCATGGGGGAAAGTTATATGGACGGCGACTGGTCTTCGCCGGATCTGGTGGCCGTGGCGCGCTTCGCCATCCGCAACCTGGCGGAGCTGAATCGCCGCAACCGTTTTGCCTCGCTGGCCAGCCGCTGGCGGACCCGGTTGCGCCATGCCCTGCGAAGCAATTCCGTGCGCGGCAGCCGGCGCAACATCCGCTGCCATTACGACCTGTCCACGGAGTTCTTCCGGCTTTTCCTGGATTCGAGCCTGGCTTACTCCTGCGCATATTTCGCCGATCCCCAGGATTCGCTCGAGGCCGCGCAGAAACAGAAGTTCGACCTGATCTGCCGGAAACTGAAGCTCGCGCCGGAGGACCGCCTGCTGGAGATCGGCACAGGGTGGGGCGGGCTGGCGCTCCATGCGGCGAAGCATTACGGCTGCCGCGTGACCACCACCACCATCAGCAGCGAACAATTCGCGGCGGCGCGTGAACTCTTCCGCCGCGCGGGTCCAGCGGGAGGCCGGATCGAGTTGCTCTCGGAGGACTACCGCAACCTGCGCGGGCAGTTCGACAAACTGGTGAGCGTCGAGATGTTTGAGGCGGTGGGCTTCTCCCGTTACGACCAGTTCTTCTCCAACTGCGACCGGCTGCTCGTGCCCGGCGGCCTGATGCTCCTCCAGACCATTACGGTGCAGGACCGGAACTTTGCGGAATACCGCCGCTATGCCGACTGGATTCAGACCTATATCTTTCCCGGTTCCGAGCTTTCCTCGGTATGCGAAATCCTGAAGTCGCTCAGCCGCTCCACACAGCTTGCGCTGTGCCATGCGGAGGAAATCGGCCTGCACTATGCGCGCACGCTGGCCATCTGGCGGGAGCGGTTCCTGTCAGCGTTGCCGCGGGTGCGCGCCCTTGGTTTTGACCAGCGCTTCCTCCGCATGTGGGAATATTACCTGGCGATCTGTGAAGCTTCGTTCCTGGAACGCAATACCGGAAACGTGCAACTCCTGCTGGAAAAATCGGCGTTGCGGCCGTCTCCTGCCGCGGTACCACGGTTCCCGGCGGAACAGAAGATCGCCGCGGAGTCTTCCACCCCGGCAGGGCGCCGGGCCTGGCGCGCCCCCTCATTTCCCCCCGCCGAATCGAGATTTCCCTCCAGCGCGGCTCCCGCCGTGCGGCGGCCACCGCATGGGTCGTGCACGAGTTGACGCTGACCGCCCGTTTCTGCTATGGATGCGGATAAGAGGCGGGTTGTCGGATGCTCCGCACAGTGCCATCGGCGAAGGAAACGATCCGGAAATTACTGGCGGCTGCGGATGTGCAGATCAACGGAGAAAGAGCCTGGGATATCCGTGTGCGTGACGAGCACTTCTATCAGCGGGTGCTCGCCGGCGGCTCCTTGGCTCTCGGCGAATCCTATATGGATGGCTGGTGGGAAACGGAAGCCCTGGATCAGTGCATTTTTCGAATCGTCCGCGCCGGCCTGAAAAAGCGTGTCGTCCCCAGGCTCTCCACCGTCATTGCATACCTGAAGTCCACGCTCCTCAACCTGCAATCGAAAAACCGCGCTCGAGAAAACGTGCACCGTCACTATGACCAGAGCGCGAAGCTTTACCTCTCGTTCCTCGATCCCTACAACCAATACACCTGCGGCTACTTTCAGAGCGTGGACGATCTCAACCGCGCCCAGGAGCAGAAGCTCGACCTCATCTGCAAGAAGCTCCGGATCACCGGCGCGGACGAGGTACTGGACATTGGCTGTGGCTGGGGAGGATTTGCCAAACTCGCCAGCGAGCGCTACCGGTGCCGGGTGACTGGAATCACCATTTCCGACCAACAGTTCGAATACGCAAGAAACTACACCCAGGGCCTTCCCGTAACCATTCTGAAGAAGGATTACCGCGACCTCTCCGGCAAGTTCGACAAGATTCTGATTTGCGGAATGATGGAGCACGTGGGATTCAAGAACCACCGCGCATTGATGCGCGTGGTCCACCACTCGCTGAGGGACGACGGCCTGTTCTTGCTGCAGACCATCGGCGCCAGGGAAACATCCCGATTCATCGATCCCTGGCTCGGAACCTATATTTTCCCAAACACCCTGCTGCCTTCCATCAAACAGATCGCCGAAGCCATCGAGGGGTTATTCGTGGTCGAGGATTGGCAAAACTTCGGAGCGTTTTACGATCAGACCCTGCTCGCCTGGTTCCGCAATTTCGACGCAAACTGGGAAAAACTCCGCGCGGAGTTTGACGAGCGTTTCTACCGCATGTGGAAATATTACCTGCTGGCCTGTGCCGGTCTTTTTCGCGCCCGAGAAACGCAACTCTGGCAGGTGGTCCTCTCCAAAAACGGCCTTCTGGGTGGATATCAGCCCGTGCGCTAAACCGGCGGCCCCACTCCTGTGCCCCCGTGCGGGCGCGTTAGCCTGGATCTTCTGCGGAAAAGCAGTGCTCGCGGCGCTAGTCTGTTTCCGGGAATGGCTCGCCTTCGGGCGCCACCCAGCCCGCGGGCTTCAGCAGGCTATTCAGCCAGTAAACCACCAGGCCCGAAACAATGAGCAGAATTCCAACGGTGAGGGCGGATACCCCCAGAACGGACTCCCTTTGCCCGTGCGCGGCCGCAATCCCCAGCAGCAAGAGCGGAAAAACTCCAGCCAACCATGCTCCGGCCAGACCCCCGGGAACGCGGAAGGGCCGCGCCAGTTCCGGCTCGCGATAGCGCAGCGCAACCAGAGCCGCAAATTCAAGCAGCACGCTGGCGCCGGAGAGCAGGATGTCGATGGTCACCAGTCGCTCGAAATCCAGGCCCAGGCACACCGCCCAGCCCAGCGCGCACACCAGGATCGCCACCCAGGGCGCGCGCGTCCGCGGGTGCAGCCTGGCAAACACACCGGGGAGCATCCCATCCTGCGCCATAGCCAGCGGCAGCCGTGAATAGCTCATCACCAGCGCATTCATCATCCCAAAGGCGCTGAACATTCCCCCGAAGACCAGCGCCACCCGCAGCCAGTTTCCGCCGAGCATGCCGGCGATCTCTGCCCAGGATCCTGTCTCCCAGGCGCGCGGGGAGAGGCCGGTGAGCGCCATGGCCGCGACCGGCAGGAGATAGGTGAGCGCGACGATCAGCACGGCGAGGAAAATGGCGCGGGGATAGGTGTGCTGCGGGCGGTCCACTTCCGTCGCAATGGTGGAGGCATTGTCCCAGCCCATGTAATTCCACATGGCGATCAGGATTCCGCCAACGATCCCTACCGTGGATGCGGAGGGGGGCGCAGCCGCGGCCAGCGTGCCATGGCGAAAGGGAGCCAGGATGCAAATGACCGCGAACGGCGCGGAGAGCGCCGCAAACAGCCACAGGGAGGTGCCCGCCACCACCCGTACCCCGGCGAGATTCAGCAGCGTACACACTGCTACCACCGCCAGTGCCACCATCACTCCACGGCCGTGCGGCGCAAACCACGGGATCAGGTGCTTCAGGTAGGCCACGAACAGTGCGGGGTAGATGGCCATGTCGAAAATGCTGGCCATCAGCGAGAGCCAGGCTTCCTGAAATCCCCAGAATTTGCCGCAGCCCCGGCGCACCCAGGCGTAATATCCGCCCTCGGCCGGAATCGCGCTGGAAAGCTCTCCGATCATGTAGGCCGTGGGCAGGCACCACAAAATCGGGGTGATCAACAGAATCAGCATGCCGCGGCCGTAGCCCGCGCCGTGCACGATGTCCTCGGTGCCATATGTGCCGCCCGAAACCATAAAGAAGGTGGCGGCCACCAGCGGCCACAGGGTTAGCTTCGTGGTTCGGGAGCTCGAAGAAGAATTTCCGGCAAACACGCCGCGGGCAGGACTCAAGTCTTCCGTCAATTCCGTGCTGCGCCTCCCCCTGTAAAGCTCTCCGGTGGCCTTTCCTTCGCGCGGCGAGCAATTGATTCAGAGAATACAGCGATTGTTGCGAGGCGCAAGAAAATTCTCCATGTTCGTCGGTGCGAATGCGGAAAGAAAAAGTGAAACGCAAAGTCGCGGCGAAGCTTCCGGTGGAACGGAATGGATCGAGCAGGGGAACGGCATGCCGTGCCCCTGCGAATCCCGCGCCCCATGAACGATTCGATCGGTACAGAAGGCCGTCAACGATCTGATTTGGAACAGGGTTCCGCGACCGCCTGAAACTCGTCGTGGCGGTCAGACCGCGTGGTACGCCTGCCGCATGTTCATCACATCGGCCAGGGCGTGCTCCACCAGCGTGCCCATCTCCGTTGTGGTCACACGCCGCGCGCCGTAGGTGGGAATTCCAGACTGGCCCGCTCCGCGCAGGATGTCGGAGGTGCGCCAGCCTTCCGCCAGGACCAGCTCGATGGCGCGCTCGATATCCGCGGCCTCGCTTTCGAGGTCCAGTGCGTAGCGCAGCAGCAACGCAACCGTAGCGATCGCGCCGAGCGGGTTGGCGGCGCCGGTGCCGGTAAGATCCGGCGCGGAGCCGTGCACCGGCTCGAAGAGGTCCACCTTCCCCCCGACGGTCGCGGAGCCCAGCATCCCCAGGGAGCCGGAGAGCACGGCGGCCTCATCCGACAGAATGTCACCGAACAGGTTTTCGGTAAGCACTACGTCGTAACGTAGTGGATTGGTGATCAG
>DATIYQ010000298.1:0-4291 GCA_035517515.1 Binatia bacterium
GCCCGCGGCGTTCGTCTGGGCTCACGCTCAGGACGAGAAGAATCGGACGTTCCATCTGCAAGCTGCCGAATCCGGCGCCTGGGTCGAGTTCGACGGCATATCTCCCGAGACCGTCGACGAGAACATCAGCCTGATCCGGGAAGCCAGGCGGGCGGGCTACCTGCGGCGGGTCCTCATTTCTCAGGACGCCGCCGGGTTCCATGTCGGCCAGCAACGGGGAGGATACAGCCCCGGATTCTCGTTCCTGTTCTCCGAGTTTCTCCCGCAGCTTCGGACGAGTGGTTTTAACGAAAGAGAAATCGCCGTGCTGATGGTCGACAACCCCCGGAGCGCGCTGACGCCGAGGGACAGCACGGCTTAGGCGCCCGCGGAAAGTGACCCGCTCCTGCTTTTCAGAAGTGACCCACCCTCTCTGCTGACCGCCAGGTGATTTCTCCGGGAAATAGGTCCCACCCAAAAACGCGTCATCGGGCAATGGGTTTCCGACAACCAGGAGTTAAGGTGTTGATTCTGGAAGGAGCCGGAGGTTCACCGCGCCCCGGAGGGGAAATGGGTCCCCCTCCAGGGCAGGAGCTTCTGGGAGCCATTACCTCCCATGGGCCCTCCCGAGAATCATACAAGCAATCCCGCGAAACCAGCGGCGGGGCGGCGGCGCCAGGCAGTCCGCCGGCCCCGGGCGCGGGGCTGTCTGCTCAAGGGATGCGAGCAGCGTTTCCATCCGCGGCAAGCGGGGCAACGCTATTGCAGTCCGCCATGCCGGGAGGCGGCGCGGGCGTGGTCGCGGTGGAAGGCGCCGCAACGCTACCGGGAGACCGCCGCCGGCAGGCAGAAGCGGAACGGCCAAAGCCAGCGCTACCGGGAGCGGGCCCGCCGCCGGAAACCGCCTGAGCCAGAAGCAGTTGGCGAGAGGGCGAGGGGAATCACTCCGGAACATTTTTTTCGATCACAGTTGCGATCGGCCGGGCTGTTACGAATGCTTCGCGCGGCAGCGGCGAAGTCCCTTGCAGCGTTTCTGTTCGGCGTTGTGCCGGCGCGCGCTGGAGCGCGTTCGGGAACGGGGCGCCCGCTGGGCCCGCCGCTGGAAGCAGGCGCGCATTGAATCCGGACATATTGATCGCAAGCGCAGATTCCCCGTACATTCAACCTGTCCGATGCAACTGGAGTTTCACCAACTGGACCGGCGATGGGAGCGTCTGCGGGCGCTCCACCCGGCGCGGCAGCGGCGGCTGCTGGCGTCGCTGGCGGAATCCGGCCAGCAAACGCCCATCGTGGTGGTAGCGGCCGAAGGTCAGCCGGACCGTTACGTGGTCATCAACGGCTATCAGCGGATCGCGGCGCTGGAGCAACTGGGGCGGGACACCGTGGAGGCCGTGGTGTGGCCGCTGAGCGAGGCCGCGGCGGTGCTGCTGGACCTCTCGCTGCGTTTCTGTGAGCCGGACAGCGCGCTGGAGGTGGGCTGGCTGTTGGCGGAGATGGGGCAGCGTTTCGGCTATGGACTGGAGGAACTGGCTCGCCGCTTCGACCGCAGCGTGAGTTGGGTGAGGCGGCGGCTGGCGCTGGCGGAGGTGCTGCCGGAAGCGGTCCAGGAGCAGGTGCGGGAGGGGCGGATTCCGGCGCAGGTGGCCATGAAGTTCCTGGCGCCGGTGGCGCGGGTGAGTCTGGAAGACTGCCAGCGGATGGCCGCCATCTTCGCCCAGCGGCGGTCGGAGGTGCGCGAAGCCGGCCAACTGTACGCTGCCTGGCGCAAGGGTTCGCGCGCGGTCCGCCAACGGCTGCTGGAGAAGCCGGAGCTGTTCTTCAAAACGCAACGGCAGGAGAGCCAAGCTCTGCATGCCGGACTGCTGCGCGATCTGGAGATGGCGGCGGCGATCGTGAATCGTGCCCATCGGCGGCTGTCCGGCGCCGGCGCAGTGGAACTGGATGAGCGGCAATGCGAAGGCGCACGGCGGCAAATCGACCGCATGGAAAAACAACTCCAGCGCATCGGCGAACAACTCGCAGGGGAGCAAGAAACGCATGTTGAGCCGAAGTCAACGCACGACGATTCTGGAACTGGCCGGCCAGGGGATCGGCAAGCGGGAGATCGCGCGGGTGCTGGGCGTCAGCCGGATCTCGGTGCGCCGGGTGCTGCGCGCCCGTTCGGCGGAAGTGCCCGAACTGGATCGTGGGGAGAAGGCCGAGCCCTACCGGCAGCAGATTTTGGAGCTGCTGCACGAGTGCAAGGGGAACCTGGTCCGGGTCCATGAGGAACTGGTGGCGGGCGGGGCGGCGCTGTCTGATCAGGCGCTGACCGCCTTCTGCCGTCGCCACGACATCGGGCAGGCGCCGGTGGCGCCTGCCGGCCGCTACGAGTTCGAGCCGGGCGAGGAGATGCAACATGACACCTCGCCGCACGAAGTCCGCCTGGGCGGCAAGAAGCGCAAGGTGCAGACCGCGTCGGCGGTGCTGTGTTATTCGCGGATGCTGTTCTTTCAGTGCTACCCGAGCTTCCAGCGCTTCGACTGCAAGGTGTTTCTCACCGACGCGTTGCGCTACTTCTCCGGCGCCACCAAGCGCGTGATGATCGACAATACGCACGTCGTGGTGCTGCGCGGCACGGGGTGTGAGATGGTGCCGGTGCCCGAGATGGCGGCCTTCGCAGAGCGCTTCGGCTTCGCGTTCGTGGCCCATGCGATCGGCGATGCGAATCGTTCCGCCCGCGTGGAACGGCCGTTCCGGTTTATCGAAGGCAACTTTCTGGCCGGGCGTACATTCTCCAGTTGGGAGGATCTGAATCAGCAGGCGCGCGAGTGGTGTGACAAAGTCAACTCCACTTACAAGAAACATATCCGCGCGGTTCCCCGCGAGCTATTCGCCGTGGAGCGGCTGCAGCTGACCCCGCTGCCCGCCTGGATTCCCGAGGTTTACCGGCTGCAGGAACGGCTGGTGGATGTGGAAGGCTATATCGCGCTCCACTCCAATCGCTACTCGGTCCCGGTGGATTGGATCGGCCGGCGCGTGGAAGTGCGCGAGACCAAGGACCAGATCGAGATTCAACTGGATGCGCGCCGGCTGGTCACGCACCGCCGCCTGGTCGAAGCCGAGCACCAGCGGGTGACCCTGGCCGAACACCGGCCGCCGCGCGGGCAGGGAGTGCGGCGCGGTCACCCCCATCCCGAAGAGAAGGCGATCGTCGCGGCCGCGCCCGAAATGGCTGACTATGTCGCCGGGCTGAAGCAGCGAAGCCGGAAGATCGTCAAGCGGGCCCTGCGGCAACTGCTGCGCTTCGTGCACGAGTATCCGCGCGAGCCGCTGCTGGGCGCGGTGCGGGAAGCCGGCCATTACGGCCTCTACGACCTGGACCGCGTGGAGAGGATGATCCTGCGCCGGGTGGCGCACGAATATTTTCTGCTGGATGAGGGCTCGCCGGATGACCGAAGAACTGGAACAACTGCTGAAGAATCTCAAGCTGCGGCGCATGCTGGAGATCTATGACGAACAGTTGCGCGCCGCCGAGAAGGACGAGGTCAGTTACTCGGAGTTAGTCACTCGCCTGGTGCGCGCGCAGTGGCAGGCTAAACAGGAGAACGCCCTGGAGTGGCGCATCCGGCGCGCCAACTTGCCGGAGCGTTGGACGCTGGAGACGTTCCCCTTCGCCCGCCAGGCGGGCGTGAACCGGAAACAGATTCGCGAGTTTGCGGAGCTGGAGTTCATCGCCAAGGCGGAAAACATCGTGCTCGTCGGCGAAACCGGACGAGGCAAGACCGGATTAGCCTGCGGACTGCTGCTGAAGGCGCTGGAGAACGGCTACCGCTGCCAGTTCCTCCGCGCGCAGGACCTGTTCGACGAGATGTACGCATCCCTGGCCGACCGCTCCACACGCCAGTTGCTCAAACGCCTGTCGCGCCTGGACGTGATCCTGATCGACGAATTTGGGTATCTGAACCTGAAACCGGAGCAGTCGAATATCTTTTTCAAGCTGATGGAAGAGCGGTATCGCCATCACTCGACCATCATCACCACCAACCTGGGGTATGACGAGTGGCCCAACTTCCTGGGAAATCGGGCCATGGTAGAGGCATTGCTGAGCCGGCTGCGGCACTACTGCCACACGGTGCACATCAAGGGTCCGTCGCTGCGTGAGCCACAAGGCTGAGGAGCGAGGCGTGGACGGCGACCGCGGACAGGAAGCGTTCATTGGTCGGGTCCTGGAGGCATACCGCCAAACGCCGGGCACCATGGGGACCGTGCGCCGCGCGGATCGGACACTGGCCGCGCAACTCTACCAGCGCGGCGTCTCGGCGACCGTGAT
>DATIYQ010000299.1:0-2438 GCA_035517515.1 Binatia bacterium
TCTTCTTTTTCGCGGTTCTGGCGATCGATTTCGGCGAATTCGTCTTCAATCACCCGGCGGAAATCGGTGGAAGCGCGGCGGAAATCGCCCAAGGCCTTGCCCACGATGCGGGCCACTTCCGGGAGCTTTTCCGGGCCGAAAACGAGCAGGGCGATTAGGAAAACGATGGCGATGTGCGAAAAGCTGAACATGGGTGAACGCGGCCCGCGACCGGCCAATTGCGGCGCTGAGGCATGATAGGCGCAGGGTGGAGAGAGTGTCAAACGGGGAGCGTGTGTTATACTCGCGTTGAGTGCCGATGAAAACCTCAAAACGCCGTTCCGGGCAAGGGTTTGCGCTGGTGTGCGTGGTGCTGGTGGCCTCCACGCTGCTGGGGGGCCTCTACGGCACCTCGGTGCGCGCGACTGCGGGGGACCCCGCGGACCTGCAGGAATCCATCCGCTCGGTTTCCAATGTGCTGGCCAAAGTGCAGCAGAATTACGCCGAGGCGGTGGACGCGGACAAGGCCATTTACAACGGCGCGATTCCCGGGATGCTGCGGGAGCTGGATCCGCACACCATCTTTTTTGACGCCAAGGCGTTTGCGCTGCAGCGCGAGGACCAGCACGGGAAATATTACGGCGTGGGGATGCAGGTGGCGCCGCGGGACAACCGCACGGTGGTGATGGCGCCGTTTGTGGGCTCGCCGGCCTACCGGGCGGGGATCCGTCCGGGGGATGTGATTCTGAAGGTGGACGGGAAATCCTGCGATGGGCTGACCACGCCGGAAGTGGCGGACATGCTGAAAGGCCCGAAAGGCACCACCGTGCACATTGCGGTGGGCCGCGAGGGCAGCCCCGGGCCGGTGGAGTTCACGGTGACGCGCGACGAGATTCCGCGGCATGGCGTGGACAACGCGATGATTCTGCGGCCGGGCATCGGCTACGTGCGGGTAGTGGGATTCAACGAGACCACCGGGCCGGAACTGGCGGACGCGCTGCACGACCTGAACTATCCGGAATTGAAGGGCCTGATCCTTGACCTGCGCAACAATCCCGGGGGCCTGCTGAACGAAGGCGTGGCCGTGGCGGACATGTTTCTGGACAAGAACCAGTTGATCGTGTCGCACCGCGGGCGCGCTTCCGCCGAGCGGCGGTATTACGCGCTGAAGGGCAACGGGGGCGTGCGCGTGCCGCTGGTGGTGCTGATCAACGGGCAGAGCGCATCGGCATCGGAGATTGTGGCCGGGGCGGTGCAGGACCACGACCGGGGCCTGGTGGTGGGCGAAACCAGCTTCGGCAAGGGACTGGTGCAGACGGTGTTCACGTTGAGCGAAGGCACCGGGCTGTTCCTGACCACGGCGAAGTACTACACGCCGAGCGGGCGGCTGATCCAGCGGGATTACAAGACCACCTCGCTGTGGGACTACCACTACAACCGGAAGGTCCCCGACCAGCCGACGGAGATCAAGCTGACGGATGGCGGGCGCCAGGTGACCGGGGGCGGGGGCATCACCCCGGACGTGGTGGTGGTGGATCCGAAATACAACGAGTTCCAGCAGATGCTCTTCCGGAAGCGCGTGCTTCTGCCGTATGAAGTGGGCGTGGGAGACTTCGCCACGTACTATCTGGCGGAAAAGCCCACGGTGAGCAAGGACTGGACGGTGGACGACGTGGTGATGAATGAGTTCCGCCGGTTTCTGGCCAAGCAGAAGGTAACGTACTCGGAGTCGGAGCTGGCCGAAAACATGGACTGGGTGAAGCGCAAGATCAAGCGCGAGGTGTTTCTCTCCGTGTTCGGGCTGGCGGAGAGCTACAAGGTGGATTTGGAAAGCGACATCCAGGTGCAACGCGCGGTGGACGCGCTGCCGCAGGCCCGCGCACTCTACGAAAACGCCCGCAAGCTGCTGGCGCAGCGCACCCCGCCCGGGCAGTAAGCGCCGCAGCGCTTCGGTGCGCGCTGCTCTTGCGGCAAGTCCCCTGCCCTTCTAGAATTATTCCCCGTGGGCGGCTAGCTCAGCTGGGAGAGCGCCTCGTTCGCAACGAGGAGGTCGCGGGTTCGAATCCCGTGCCGTCCACCAAAATTTCCCGCCATCCACAGTGCGGTCCAGTCTGATCGGCCAAACCCCAGCGCAAAAGAAGGTACTCCTGCTAGATTTCTTCCATTCTGTTCAGATCAGGTCGCTGAAGAGCGGCTTGCTGTTGCGGACGAACATCAGCCGGTAGAGCTTCGAATCCACCACCCCGGAATCGGCCAGGAGATTCGGCGGTAGTTTATCCAGCGGCCAGAGCCCCGCGGTTTGCAGGTGATCGTCGCCGGGATTGGCGATGGGCACACGGACCAACCCATCCGCGAAAAAGGCGGTGCACGGGGGTTCCATGGGGCGGTCGATCTCGACGTTGATGCCCCACCTCCCCTGAGGGTCGGGCTGGACCACGTAGAGGGCTCTGACGGTGCCG
>DATIYQ010000300.1:0-6286 GCA_035517515.1 Binatia bacterium
CGAAAATACGGGACGGAACGGCCTCTACAAAACCGTTGCACCATGTTCATGTCAGGTTTTGCAGGGGTCGACCGGCATTCGCGATTCATCCCTGATGCAACTATTCAAGCGGTATCAGGTTCGTAAGACTGTGTTAGATTCAGCGTTCGAGCCGGCATGGGGGTAGAACGGGTCATGTCTGTTCTTCGTTGGGTGTGTGCCTCGGTGTTACTGCTGATTTCGTTGGCTCCGCGTGTGTCCGCACAAGCGCCGGCGGAACCTCCGTGGCACGACCCCTCGCCGCATGCGGTTCAGTTTGTAACGGTGGAAGAGAACGTCAGGCTGGAGGTTCTCGACTGGGGCGGTTCGGGACGGCCTTTGGTTCTGCTCGCGGGCCAGGGAAACACGGCTCACGTATTTGATGATTTTGCGCCCAAGCTTATCTCCCAGTATCGCGTGTACGGGATCACGCGGCGCGGTTACGGCGAGTCCAGCGCTCCGGAGTCTGGATACTCGGCCGACCGGCTCGGCGACGACGTGCTGGCGGTTCTTGCCGCATTGAACCTGAACCGGCCGGTGCTGGCCGGGAATTCGATAGCCGGCCAGGAGCTCAGCTCAGTCGGATCCCGTCATCCGGACAAAGTAGCGGGATTGGTGTACCTGGATGCCGCGTATTCGTACGCGTATTACGACAGCTCCCTTGGCGACCTGAACATCGAACTGATCGAATCGAGACGAAAACTCGAATACCTGCTATCGAAGTCCCTGCAGGATACACGACCGCTGATCGAGGAACTGTTGCAGACGGATCTCCCAAGGCTGGAAAGGGTCTTGCGGGAGAAACAGAAAGGACTTCAGGCGACTCCTGCAGCGCTTTTGGCCGCGTATGGGCAAGCGGAGGCCCATCTTCCTCCGGCGATTCCGGCGATCCATGCGGGGCGGCAGAAGTACACGCACATTCCCGTTCCAATTCTCGCTCTCTACGCACTTCCGCCCAATTTTGAAGATCTGCCCGCCGGTGATCCCGCCGAACGAGCGGCATTCGAAGCCCGGGCTGCGGTTTCAGCCGAGGCACAGGCGAAGGCGTTCGAAGCCGGCGTGCCATCCGCGCGGGTGGTGCGCCTGCCGCACGCCCGGCACGAAGTGTTCTCCTCGAACGAAGAGGACGTACTCCGCGAGATGCATGCTTTCATTGGAAGCCTGCCATAGCGCCACCAGCGGCCGGCTAACCCGGATTTCCGACGAAGGCCGCAGGAAAAGTGTTCTCGCAGCCATTCCGGCCCCGCCGAGCGCCCGCGTGGAGCTGGTCCCGCACAGGCAGAGCGCCGACGCTAGGAAAATCGCCGGGGAGCGCACGCCTGGCTGCGCGGGGAATCGAGCCGGCAGCGCAGATGCGAGAAATCCGAGCCAGGAAGCGGGGTTTCGGGCGCTACGCCTTGCGGCGGGGGCGCTGCTTTTTTGAAATCGAGCGGATGATCAAGCGGCCGCGTCCGCCGGCGGGGAGCGGCGTTTTGGCCTGGGCCACCGCGGCGGCGATGAGCGACTCCACCTGCGGGCGCAGCAGGACATCTGCGGAAGGCAGGCGGATGAAGCGGTTCTGACTGCCGCCGCCCAGCAACAGCTTGTGCGGGTCGGGCAGCGAGGAGCCGTAATAGAAAGAAAGCCCCACGCCGCCGGCTCCGGCGGCGAGAGAAACGATGCAATCGGACGGGCGCTCGGTTGCGCAGTACCCAATGACGAAAAAGTTGTAGTTGTCGTAGACCAGCTCATTGGCCGTGGGGAAGCGCCGGCGGAGGATCTTGCGCGCGGCGCGAATCAGGGCCTGATGTTGCGGCTCGAATTTCGCGACGAAGCGGGCGAGCTGCTTTTCCGCGGCAGCGGGAGTGGCGGAGGAAGGGGAATTCGCGGCCCTGGGCACTTCAGCGCCTGGCCCGCTTTTTCGCGGAGGCCCTGCTGCCTGCGGCGGAAGAGGCCCGCGCGGCCGCGCGCGGAGCGCCGAACCGGAAGATGCGCACGCGGGAGACGCGCGCGTTCTGCTTGATCTGCACGCTCATGGTGCCCACGAAGAGCAAAGTTTCCAGGCGCTCGCCCTGCCCGCGCAGGAAGGTGGTGCTGTGGGTGGCGCCGCAGCGGAGCAGGCGGTCGTCCGGCTCGAGGATGGCGATTTCATTGTCGGCCAGCTTCAGTCCCTCGTTGAATTCGAGCGCGTAGCAGCCGCGGGAGAGGTCCCACCATTCGTATTTGTCTTCGCGCTGTTTGCGCAGGGAGGCGACCGCGGTGCGCGCGCTGGGCGCGTATTCGGTGCCGCCGAAGTCCACTTGTCCGGAGGGATCGAGCGCATAGATCTGCCGGGCGGTCAGGTTGAGGGCAAAGGCGTGCACCTGGTGGCGCGGGCTGATCATCCCGGTCAAACGTGCAGCCGCTTCCGTTCCGCTGAGTGGATCCATGGTTGTGCTCTCCTCGGCCGCGAGCAACAGAGGTTGCGGGAACTATAGCGCCGCGGGGCGGGGAAATAAAGGAGGGAAAGGGAATCGAGGAAGTAGAGGAAGGAGCGGAAGAGGAGGAAGGAAAGAGTGAGGACGAAGGAGAGAAGCAAAGGAGAGGGCGGAGGCGCGGGCGGGGCGGGGCGCTAGATCACTTTGTCCTTGGAGTAGCACAAAGGCTCGAGATTGCATTCCCCGCAGCGCGGCTTGCGCGCCTGGCAGACTTTGCGTCCGTGCCAGATGAGCTGATGGGAGAAGAGAATCCAGCGGTCTTGCGGAATGGCCTGCATCAGGTCCAGCTCGATTTTTTTCGGGTCATGCTGCCGGGAAAGGTCCAGCCGGCCGGCCAGGCGCTGCACGTGGGTATCCACCACCACGCCGCTGGCCACGCCGAAGGCTGTTCCCAGCACGACATTGGCGGTTTTGCGGGCCACGCCGGGAAGCGTGAGCAGTTCGTCCATGGTCCGGGGCACCTGGCCGCCGAAGTCCTCGACAATCTTGCGGCTCGCTCCCATCACCGATTTCGTCTTGTTGCGAAAAAACCCGGTGGGGCGAATCTCCCTCTCCAGTTCATGCGGGCTGGCGTAGGCGAAAGCCTGGGGGGTGGGATATTTCGGAAAGAGGGTGGCGGTTACCTGATTGACGCGCTCGTCGGTGCATTGCGCGGAGAGAATGGTGGAGATGAGCAGTTGGAACGGATTGTCATGCCGCAGGGCGCAGGTGGCCGCGGGATAGCGTTCGTCCAACTTGGCGAGGATGGCGCGAACGCGCTCCGGGGTGGCGCCTTTGGCGGGACCGGTGGAGGGAGCGGCCTTTGCAGATTGCGTGGCGCGTGTGTCCGGCCGGACGCCAGGCGCCGGCTTGGGGCGCGCGGGGCGGCGCTGCTTCGCGGCAGAGGATTTTGTTCGCTTTCTGGGCATGGATTCGGGGAGGAATATAGCACGGGGAGACAGGCAGGAATGGCAGTACCACGGGCTGACGCCGCCCAGCGGAAGCGGGGCTCGAAGAGAGACAGGCAGGAATGCCTGTCCCACCTAGGGCTCGACGTGGACGCCCTTCCAGAAAGCGACGCGGCCACGGATTTCCTCGGCCGCGGGCTTGGGCTCCAGGTAAAACCAGGCGGCATCATCGTTGCGCATGCCGTCCACTTCCAGGTGGTAATAACTGGCCGTGCCTTTCCACGGGCACACGGTATGGGTCTGGCTGGGACGGAGGAACTCGGGGCGGACGGAATCCGCGGGGAAATACTGGTTGCCCTCGACGACCACGCAGTGGTCGCTCTGCGCGATCACTTTTCCCATCCACACGGCTTTGGCCACGCTGGAATCCTCCCGGGGGTTATTGGGCAAAGAACAGGCTTTGTGCAAAGGGCCACTCCGCATCCGTCCATTGGGCGGCGCAGCGGAATCCGGTGCGCTGGCCCAACTGGGCGACTTCTTCGGCGTGGTACTTGTGCGAACTCTCCGTCCAGATGGTCTCACCGGCCGCGAGGGTGACGGAAACACCGGCCTGGCGCACGTGAACGGTTTGGGGCTGCCGCGCGCGGAGGTGCATCTCGATGCGGCGCTCCGATTCGTTGTAGCGCACGGTGTGCTGGAAGCCGGCCAGGTCGAAATCGGCATCGAGGGCGCGGTTGATGCGCGCGAGCAGATTGCGATTGAAGGCCGCGGTGACACCCGCCGGGTCATCGTAGGCCAGCAGCAAATCCGGCACCGGTTTTACCAGGTCGGTGGCCAGCAGCAGCGCATCGCCCGGATGCAGGATGCCGCGCACCTGGCGGAGAAAGGCTTCGCCGGCCGGCCGGTCGAAATTCCCGATGGTGCTGCCGAGGAAAAGGACCAGCAGGTGTTCGGTGGCTTCCCGCCGGGCGACCACGCTGACCAGGCCGTCCAGGTATTCGCGCTCGAAGCCCACGATGCTGACGGAATCGATGCGGCCCAACTCCTGGGAGCAGCGCCAGAGGGCAGTGGGGGAGATGTCAATGGGGAAGTAATTCACGGGCTGGCGCCGCGCCAGGGCCTCCAGAATCCAGCGCGTTTTGGCTCCCGTGCCGCTGCCCAGTTCGGCCACGGCCACGGGCAGGGGCAGCCGATCGGCGATTTCTTCCGCGTGGCGCTCCAGCAGGCGGGCCCCGGCGCGGCAGAGGCCGTACTCCGGCAGGAGGCAGATAACTTCAAACAGCGCGGAACCCACTTCGTCATACAAGTACTTCGAGGGCAATTCTTTCTGGCCGGAGCGGGTCAGGCCGGCGCGCACGGCGGCGGCAAAATCCACCACCGACGATTCCAGAAGCGCTTCGGTGCGTACGCGTGCGGCTGAAGCCATGGTCAGTCCTCCACAATGCGAAACTTCGCGTAGATATAGGGATAGTGCGGCTGGAACCAGTTGCGAAAGCTCCGGCGGAGCAGCGGCGCGGCGGTGCGCGCGGAGCCGCCTTTCATCACGTAATGCTTGCCGTCAAAGAAGTCCGCGGAATATCCGCGGTAGAAGGGAAACGGCTGGAAGCCGGGAAACGGCGCGAAGACCGTGGAGGTCCATTCCCAGCCGTTCCCGGTGAGATCGTGCACGCCGAAGGCGCTGGCGCCCAGCGGGTGGGCCCCCACGGGAGTGGCATCCCAGCGGAGAGAATCGAAATTGCCGCGGGTGGAATCGGGCGGCGCGTCGCCCCAGGGAAAGGCGCGCTCGTTCCCTTGGGGCGTGCCGAAGGCGGCACGGTGCCATTGGGCCTCGGTGGGCAGATTTCCGCCCTTCCACCGCGCGTAGGCCGCGGCCTCTGCGTGGCTGACGTAAACCGGGGCATCCTGCGGCAAGGGAATCTCGCCGGACATGGCGCGGTATTTCCAGCCCCCTCCGCCAGGGACCCAGAAATGCGGATGGCGCAACGCGGTGGCTTCTTTCCAATCCCAGTCCGCGTCGTTCCAAAACCCGCGCTCGGCGTAGCCGCCGGCGCGGACAAATTTCAGGAATTCGGCGTTGGTCACGGGCCAGGCGCCGATGCCAAAGGCAGGCACCTGCTCGGTGCATTCCTCGAACTCGTTGTCCCAGCCGAATCCGGCCTGCGGAGTGCGGGGTTTGCCGAGCGTGGCGGTGCCCGCGGGAATCTGCTGCGCATGCGGCTGGGGCGGGGCGGCGCGCAAGGGCGGATCCGGAGGCACCGTCTTCCGCTCCCCGGGCATCTGGTGGAGGAGGTAGGCCAGCGTTTCCGCATGCATGAGACGGTGTTCGATGGCTACGTGCAGCAGCGTGCCGTCTGCCACCAGGGGCTGCGCGGCGACGGCGGCGGCGTCTTCCAGGGCGGCATCCAGGCGCCCGCGCACCTTGTGGTTGTAGGCGCGCACGCGCGTTTCATTCGGCCAATCGCGTGGCTGATCGTTGGGAAGCTTTCCATTGGTGGGATCGATTCCAAATGCAAACAACTGGTCGAAGCCGGCGTCGAGCGGTTCGAGGGCCAGGGCCCCGCGGCCCAGCAGGTTCCAGTCGAAGGCTTCGAGATGACCGAGGTAGAAAACCAGTCTGTGGCGCTCCGGGATGGGGCGGTCGAAGAGCGCGCCCGGGTGGATGGCGCGGAAGAGGCCATCGGTGTGGGCGCGCGCAGCTTGCAAACCGGCCAGGAGAGTGGTCCAACGTTCGGCGGCAAGTGGGGAAGGGGGCATCGCTCACCCGGGCGGGCCTGAAGGCTAATTCTTACACCGTATCTGCGCGCCGCGGCAAACCATTCCGGCCGGAAGGAATTGGATGCTCTCAACCGGAAAAGGATTCCAGAAACTGCGCCAATTTGCGGAACGCCTGGCCGCGATGGCTGAGCCTGTTTTTTTCCTCGCGCG
>DATIYQ010000301.1:0-3290 GCA_035517515.1 Binatia bacterium
GCGGTGAGCGAATTCGAATACTCGCGTGGCTCTGCGCACAGCAGTTCCAGGCCCCAGGCGCGCACCGCCGCGCGCGTGGCCTCCCCATGCCGCTGGTGCCGGTGGAACACGTTGGGTAGTCCCTCTTCCATCAGCATGTGCAGCGCTTCGCGCAGGCCGTAGAGCAGGTTGGTGGCCGGTGTGTACGGAAAAAAGCCGGAACGGTTGGGTTCCAGCATTTGCTGCCAGTCCCAGTAGGCGCGCGGCAGCCGCGCGCTGCGGTTTGCCGCCAGCGCCTTTTCCGACACGGCATTAAAACTCATCCCCGGCGGAAGCATCAGGCCCTTCTGCGAGCCGGCCACGGTCACGTCCACTTCCCATTCGTCGTGCCGGTACTCCATCGAAGCCAGAGAGGAAATCACATCCACCAGCAGCAGCGCGGGATGGTGGAGCTGGTTCATCACCCGGCGCAGCTCCGCGATGCGGCTGGTCACGCCGGTGGAAGTCTCGTTGTGCACCACCATCACCGCTTGGATTGTGTGCTGCGCGTCCGCCCGCAGCCGCGCCTCCAGCTCCTCGGGAGATGCCCCCCGGCGCCAGTCTCCCGGCACATAGTCCACCTGGATGCCAAACCGTTCTGCCACCTGCCGCCAAAGCTGTGAAAAATGTCCCGTCTCGAACAGCACCACGCGGTCTCCGGGCGACAGCGTGTTCACCAGGGCCGCCTCCCACGCGCCCGTGCCCGACCCCGGAAACATCACCACCGGCCCGCGCGTTTGAAAGATGGGGCGGAGTCCCTCCAGCACTTCGCGCGCGAGTTCCGCAAATTCCGCGCCGCGGTGATCCAGCACCGGGCGCGCCATGGCCTGGAGCACGCGCTCGGGAACGTTGGTTGGACCCGGGATCTGCAGAAAATGGCGCCCAGTATGAATCATAAGGACTCCACGGCGTTTACTCGTCCCGCCGCCAGGCCATGCGGCCGGCGGCCCCTTTCGGGTCAAAGTCTACCCCAGATTCGAGGTGCCCACAGCGCCCGGCTAGGATCGCTAGAGTGAGGCTGCCACGCAGGGAAGGGTAACCCACAGAGGACAGGGACTTTGGTACCAGTGTATTTGCGCCCGGGAGACGCTAGAGTGTGCCTCTACAGGTCACTGTGCCATTTTCCGCTGAATCCCCGGACGCCGGACGCGTCACTGTGCCGCAAACTGCGGCTGTTCGCGACTCGCTTTCCCCTCTCCTCGCCACCTGGTGGATCGCCGCAGGCTGGATTCTGCTCGTTGGCGGCTACATCGCCGCGGCGCTGCTATTGCGGCCCGGCGATAGCCGCACCGGCTTCGGAAACATGATTCAGTGTTTTGTTCCGTTGCTGGCCAATACCGGCCTGCTGCTCAATGCCACCTCGCCCCGCTGGCGGCAGAACTGGTTCTGGCTGCTGATGGCGCTGGGCTGCACCCTCTGGATGTTCGGGCAGATCTACTGGACCTACTACGAGGTCTTTCTCCATCTCCCCTCGCCCAATCCCTTTCCCGGCGACCCGGTGTTCTTCCTGCACACCGTCCCCATGATCGCGGCGCTGACCTTTGAACCACACCGCAGGAGCCGCGAGCGCAGCGTTCCCTTCGGCGTGGTGGATTTTGCCCTGCTGCTCGTCTGGTGGGTCTATCTCTACCTCTTTTTCGTCATTCCCTGGCAATTTGTTCTTCCCAACTCGGCGTACTACGGACAGGCCTTCAACTATCTCTACGACTCGGAAAACCTGGTCCTGCTCGCTGGCCTGGCAACTTTATTCTGGAAGTCTCGCGGGGCTTGGCGCGAAGTCTATGGCGCGCTGTTCTTCGCCGGAGCCATGTACCTCACCGGCTCGACGCTCATCAACCTGGCCATCGACCATTATTCCTACCACACCGGCAGCCTCTACGACATTCCGCTGGTGGCATCGTTCGCCATGTTCGGCACGGCCGGGTTGGTGGCCTATCGCACCGTCAATGGCGCCGAAGAGGCCCGCGGCGCCACAGAGCGCGACAGCGTCTGGCCCTCGCGCCTGGCCATGGGCGCTCTGGTCTCCCTGCCCCTGGTCGCTGTCTGGAGCCAGTTGCTCAGCGACGTCCCGGCCCCGGTGCGCAACTTCCGCCTCTACCTCACCCTCGCCGCCATGCTGCCGCTCGATGCCCTGGTCTTCTGGCGCCAGCACCTGGTGAACCGCGAGCGCCAGGAACTGCTGCACAGCTCTGAATCATCCCTGGAGAATCTCCGCAGGCTGCAGAATCAACTGGTGCAAACCGAAAAGCTGTCCTCGCTGGGCCAGCTTGCCGCCGGCGCCGCTCACGAAATCAACAATCCGCTCACAGCCATCCTCGGATTCACCGATGTGCTGGAAGAGGACGCCGGCCTGGCTCCGCGATTCCGCACCCTGGTCGAGAAGATCCGCGCCCAGGCCCTGCGCACCAAGGCCCTGGTCACCAGCCTGCTCAGTTTTGCCCGCCAGGTGCCCGCGGAAAAGGTGCTGCTGGATTTGAACCAGGTGATGGCCAGCGCGGTGCAATTGCGTTCACTGGACCTGCGCGACAAACACGTGCACATCGAATTCGCGCCGGAAACTCTCCTTCCCGGCGTCCGGGGCGACCCCAATCAATTGCTCCAGGTGTTTTTCCACATCATCAACAACGCGGTGGACGCACTGGAGGAAGTGGGCGGCGGCACACTGGCCATCCGCACCTTGCGCGAGCGTGGCCGCGCGGTCGTCGAGTTCTCCGATACCGGACCCGGCCTGCGCGAGCCGGAGCGCGTCTTCGATCCCTTTTACACCACCAAGCCGGTGGGCAAAGGCACCGGCCTGGGCCTGTCCATCTGCTACGGCATCGTGCGCGAGCATGGCGGCGAAATCTCCTGTTTCAATCGCCCGGAACGCGGCGCCACTTTCCGTGTCGAGCTGCCCGTTCTGTCCGTAAATGTTCCGCAGACCGTAGCCACCTTGTATTCCGTCATCAAAAACTCCTGACCGTTCGTGCGCTTGGTCTTCCCCCGCACCGGCGGGCCGCCTGGCTTGCAGCCCGTTTCACCCTGCGCTACATTCCCCCGCGCTGATCCAGTGCTCCGATTCTTTCGGGGGAGTTCCATGAGAATTGCATCGCGATTTTTCTTCCTGCTGATCGTTTCGGCGCTCCTTGGTTCCGTCGCCAGGGCCCAGTCGGCCGGAGATGTTTTGAATGATCTGGTCCCCGTTCCCGGCGTTTCGGGCTACGAAGGGACGGAGGGAGCCATCGCGCCGCAAATCCGGGCACATTTGTCCTGGCTGCGCCCGCCCGGCGGCC
>DATIYQ010000302.1:0-5787 GCA_035517515.1 Binatia bacterium
AATTCCGGAGCCACGAAGCGCATCTCCGCGGCGGGACGCCGCGAAATGTCTTCCACCGGCCGCCCTTCAATTTGCACGTCACCGTTGATGTTGTACCCGCTGAGCGGCAGCAGCACCGCGTTGCTGGCCGCCTCCACTCCCGGCAGCGCCCCCAGCCGGGTGGTGATCTGGTCCAGACGATCCAGGTTCTTTCCCACTTCGGCAGGCGTCATTTTCGGGAGAAAGACCTGGGCGGTTTCCACATGCGCAGGGTCGAATCCCGGGTCCACATGCAGAAGCGCGCCCAGCGTGCGGATGAGCAGTCCCCCGCCCACCAGCAGCAGGGTGGCCAGCGCGACTTCGGTGAGGATCAATCCGCTGCGCAGCCGCGCCACGCCGCTCGACGCCGTGGCTCTGGTGCTGCCCTGCTGCAATCCACTCTGCGGGTCCACGCGCGCGGAGGCAAACGCGGGCGCGAGCCCGAAAAGCGCCGCGGTCAGCAGGCTCGCGCCCAGGGTAAAGAGCAGCACGCGCCCATCGAGCGCAATCCCTCCCGCGCGTGGCAGGGTGCCCGCGGGAATCGCCGCCGGAACCGCCGCGACGGCTCCGTACGCGATGGCCAGTCCCAGAGCGGCGCCGGCGAGCGACAGCACCGCACTCTCCGTGAGCAGTTGACGAATGATGCGCACCCGGCTGGCGCCGAGCGCGGCCCGCAGGGCCATCTCCCGCTGCCGGGCCACCCCCCGCGCCAGCAACAGGTTGGCCACGTTGGCGCAGGCGATCAGCAGCACCAGTCCCACCGCGGCCACCAGAATCATCAGCGCCGGACGGACATGCGCCACGGATTCTTCGAGCAGCGGTGTGACCCGCACCCCACGGCCGCGGTTCGTGTCCGGGTACTGCTGTTCCAGCCGCTGCGCGATGGCGCCCAGGTCCGCCCGGGCCTCTTCGAGAGACGTTTCCGGCTTTAACCTGCCGAAGGCGGCGAAGAAATGCGTGTCCCGGTTCCGCGCAAATGCGTTATCCAGATGGTTGGGGATCCACACCCGCGTGCCCGCCGGGTACGCAAACTCTTCCGCCACAATCCCAACCACGATGTACGGCGTCCCGCTGAGCTCGATATTCTGCCCGATGAGTCCGGCATCCGCTCCGAACACGCTGTTCCACAACCCGCTGCTGATCACCGCCACATTCGGCCCGCCGGGCAGGTATTCATTGCTGGAAAACAGGCGGCCGCGCATCGCCTCCGCGCCCAGGCTTTCAAAGAAGCCGCTGGAAATTTCCGCGGACTCCAGGCGCTGCGGAGCGAAGCGCCCGGTCAGGTTCAGCCCGCCGGAGCGGTACACCGCCATGCTGGCAAACGTCCGGCTCTGTTCTCTCCAATCGAGCAGGTTGGGAGCGGAAACGGAGCCCCAAAAACCGCGGGCGGTCTCGTGGAGCACGACGATGCGGCCGGCCGCGGGAAAGGGGAGTGGCCGCAGCAACACGCCGTTGACGATGCTGAAGACTGCGCAGGTCGCGCCGATGCCCGCCGCCAGAATCAGCATCACCGCGAGCGAAAACCCGGGCTGCTGCGCCAGGCGGCGCAGCGCGTAGCGCGCGTCCTGACTGAGGGATTGCCACATACACACCCCTCCCGGGCGCAGTGCGGACGCGGTTTCTTCCAGCTCCGTTCCGACTGCGTTGTCTGTTCCCCGTTCCGCCGAAGCGGCGCGGGGGACTGCTGTGAATTGCCCAGTGCTCTACAGCGGAGAAGTAAACCGGCTCAATTCCGGCACATTGAAGTCCGGAAGCGGGATGGAAGCGCTTGCGCCCCCCACGGCCTTCGCGTCCGCGTGCTTTTCCGTCCGCGGGCTTTCATTCGCAGCTTCCACCGATTGAGATTTTTTTGCGGGCGCGACGGCCGCGGTCTGCGCCGTGGACTTGGGGCACGGGGCCGCGTGCGCGGAGGCGGAGGAGCGCGCCGCATTGACCGGCCGGGTGCGCGGGCAGGCCAGCACGATGCCCGGCTGCGTCCGGCTGGCGGCGATCACAGAGTACAGCCCGGTGTGCCGGGCCGTGGAAGATGCGGCCAGCCCCGCGGTCAGCACGGCCAAAAACACCGCGCCGGGAGCAGCCACCAGGCGCACCGCCGCGCTGCGCAATCCTGCGGCCAGCGCGCTCATGCCTGCACCGCCTGCCGGCCCGCGGAAGTGGTTTCTTCCACGATTCGGCCGTCGAAGAGGTGCACGGTGCGCTCCGCGCAATCCGCGTAGCGCGTGTCGTGCGTCACCATGCAGATGGTGGCGCCCTCGCGATGCAGTTGGTTCAACAGCTCCATCACCGCCTCGCCGTTTTTCGAGTCCAGGTTTCCGGTGGGCTCGTCCGCCAGCAGGATGGCCGGCTGGCCCACCAGCGCGCGGGCCACGGCCACACGCTGCTGCTGGCCTCCGGATAGCTGCGAGGGATAGTGCTTCATGCGGTGCGCCATGCCCACGCGTTCCAGCACTTCCTGTACGCGCTTTTTTCGCTCCGCGCCGCTCATGCCGCGGTAGGTGAGCGGCAGCTCCACGTTTTCATACACGTTCAGGTCGCCGATCAGGTTGAACGCCTGAAAGATGAACCCGATTTCCCGGTTGCGGATGCGGGTGCGCTCGGAAAGCGAGAGCTGCGCCACCGGCTGCTGCTTCAGCCGGTATTCACCGCCGCTCGGCGAATCCAGCAGCCCGAGAATGGAGAGCAGCGTGGATTTGCCGCAGCCCGACGGCCCGGCAATGGCCAGATACTCCCCCGGCTTGATCTCCAGGTGGATTCCGGAGAGCGCGTGCGTCTCAATCTCGTCGGTCAGGAAAACTTTGGTCACGCCGTCAAGGTGGATTAGAGCCGTGCCGTCTGTCGCCATGTTGTTCTCCTCGTCCCGTTCGTCGGAGCGCGGTCTGCTTAGCGCAGCCGGATCCGGTCGTAGCGGTCCCACGCAGACATATCCGAAAGCACTACCTGGTCCCCCGGTTGCAAGCCCCCAAGAATCTCGATGGTGTTCACGGAACTCTTCCCCAGCTTCACTTGCACGCGGCTGGCTTCCTGTCCGTTATCCACCAGCTTGAACAGGCCCACGGTGCTCTCTTCCTGCCCAAACGCCGGCCGTCCCACGTAAAGCACGTCCGCCATGCGTTCCAGCTCGATGGTGCCGTCCACGGTCAGGTCCGCCCGGGCGCCGGCCGGCAGCGGCCCGCTAAACAAGACGTCCACGGTCACCGTTCCGTTCACCACCGAGGGATCCACGCGGGAAACCTTCCCCTCCACAATTCCGTTCCGTGTGTCCACTTCGGCGCGCTGGCCGATCTGCACGTCCTTGGCCTGCGTTTCCGCGATGCGGATTTGCGCTTTCAGGCGCGTGGGATCCGCCACCCGCGCCACGTTGGTGCCCGCCGGATACTTCTGGCCGACCTCCACGGGCAGCAGTTCCAGCAGGCCGGTGATGCCCGCGCGCACGTTCAGCGCGTCCATCTGCTTCCGCTTCAGCGCTTCCAGCGCGCGCAACTGGTCCACCCGGGCCACGGACGTCGCAATCTGCGCCTCCGCGGCCTTCTTCTGTGTCTCTACGCGTTCTTCCTCGATCTTGTTCCGTGCCGCCAGCTCCTGCACCCTCAATTCCGCCTTTTTTACGATGACATCGGCAACCAGCCCGTCCTTGAACATCTCCTCATTGGTCTCGAGATCCAGCTTCGCCGTCTTGTAATCGTCGAGCACCGTGGCCGCCTGCGCCCGCTGATTCAGCAGGTCGCTTTCCAGGCGCGCCCGGGTGTTGTTCAGGTCGGCTTCCGCGCCTTTCCGCTGCAGCGTGGCATCTTCCATGGACTGCTCCAGGTCCGGATTGCTCAGCTTGAGGATGATGGAGTCCGGCTTCACCACCGCGCCCGGCCGCAGGACAATTTCATCCACGCGCGCGTCGGTCAGCGCCGGAATCCAGCGGATATCTTCCGGCACCAGCGTGCCCAGGCCGCGCACCTGGCGCACCATGGGCCCGCGCTTCACCGTGTCCACCCACACCGTGGAGCGATCCACGGTCGGCGCCGCCGGCTTCAGCCGCGAGAGCCCCACCGTGACCGCGGCGATCACCACCAGCGCGCCCGCCCCATACAGGATTTGACGTACTTTCTTCTGCTTTCGTACCGAATCTGGGCGTTGGATATCCATAATCTGCCGCTCACACTAACTGCACTCTGTGTGCCGCCGGGTGTCCCGGCAACACATCCTAACTATAACGCTGTCAGGGTGTTAGGTGCGACCACGGGCTCATTTTCTCGACTCCCTGCCCGCTGGTGGGATTCCCTGTCGCAGAAACGGACACCCCAGCCGGGCAGACCCTGGACTCTTCTTCTCCTTATGCCCGCTGCCGCGCCCCTGGCGGATTCCTCCTGGTTCCCCCGGCATCCTGCATTCGGCCGCGTCACCACGGCGATGACGGACAGGAACGGCTCCGCGTCGAGAAGCCCGCAGTTGGCGCAAGAGTCTGTAATCTTAATTCAACAGACCGGGCGGCATGGCTGGCCCACGCTGTCCGAAACGGGGGAAATCATGGAAAACGCAACTCCCGGGAAATCGCGCGCTCCCGGGGCACTCGGTTGGATCTTTCTGCTTGGGGGCATCGGATTTGCCGCCGGTTTCTTCGGGCCCATCATCCTGAATCCGGAAGCCAATCAGGGCCCGCTCATCGGGATTTTTCTTTCCGGGCCGGGTGGAGCGATTCTGGGCCTGCTGCTGTTCATCGTTTGCAGCGTCACTCACGTTTCCGCTGCGCGCCAGTGGCAGACGCTGGCCGTCGTCGGCGTCCTGGGGGCCGGAGTCACGCTGGCCTTTGCCCTGCCCGGCCCGGCGTTCCGCGGCTACATTGTTGAAGTTCAGTTGCAGGGCTGCAAGGCTCCCGCCGATTTGGCCGACGAATCGGTGGATTATTGGGAAAAGCGCGTGGCCAAAGTCACCTGGGCGCCGCCGCGCGCCGGCTGGCAGCAGGAGGCCCGCCGGCAACTGCAACTCGACACCGGCGCGGTCCTCGATGTCACCATCTTGCGCCGCATCCTCCTTTATGAGGGCCGCAAGCCCTGGAATCGCGGCGAAATCTCCGCGCGCGGGTGGTTTCCCGCCTCGGAGCGCAAATCCTATTACGCCAACCTCGCGGGACCGGGCTGCGCGGGCTACACCGCCGGGGAAAAGTCTGTTCTTTTCGTCTCCTACACCGAGCCGGACCTGCGGGGCAACGCGCAGAATTGGCCCCCGCGCGAGTTGCCGGCGTTTCTGAATCTGGTTTCCCTCGCCCCCGTCCCGGTCCAGTATCAGCATTTTGTGGGCCCATGAGCAGGCATGTGAATGTGGTCCGCCCAGGCCGATTGGAAACGGCCCGCCCCCGGTCGAATCCCGGATCGCAGTATCATGCTCCGAGGACTTGCCCATGGTTCCCTCGCGCCATCGTCCCCTCGCCGGCCGTCCCCGTTGCTTCGGGGCAAGTGGTGCGGTGCTCGGGAGCTTGTTGACGGCCGCCACCGTTTTCTGCGCCGCAAAACCTGCACCCACAGAGCAGGCGGTTCCTGAAGTTACTCTCTTCGACCCGGATGCGAATCACATCTGGAACCGTACCTACGCCTGCCTGTTTGTGCGGCAAGCCGCCGATGGATCCTTCTACGGCGCGGACACGCCGGATCCGCTCCTGTGGGACGACACGGCCTACCTGCTGGAGGGCTCATCCCATCGCCGCGCCCTCAGTTGTCTCGACGAATTCCTGCGCACGCATGCCGAGCGTGCCCTGGCCGACCCGTTGAAACACGCCATCCT
>DATIYQ010000303.1:0-22182 GCA_035517515.1 Binatia bacterium
GCCATCGAGAACCATCCCGACCAAGTGGCCAAATTCCGGGCGGGCAATGAAGGCGTGTTCAAATTTCTGGTCGGACAGGTGATGCGCGCCACGCGCGGCCAGGCCAATCCGCAGGCGGTGAACGAAACGCTGCGGCGCCTGCTGGAAAGGCCGTGAGGAACGGGGATGCCGGCAGCAGGGCCGGCGCCGCACCGCGCATCCGCAACGAGCAAGCGAAGAAACTGAGGTGAAGCATGTTGCAGCCAGGAGACGTGGCTCCGCCGTTCACACTGCCTTCCGACGAAGCGGCAAGCGTTTCTCTCGCCGACTTCCGCGGAAGGAATGTGCTGCTGTACTTTTTCGTGAAGGCGCTCACACCGGGTTGAACCACGGAAGCGTCCGAGTTTCGCGACGCCAGAGGAAAATTCGACCGGGTGGACACCGTCGTGGTGGGGTGCAGCTCCGATCCGCCGGATACCATGGCCCGGTTCCGCGCCAAGCACAAACTCAATTTCACGCTGGTGAGCGATCCGGAGTTCCGTGTGATTGAGGCCTATGGGGCGCGGCGGATGAAAACGTTTCTGGGGAAGTCGTTTCTGGGAATCGTGCGCTCGAGCGTTCTGATCGGGCCGGATGGAAAGGTGCTGCGGGTGTGGGAGAAGGCCGCGGCCAAAGGGCACGCCGCTGAGGTGCTCGAAGCCATCGAGGAATTGAGGAAGAAATAGGATGGAAGAACGGGGTTAAGGAAGAGAACAGAAACAGGAAAGGAGAACGCGGAGGCACAGAGGGCGCAGAGAACCGCAGAGAGGAAAGAGCCGAAAAAAAGACGGGACGGACTCAACACGGAGAGCACGGAGGCACGGAGAACGCAGAGGGGAAAGAGAAGGCCAGATCCCGTCATCCCGAGTCCCGGACCAGAAGCACCAGGATTCGATGCAAGGGATCCGCTTCTTACCAGGAACAAGCAAATTCCTCGCCGGACAGAAATCGATGAGGTTCGGAATGACCGACAATCGGCATCCCGTCAGAGCGTGCAATGGAAGCTGCCGCCGGGCTGCTCCTCAATGAGGAGGTTGTCCAACAGGCGGGTGCCGCCAAAGAACACCGCGAGCAACGCAGAGCAGTTGCCGTGCAAGACCGCGGCGGGTTCAAAGGTATCCTCACGAACCAGTTCCACGTAATCCGCGGCGGCGCGCGGTTCCGCGGCCAGCACCTGATGCATTTGGACCAGAAGCTGTTGCGGCGAGCGTTCTCCGGCCTCGACGGCTTCTTTCGCGGCGCTCAGCGCGCGGAAGAGCACGGTCGAGGCACGGCGGTCTTCCGCGGAGAGATAAACGTTGCGGCTGGAGAGGGCCAGGCCATCCGGTTCGCGCACGATGGGACAGACTTCGATTCCGGCGTCCAGATGAAAATCCCGCGCCAATTGCCGGATGATGCGGGCCTGCTGGGCGTCCTTGCGGCCGAAGTAGGCGCGCCATGGCTGGACGACTTCCAGGAGCTTGAGCACCACCGTGGCCACGCCCCGGAAGTGTCCGGGCCGCGCGCGTCCCTCCAGGCGAGAGGAAATTCCTTCCACCTCGGCATGGCTTGAAAAACCAGGGGGATAGATCTCCACCACTTCCGGAGCGAAGAGATATTCCACGCCCAAGGATTCAAGTAGCGCCGCATCCGCCTGGAAGGTGCGCGGGTAACGGGAGAAATCTTCGCCGGGTCCAAACTGCGCGGGATTGACGAAGATGGAGACGATGACGGGCGAGCAATCGCGGCGCGCGGCGTGCACGAGCGAGGCGTGTCCGGCGTGGAGCGCGCCCATGGTGGGGACGAAGCCGGTGAGGCGCGCCTCCGCCCGCTCGCGGCGCGACACCTGCTTCATCCATTCAACGGTCCGAATAATCTCCATGTGCGGAGGATTCCACCCCGGGGACTAGTCCACGGGCAGGCCGGCCAGGTGGTCGTAATAGCGGAGCAGGTCTGTGGAGAGGGGTTTGGCGCCCAGGACGCGCAGTTGGGTGGTCACCTGCCCGCGATGGTAGGTGCTGTGATTCACCACATGCTGCAAAACAGAGCGCAGGGAGTAGCGGAACGGTTTCCCCTTCATGTTCTTGTATTCGATGATGCGCTCCGGATCGCCGAGTTCCGCGCTGCGGATGAACTCCTCGAGACCCTTCTTGATTTGCTGCCAGCGCGCGGAGAAGGCGGCGAGGTTTTCGAAGGTCTCACCGGGCAGCAGTTCGGTTGGGAACCGGCCGTGGAAGCGTTCCAGGTAAAGCCACTCGACGCCCATGATGTGATGCAGGGTGTCGTAAACCGTGGGGAAGCTGCCGGCTGCCGGCTGCCGCAGTTGCGCGGGGGAGAGCGCGGCGCAGGCCTCGAGCACGCGCTGGTTGGCCCAAGCGTTAAAGGAATAGAGCGAGCGGATTTCGTCCTGGGTCATGGGAGCGCCTCCGGAATGGCCGCAATGGGCCGGTCAGGTGCGCGCACGCGGCGTTTCCCTGCCCTGCGCCGGGAAATGATAACACTCCGCATCCTCGGGAAACGCGCCCTTCTGAACGTCGTCCACATAGTGAACGATGGCTTGGTGGACGATTTCCCGCAGGTTGGTGTAGCGCCGCGCAAACTTGGGGGTATGACCTTCGGTGAGTCCCAGGAGATCGCTGAGCACCAGCACCTGCCCATCGCAATCGGGGCCGGCCCCGATGCCGATGGTGGGAACGGGAACGCTTTCCGTAATGCGCGCGCCGAGCTCGCGAGGCACAGATTCGAGCACGATGGAAAAGGCCCCGGCGGCGGCCAGCGCCTGGGCATCGCGCACCAGGGCTTCGGCGGCCTCCAGGGTTTTGCCCTGCACGCGGAAACCGCCGAGGGAATGGAGGGATTGAGGGGTCAAGCCGATGTGACCCATCACCGGGATTTCCGCCTCTACCAGGCGCGAGACCACTTCCATGCGCCGTTCCCCGCCTTCGATTTTCACCGCCTCCGCGCCCGCCTCTTTGATGAAGCGGGTGGCGTTGCGCACCGCTTCCACCGCGCCGTTTTGAAACGTGCCGTACGGCATGTCTGCGACCAGCAGCGCGCGGCGCACGCCCCGGCGCACAGCACGCGTGTGATGCAACATTTCGTCGAGGGTCACGGGAAGAGTGTTCTCGTAACCGAGGACGGCCATGGCCAGCGAATCGCCCACGAGCACGATGTCCACGCCCGCCGCATCCACCAGGCGCGCGGTCGGATAGTCATAGGCGGTGAGGCTGGTGATTTTCCGTTCGGTGACCGGCGGCTGACCCGAACGGAATTGCTTGCGGGAGAGAATTTCCGGGACGGTAACGCGTCCGTGGGGTTGCCCCGCGGAAGGGATGATGCTCATGAGGCCTCCGGTGCCATTCCCAAAACATCGGGATACAGCCCAGCAAGTCCATGCTACCAGCAGAGGCTCGGTTCGACCAGCAAAGATTCCTGAAAGCGGCCGCAGGCGGACCCCATTACATTTGCTGGTGGCGCAGGCGGGTGTACAGCGCGATCTGTTCCGCGGTGAGAATCCTCTGGGTGGAAAGGTGCGCAGAGAGATGAATCCAGCGCAATTCCGCGTGAATGGAGTCCACACGGAAGGACTGCTCGCGGAGGTCGGCTTCGGTGCGGCGATCGCGGAACATCTGCTCGAGGCGTGCCTGGGCCTCGAACAATTCCCTGCCGCGGGCGACGGCCTTGTCATGCATTGCGGCGAACTGTTTTTCAACGGCCGCACGCTGCTCCGCGGTCAGGTGAAGTTCAGAGGCCAGATCAAGCACGTGGCGCGGTCCGGGATAGCCGGTGAGGTCGGCCGGCATGGCCATGCCGAATCCTTCGCCCCGCTCGATGGAGGCGCGCTCTTCTTCCAGGCAGGCGTGGTGCGACGCCTGGGCAGCGTCCGCGTGCTGGGGGTGGCCGGTGTGCTCCTGAACCTGGTCCCCCGGACTCCGGGCGGGAAGCAGCAGCGCCGGGAGAAGCAAGAGGCCGCCGGTGAGAATGACGCGAACGGGGAGACAATTCATGGAAACCTCCAATTTTGAGACGAGCCGAGATGGGGTGCAGTTTCGAGCGGGGATGCGTGGCGCGGGGTGAGGGAGTTGGGAGGCAGGGTGGCAGGGGAGACAGGCAGGAATGCCTGTCCTACCACGTCGTTAAGCGCCACCGGCAGCGGGACGAGGCTGGGGCTGCACGCCGCGCCAGCCCACGGCGCCGCCCTTCCAGGCCTGCACCACCGCCCGGAAGAGGACCACATACATGAGTTGCCGGTAATAGAAGCGCTGGAGGAGGAGGGGGAAGAGCAGGGACCAATCCTCATCCCATTCCAGGGCGAAGGCCAGGACGCAGGTAACAAAATCAATGAACATAAAAAGCGCAAAAAAGAAGAGCGAGCGCTGCACGTCTTCCTGAGTCCAAATGGTGCCGAAGCGCGTGAGCTGGAGCTGAGCCAGGCCCCACATGCCCAGGGTGATCAGGAACATCAAATCAATCACCGGCGAAACCAGGGGCAGCAGAATCTGGAAGAGGAAAACATTGGGCAAGGCGATGAAGCCCAGAGTGCCGAAGCGCGGACGGCCCAGGGTATCGCGATGCTTCCAAACGGCCTGGAGCGTCCCGTAGGTCCAGCGGAAGCGCTGGCGAATCAACGCGCCGGGGGTTTCCGGTGCCTCGGTGTAGGACTTCGCCCGCGGCTCGTAAGAGATGCGCCAGCCGCGGCGGCGGATGGAGAAGGTCAAATCCGTATCTTCGGCCAGCGTATCGGCCGCGAAGCCACCGGCCGCACGGATGGCTTCCGCACGCCAGGCGCCGAGCGCTCCGGGCACTACGGTGATGCAGTTCAATAAGTCGAAGGCGCGCTTCTCCATATTCTGGCTGGTGATGTATTCGAGAGCCTGCCAACGGGTGATCCAGGAAGTGCGGTTGCCCACCTTGACGTTGCCGGCAACTGCGCCGACCGAGGGATCCGCAAAATGGCGGATCAGCCGGCCGACGGCGGAGGGCTGGACAGCGGTGTCCGCGTCAATGGTGACGATGATTTCTCCCGCGGCCATGGCCAGCGCCTGGTTGAGGGCGGCGGGTTTACCGCGATTCACCTGGTGGTGGATGCGCACGCGCGGGTCCGCGGAAAAACAGCGGTCGAGTATTCCGGCGGTGGCGTCCGAGGAACCGTCGTTGACCACGACGACTTCCAGAGGGGCGTACTCCGAAGCCAGTGCGGAGCGCACGGTCGCTTCAATGGCGGCCTCTTCGTTATGCGCGGGGATGGCGACGGTGACCAGGGGACGAAAATCCGGATGCTCGGGAACGCGGCGTTGCAGTTTTTCGGCCAGGGCGAGCAGGCCGACGATTGCCGCGCGGCCACTGACGAGCACAATTCCCGCCAGATAGAGCACGGCCATGGCCAGTCCGGCGAAGTTGGAGAGGTCGAAGAGGAGGGAGTCCGCGCGGGCCAGGAGTTTTTCGTTACCGGCGAGCGGGGGCATGACCTCGGCGCGGCTCTGGCCGATGAGCTCGGAAACGGGGACGATTTGAAGGCCCTGCGCGCGAAGTCCATCAATGATTTGCGGAAGCGCTTCGACCGTGGAAGCGCGGGGCCCGCCGCCGTCATGCAGGAGAATGATGTTTCCCTTGCGCGTGCGCGCCTGGGCGAGCACTTCCTTCACTACCTCGGCGGAGGCGGGGGGCGGCATGCCCCCTTCGTTTCCCCAGTCGTGCGGGTCGATGCGGGCGCCGACGAGCAAGTAGCCGAACTTTTGCGGGATGGGGAGCAGAGCCACCTCGTCCGCGGAATCGGGCTGGTGGTCAATGCCGTAGGGCGGCCGGAAGAGGACGCTTTTCACGAAGAGCGTGGACTCCAGCACCAACTCGGTCAGGTTCAACTGCGTGCGAATAAACGTTTCTGAGAAGTCGGTGGTATCGAAGTGCGGGTGGGAAAAGGTGTGATTGCCGATCTCATGTCCTTCGGCGTACATGCGGCGGAGAATCCGCGGATTGTCCTTGGCATGTTCCCCAATGACGAAAAACGTGGCCGGCGCGTTTTTCTCCTTGAGGATATCGAGGATGCGCGGAGTGAACTCCGGATCGGGGCCGTCATCGAACGTCAGGGCCACCTTGCCGGGCACCGCGCCGAGCTGCTGGATGCGATACGTTTCCGGAAATTTGGTGTAGGTCTCCGCGGTGATGAGGTCCACCGACGGGTCGTACTGAAAGGTACGCGCACCGGGCGCCGGTGTGGAAAGCACACGCCAGATATCTCCATCCCCCTCCAGCACCAAGTCGTATCCCGGAGGAATGACGGCCAGACGAGAACGAATCTCTTCCGTGGAGGTGGTGGCCTCGAACACAGACCAAAGCGAGGGATCCTCGGAGCCAAGCCTCCACAGGGCCATGCCGCGGGCGCCGCGCTGCTCGGCGGCGCGGATCTGGTTGAAGGCGGCGACGCCGTCCACCATCCAGACGTCATGGTCCCGGTTGTCGTCGTCGGAATAAGTGAAGTGGGCGTTGAGGTGATCGGAATCCATCTCGATATCCGATTCCGATTCCTGGGCGCGCACCACCGCGTCTTGAAAGCTGAGCGGCTGGGCGGTGGGCTTCGGATCCTTTTTGGTTGGAGCCGGCCAGTCGTACGCGTAACTACCGACGGCCACGATCAACTTTTGCGGCGGCACCTCCTTGAGTGCCAGGTCCATGTTTTTTGTGTACCACTCCTGGGAGGCCACCGGGCCCGCCGGAGCGGTGGTCCAATGCTCGTCGTAATTCATCAGGATGATGGCGTCCACCCGGGAAGCGATGATGCGGTAATCCATTCCAAAATCGAGAGCGGGCAGGGCGACCATGACCTTCAAATTGGCGCGGTGAAGCGTGTTGGCAAGGTCCCCCAGAAACTCCCGGAAAGCGGGATAGGCACTTTCGGGGAGGAGCTCGAAATCGACGACGATACCGGCGGCGTGGCGTCCGGCGGCATAACCAAGCAGGCCGCTGACCAGGCGCTGCCGGGCGCGGGGGTTTTCCAGGGCCTTGACCACTTTTTCGGATTGAAAGTCAGTGCCGTCGGTATTGTTCACCAGGGGCATGGTGGGAATTTCCACGCCGGTGCGGCGGACCCAACCGGTGAGTTTGGGATCGGGAAAGGCAATCAAGCTGCCGTCCGCCGAGATGGCATGGAGCTCTTCGGGAATCAGCAGGTCGAGATGGCGGTAGTTCTGCTGCAGCGAGGCAAAGCTGGTGGAGTCCCAGCTCACGTAGAAAGCAGCCTGGATCGGGTCGTAATTGTCCGGCACCTTGCCCAGGGCGGCCACGCGTTTTTTGCGGCCCAAACGGGCCAGTGCGGCCTTGGCCGATTTGGCTTTGGGCTTCGTCGCATGCAGGGTGGGCTTTTGCGCGGGCAAGATGGCTTCGGGAAGCTGCAGCTTGCCGAAAACGCCGACACCCAGGACGACGAGGAGAAGCGCGAAAGCCGCACCGCCCAGTTCGACGGTACGGCGTGTAAGGCTCCAACGCTGGTGGCGTTCGTCGTGGAAAACCGGCTTGCCGTCTGCCATCGGGTCAGTCCAAGCTAGCGTGGGGGGACGAGGGTGTCAATCCGACCATCCCATAGGATGCGGAAACATGCCGTGGCTGCTGCCTTGGCGGGACTCGCCATGCGCCTGGGCTTTGTGCGGATCTTCCCAAGCGCGGGCGGAGACACGCCGATCTATCTGGAATTGGCGCGGAACCTGCTCGACAAGCATGTGTTCGGCCTGGTTCGCGACGGCCGGATGATCCCCACCGATGCGCGCCCGCCCGGGTATCCGCTGTTCGTTGCCGCGGTGTATTCGCTGGCGGGAAGGACCGACACTGCGCTGCTGGTAGCACAGGCGATTCTGGATGTGGCGGGTTGCTTTGTGATTGCGGGGCTGGCTGGGCGTCTTGCTCCAGAGTGGTGCCGCGAACGCGTGACAGTGGCAGGGCTGTGGCTGGCGGCACTGTGTCCGTTCCTGGCAAATTACACGGCGGCGCCGCTGACGGAGGTGCTGGCTGCGTTCCTGAGCGGCACGACGATGCTGCTGCTGGTGGGAGCGTGGCAGAGCGAGGAGCGCGCCGTGAAGCGATGTGACCGCGCGGGGTGGGTGGCGGCCGGGGGAGCGGCCGGGCTGGCCACGCTGGTGCGCCCGGAGTCGCCGCTGCTGATGGTGAGCGCCGGAGCGGCGATCGGACTCTGCTGCGCGATGCGGCGGCAATGGGCGCGCATCACGCGCACAGGAGTGTGGCTGGCGCTGGGCCTGGCGCTTCCCTTGCTTCCGTGGGCGATCCGCAATGAAGTGACCCTGGGGCGGGTGCAATTCCTGGCCGCACGCTACGCGGAAATGCCGGGGGAATATGTGACCCGCGGGTTCAACGACTGGACGAACACCTGGCTGGTGCGCTTCCGGGACGTTTATGCCGCGCCGTGGAAGCTGGAGCTGGAGCCCATCCGGGTGAGCGACCTGCCGGCGTATGCGTTCGATTCGCCTGAGGAGCGGGCGCGCGTGGAAACACTGCTGGACGAATACAACGCCGAGCTGATCGTGTCTCCCGAGGTGGACCAGGGGTTCGCGGAGATCGCGCGGGAACGAACGCAGCGCCATCCGCTGCGCACCTGGCTGTGGGTGCCGGCGCAACGCATCGCGACCATGTGGTTCACGCCGCGCGTGGAATTGCTGCCCTACACAGGCCAACTGACGCCGCTCAGCGGCAAGTGGGAATACGACCGGGAGGACCTGCTGGTGACGCTCGCGATGCTTGTGGTGAACCTGGCGTACCTGCTGCTGGCGGCCTTTGGAGGCTGGTTGGTGTGGAAGAGCTGGCGGCAAGCCGCGCTAGGGGCCGATGGCTCGGCGCTGGCGGAGAGCTGGGGGATCTCCTCCGCGGGGCAGCCGCCGGGCGCCATGTTCCTGGCCGCGTATCTCGTAATTCGCACACTTTTCCTGACACGAATTGAAACACCCGAGCCGCGGTACGTGCTGGTGTGTTTCCCGGCGGTGATGGCACTGGCGGCGCAGGTGTGGCGTCGAGGGGCGAATTAGCGGGGGCGCGGACACGCCAGCCGGTGGGCCCCCGCGGGGAACATCAGTCCACCCAGTCTGCGATGAAGATGTTGGTTTCTCCCCGGACCTTTCCATTGCGATTGGCGGCCCAGACCAGTAGCTTTCCATCGGAGCTGAACATGGGGAAGGCGTCGAATTGCGGGTCGTAGGTGACCTGCTCGAGGCCGCTGCCGTCTGCGTTGATGAGATAGAGGTCAAAATTACGGCCCTTGGGATCCAGGCGATTGGAAGCAAAAATGATGCGTTTTCCGTCGGGGTGAAAGAAAGGCGCGAAGCTGGCGGCTCCGAAATGGGTCAACTGCCGGCGCTCGGAACCATCCGCGTTCATCACGAAAATCTCGAAGCGCCGGGGATGCAGCTCGTAGGTGCGCAGCAGTTCTTTGTAGTCTTCGACCTCCTCCGGCGTTTCCGGATGGTAGGCGCGATAGACAATCTTTTTCCCGTCGAAAGAGAAGAAGGGACCGCCGTCGTATCCCAGCTCCGTGGTCAGGCGGCGCACGTGACCGCCGTGCGCGTTCATGGTGTAGATATCCAAATCGCCATTTCGAAGTGAAGTGAAAACGATGGTTTTTCCGTCGCGGGCGATGGTGGCCTCCGCGTCGTAGCCGAAATTATGGGTCAGTTGCTCGATCTGGGAGCCGTCGGGCAAGGCGCGGTAAATCTCGTATTCCGGATAGAGCTTCCACACGTAGCCGTGGCTCCAGTCCGGGGGCGGGGGGCAAGCGGGGCCGGCGCCGCGCGTGGAGCTGTACAGGATGTGCTTGCCATCGGGGTAGAAATAGCCGCAGGTGGTCCGGCCGCCGCCGGTGGAGACCATGCGCCGGTTCGCACCGCTCACGTCCATGGTAAACATCTGGTCGCAGGATTGGGTGTCCGGCCGGGACTGAAAGATCAGGTGCAAATCGTCAAAGGAAAAATAGGCCTCGGCATTCTCGCCACCAAAAGTGAGCTGGCGGACGTGGCGCAGATGGCGCTCCTGGGGCAGGGCCAGCTCCGCAGCCTGCTGCCCGGCGCGAAGAACGGCCGGCAGCCAGGCGAAGGCCGCAGCCGCGAGGAAAACTACGGCCATCAGCACGTAGGCGTGATGGAAAATCCCTTTTCTGGCAGCTACGATCGCAAGTCGCAGGTTCACAGGTTTTCCCTCCCCATTGGTACCGCGAGCGAACGCGGCAGCGTAATGCGCGGCCACCGCAGCCGACGGCGTCTTAAACCGGCGGCTCGGGATGAATGGTGACGCGAGCAATCTGCGGAAACCGCTCGCGGACCCGGTCTTCCAGCGCCGCCGTAACTTCGTGAACTTCGGTAATCGGCAGGTTGCCCTGCAAGGTGCACTTGCAGGACACCATAATCCTGTTTTCGGCGCGGCGCACCTGGACGTCGGTGCATGCGCTCATCTCGTGGAACTCGCCGGAAAGGCCAGCGATGTAGAGCTGGACGGCGCGAGCGAGGTCTCTGAGAGTATCCGCGGGCGGAACATGCGCCCCCAGAGGCTCGATGTGGATATTGATCTGGCCGGCCTGAGCAATCTCCGCCTGGATATCGCGCTCCAGCTCGGTGGCCGACTGATGGGCTTGCACCAAACTGAGCCGCTCATCCACCTCCAGGTGCAAATCCAGGAAGAGTTTGCCATCGAGCTGATTGGCAGAAACATCGTGGATGGCCAGTCCACGGCGCTGGGCGATGGCGCGCACGCGGTCAAAGACGTTTTCGTGGGAGCCGGCGCGCGGCTCCATGTGCACCATCACGTCCGCGGGAACCATCTCGCGGATGCGGCGCTCGACGGCATCACTCACGGCATGAACCTGCTCAAAGGTGGCGGTGCGGGAGACGCTAATGGTGACGTCCACGAAATAGCGTTTGCCGGCGCGGCGCACGCGGATGCGCTCCGCCGACAGCACACCCTGGATGCCGCGGATGCCGGCTTCGATTTGCTCCTGAAGCCCGCGGGGGGCGACATCGAGCAGAGTGTCCAGGGTCCTGCGTCCGAGGCGGGAGCCGATGCGAATGACCACGGCGGCCACGAAGAGGCCGGCGAGGGGGTCTGCGAAGCGCAGCCAGGGAATGCCAAAGCGGGAACCCAGGGCGGCCAGCACGAGGCCGCCGATGACCACCAGAGTACTCCACACGTCGGTAGAAAAATGCAGAGCATCCGCCTCCAGGGCTTCGCTCGAGTACTGGCGGGCCACGCGCATCAGGGCGCGGGCGCGCACCACGTCAATGGCCAGGCAGACTCCGAGAACCAGCAAGGCGGTGGGAGAGGGCCGAATGTTTACGCCTTCGAAAAACAACCGCTGGACGGCTTCGTAGATGATGTACAGCGCGGTGGCCAGCAGCAACAGGGTTTCGACGAATGCGGAAAAGCTCTCAATTTTCTCGTGGCCGTAGAGGTGGTCCTGATCCGGTGGACGGCCGGCGGCCTGGACGGAGAGATAGGTGATGACGGCGGCGATCAAGTCAAAGGTGGAATGGAGGGCTTCCGAGAGCACGCCCAGGCTACCGGTGGAATAGGAGAGAAAGGCCTTCAGGCCCACCAGGGCCAGGGCGGAGAGCACGGAGGCTCCCGCGGCCATCCGCTTCTCGCGAATCTCCTGTTGTAGCTCGTTGCTCGGCACGGTGCGTCCGGAGACGCTCCGCAGCTTAATTGAAGGGTGGCGGGGGAAGCAATGGAGGGCGATGCGGCTCACCGCGCGCGCCGCGCACATCCACATCGTCGAGGAGGAGCGAAGGCGCGACCAGGGAAGTGGGCAACCCTCCCTGCACGCTGCCGAAGGCGGAAAGCGCGGTCCCGGCGAAGCCGAACTGCTGGTTCTGCATGTAATTGAAGACCCTGGCGTCGCTGCCAATCCCGGCGATGGAGCGCAAGGCGCGCAGGTTCAGGCGCTGCAAGAGGGCGCCGCGCATGGGCTCTTCATGCCCGTCGCTGACATAGACGCGGTAGAGGAGCAAGGGCAGGCGATCACCCGCACCGGCGGCACCGGCAAGCTCGCGGATGTATTCGTTTGAATCCTCCTGGCGGGTGATGGAGACCGAGGGATTATCCATCTTGCGCACCAACACGCACCAGGAGCGGCCGTTCTCATGGCACAGGTCCAGGAAGCGCTTGCGCAGGGCCTCCGGGCTTTGCGTCTCCGTGGCCTGGAAAAACATGTTGCTCATGGAGGCGCGCGGATCGCTGAGGTAATAGCCGCGACCGTGACCATTGGAGACATCGAAGTCCGGCCCGGGGCGGCGGGACATCAGAAAATGCTTCAAAATGCCCTCCACCACCAATTCCACGCGTTGTTCGCGGACGCCCTCGTCATCCACCTGGTAGCCGCCGATGAGCGGGGCGCCCTGAAAATCCTTCTGGCCGGGATCGTCCACCAGGGAAACATTGGCGGGAAGGGCGCGGGTGCCGAGCCGGCCGGACCATTCGCTGCGCCCGCCGACGCGATCGAGCAATTGGTCGAAGCCCTGCATGGCGGCGAGCGGCGGGCGGGAGCCGGAAACGGAAGGCCCGAGCAACTGGGCCAGAAGCGCGCCGGCCGCGGGGGCCTCAAAGAGAACTGGACCGGAATAATCCGGAGCATTGACGCCGTCCCGCAGGGCCATGAGTTCGCGCGCGGCCTTTTCCAGGCCTTCGCGGACCACCGCCGGAGGGGGGAGCAGCGCCGCGCTGGGCGCGTAGGCCGTATAGTAATTGTGGAGCGGGGAGCCATCCGCGGATTTTGTCTCCAGGCTGGCCTCGATGGCGGCAACTACCCGGGGAACGCGAATCTCGGTGCCCTCGGAATTGAACAGGTAGTAGTTCATGACCACCATGCTGTAATTCAAGCGAGAGGCGTAGAGATCGGGAAAGGCCCGGAGCCCGGCGGAAGCTTCGCGGGCTTCCTGCTCCCAGTTGCGGCTGGTCCAGTCGGCGCCGAGTTTGGGCTCGATGTCCACCACCGGCGGCTCGTGGGAAAAATCGGGAATGTCCGGCGGGCGGGAGAGATTAAGGAGGAAGGCGCGTTTATTGGAAAGTTGGCTGAGCGCTTCCTTGTAGGCGCCGTCGGTGGCGATCCACAGGTCCTGGCGCAGGGAGTTATAATCCCCATCGATCCCCACTCCGCCTGTGGAGCCCATGGTGCTGCGGAAGTCGTCGCCACCCACAAAATTGGAATTGTCGAGCTGGTAGTCTCCGACGCGCACGTTCACGTCCATAAAGCGATTCTTGGCGGAGGAACTCGCCAGCAGCGAGCCGAAGGTGGCCGATACGGTGCGTTGCTCGAGATCCAGCAGGCGATACTCGATGTAGTAGGGCTTGGGCTGCGGAGGAAGCACCAAGCGGGCGCGGGAACGCGCCAGTTCGTCGCGCAGGGCGTGCAGGGTCTGGTCTTTGTCATTCGCATCCGCCCCGGGCCGGGGAAGCCCCAGGGCGCCGCCCGGATGGAGCAGAGCAATCGTTCCCAGAGCGCACAAGAGAGCAGCGAGGAGCGAACGCGGCCGGTTCATGGACGCCCTCCGGGGGCCGCCGGGTCATGCGCGGGAGGGGGGAGTATGGGGGGGCGGTCCACGGAAGTCTCCTTTTTCTGGACTTCCAACTCGCTGATGAGGATGGCGGGGGAAACCGCAGCGACGGGAACAGAACCGGATTCCGCGCCGCAGTAACCGTTGAACACTTCTTCGGTGTCCCCGGTGGCCAGGATTTTTGTGAGGGAGACCAGGGGGGTGCCGACAATATCCACGCCGCGCACCATTTCATCGGGCCGGCCATCCGGGTAGACGCGGTAGACCACCAGGGGGGTCACCTGAAAGGCCTGGGGCTGGCCGCGGCCGGTCATGGTGAAACCGCCGGCGATGTCATCGATCAACAATCCGAACGGTTTTCCCTGGCGCTTGACCTCTTCCAGCAGCATTTTGCGAAGCTCGGCGTTGGAAACCTGCTTGCTGCTCTCCACGATGAGGTTACCCTGGCGGGAAACCGGCGGCAGGCCCATCTGGGCGCGGCCATGACCATTGGAGTTGGGAAAGCCGACCAGCGGCGAGCGGGACATCAGGAAGCCTTTCAGGACCCCATGGTCGACCAGCAGGACGCGCTGGGCGGGCTCGCCCTCGTCGTCATAGGGGTAGTGGCCCAGCAGGTCGATTTTGCCCATGCGCGCCAGGGTGGGATCGTCGTAGACGGAAAGAAAGCTGGGGAAAATCTGCTCGCCCACTTTCTTGGCAAACGTTTGGCCTTCACTGACGTCCTTCTGGCGGTGACCTTCGGCGCGGTGGCCGAAGACTTCGTGAAAGAAGACGGCGGCGGCGCGGCCAGTGAGCAGCGCGGGCCCGGCGTAAGGCTCCACGAGCGGGGCCTTGATGAGCGCGTCCATCTGCCGGATGAGCTCGGCCGCCTGAGCGAGCACGGTCTTGTCGTCCGGCTGTTCGGAGGGCTGCACCCAATCGAAATTCGCGTAGCGGTTCAGATCCATGCCGTCCGGGGCCTTGCCCTGGATAAACAGCTCGAGACGGTACTTCACATCTCCGAATTGCAGCCGGGTGCCCTCGGTGCTGACAAAATAGGTATTTTCCGCGAGCGCCGAAATCGAGACGATGGAATTGATGACCGAGGAGGAAGAGCGGAAGTAGTCTGAATACTGCCGCACCTTTTGCTCCCAGGGGCGGCGGTCCACCTGGAAGGAGGCTTGAGGACCGAAGTAAACGTGCGGCGCCTCATGAGAAAAATCGGGGGCGCGGGCATCGGTGGATTCCACCTTCACGTCTTTGCTGGTCTGGATGCGCAGCAGGGCTTCGGTGGCGCCGCGATATTGGCGGTCGGTTTCCTCCCACAAGAGGCGGCGCAGCACGCCCGGGTCATCATCCAGGGGCGCGGTGGTGCCGAAGCTGGCTTCAAACCCGGAATCGCGACCGCCGACGCGGCGGGTGTTGTCCAGGTCATAGCTGCCGACGCGCACGGAGGTTTGCAGCCAGCGATGCCGCGTCTCCTGGCTGGAGAGCAGCGCACCATTGGAGCCCTGCACTTCCGCACGCTGCTGCTCGGTGAGGCTATAACTGATGAAGTAGGGCGGGGGGTCCGCTTTGGAGAGCGCGGCCATGGAACGATCGAGTTCCTGCTCCATGGCTTGAATCACCACGGATTTCGGAGCGGCTTTGGCCGGCTTTTGGGCACCGCGGCTACGAGCCGCAAGTCTGCCCGCGGGTGCGGACTCCGCGTCGGGCTGGCCCGCGCGGCAAGGCGCGGCCGCCAGAGCGGCGAGAAGGAGGAACGAAAAGAACTGCGAATGAGCGCGCACAGTGGAGGATGTCATAGGGTTGTCAAAGACTTATAGTGTATGCCAGCGGCGGCGAAAAACCTAAACTCCCCGCCAAGACCCAACCGGAGTCCTCGACCGGAGAGCGGGCAAGCCCCCTCCGGACGAGCGCCGCAGGAGGATTCGATGCGCGCAATGGTGGTGCGGAGGTATGGCCCGCCAGAAAATTTTGAACTGCGGGACTGGCCGGAGCCGAAGCCGAAAGCCGGGGAATGCCTGGTCCGCGTGCGTGCCGTTGGCATCAATTTTGCAGACCTGATGCAGCGCATGGGAGTCTATCCGGGCACTCCGAAACCGCCGTTCATTCCGGGGTTTGAGGTGGCCGGGACACTGGAACAGGTGCCGGAGGGCGGCGCGCTGCATAAGGGCCAGCGGGTGATGGCCATGACGCGATTCAATGCCTATGCGGAACTCGCGGCGTGCACAACGCAGGGGGTGTTTGCGATCCCCGATCAACTGTCGTTCCAGGACGCGGCGGCGATCCCGGTGAATTACCTCACGGCGTACCACTCCATGTTCGAGATGGGCAACCTGCGCGCGGGCGACCGCGTGTTGATTCATGGCGCCGCGGGCGGAGTGGGCGTTGCCGCCGTGCAACTGGCACGGGCGCGAGGGCTGGAAACGTTCGGCACGGCAGGCGCCTCCAAAATGGATTTCCTGCGGAAAATCGGCGTGGATCATCCCATCGATTACACGCAGACGGAATTTGTGGCTGAAGTGCGCCGCGCGGCGCCCCGAGGGATCGAGATGGTGCTCGATCCGATCGGAGGAAAATCGTGGGCGCGGAGCCTGCGCTGCCTGGGCACGATGGGACGGCTGGTGGTGTTTGGCTTCTCCGCGGCGGCAGGGCCGGATGGGAAGCGCAGCGCGGTCCGGGCTTTGAAAGCCATCATGCAGACCCCGCGCATTTCGCCGTTGAAATTGATGGAGAGAAACATCGCGGTGATCGGCGTGCACCTGGGACGAATGGAAGGCCGCGAAGCCGTGCTGGGGCGGGAGATGGAGGAGTTGATGCGCATGTATTCCGCGGGGAGCATTCAGCCGGTGGTGGGCAAGACATTTCCGTTGGAACAGGCCGCGAAGGCGCATCGCTACATCCACGACCGGCAGAACGTGGGGAAAGTGGTGTTGGAGACCAGCGGCTGAGAGTCAGCCGCGGGCAGGCCGCTGGCGATTGCCGCGCGGGGAAGCTGATTTCTCGCGCGCGCAAGTTTTCGAGGCAAGCTGTTTCAGCAAGAGACGGCTGCGGGCCTTCACGGCAGGCGATCCGACGCGAGAGTGCGTTTCCAGCAGCCTGCCGATCTCTTCTTCCCGAGCAGGATGGCCGAGGGCCAGTTCAAATAATCCCTGAAGCGCCATGGTTCTGACGATGGAGCTGCGGTCGGAGAGAAACTCGCGGAGCCGGGCGGCGGCACGATCCCGTTCCGGAGCATTCAGGGGCAAGCGGGGGAGCATGCGCGCAAGATGCCAGCGGAGTTCAGGCTGAATGGCCTCGCCGGCAAGGCCGAGCAACTCGGCCTTGAATGGGGCCAGGCATCCGGGCCGCAAAGCGGAAATTTTTTCCGCGGCATCCGCCGCGCGCATTCGAACCAGCGGATCGCGGTTCCACAGGCAAAGCATCAACTCGACGAGGGTTCGCGGGCGCCGCATGACGAGGGCCACCACTCGATTCGATTTGCCGATGGAACGGCGGTCCCCGCCGGAGAGCAGCAGATGGATGGGCTGCTTGCGCACGGGACGAGGGCGATGCTAGCTCGCGGGTTTGGAGAAGAGAGCGGGGTCCATGGGCTGATTGAAGCGAACTTCCTGGACGAAGATTTCAGAATGGCGGACACCGTTCTGGTAGGTGACGGAATGAAACGGAAACTGGACAGTTTCGACGGGGCGGTAATCGTCCCATACCTGAAGAGTTTCCGGAGCGCCGCGCTGGCCGGAGGAGACAAAGCGCGCGGCCACCAGCAGGCGGCTGGCGGGATCAAGATAGAGCCGCACAGGTCCCGAGGGTCCCTTCCACAGCGCCGCCAGGGTTTTCTTCCCTTCCAGTTCTTCCTCACCCAGATACTGCACTTCGAGCACGCCGGATTGGGCGGCGCTGACCAGGCCGAGGCCACCGGTGAGCAAGATCGACCGGCGAAACTCGCTTACGGCGTCCGAGGAGGCTTCGGAAACTCCCCCGGGAAATTGGAGCCAACCGACCCGGCCGTCGAATCCCTGGGTGATATCGGCATTGGGAAGCTTCATTTCCAGGCGCATAGAGTCCGGGTAGGAGACCTGGAGGTGAAGGGCGATTTCGTCGTCGCCCACCTGCTGATAGAGCTTGCCCTTGGCGGCCACATCCACAGTCTTGACCGCAGCCAGGGCTTCTCCTCCCGCGATCTTCGCGGCCGAGCTGAGCAGTTCCCGGCCCTTCTGGAGGGAATCCGGCGTGGCGGCGGGGACGCCGGAGTCCGGAGCGTCACTGGAAGGTTTGCGGTGGAGGTCTGCGGCCAAGAGATCGAGATCGGCCGCGGGAACCTCCTCGTACTGCGCATCCGGATAGGCCTGCTTCAACGGCCCGCGGAACGCGGCGAGGTTGCCAACCAGAACGATGGAGAGATTCGACGCGCCGAAGTAGCGCGGCACCAGCGTCTTGAGCTGCGCGGTGGTGACGGCCTGAATGTTTTCCCGGTACGTCTGGTAGTAGCCGGCGGGCAGACCGTAGAGCGAGAGGGCCAGGACTCGTCCGGCAATCTGCTCCGGCGTTTCCGATTGCATGGGGAAAGAGCCGACGAGATAGTCCTGGGCGAATCGCAACTCTTGCGGAGCGACCACTCCCGACCCCATCTGCGCCAGAAGATCTAACAGAAGGCGCAGGGACTCAAGGGTAGTGTCGGTGCGAGTGGCCAGACCGGCCAGCAAACTTCCGGCGCGGGCGCGGCTGGCGAGCTGGGAGGTGGCGCCATAGGTGAGCCCCTCCTTCTGGCGGATCCTGGTGTTGAGGCGGCTGTTGAAACCTCCGCCAAAGACGCGGTTGGCCACATACAGCGGAAGGTAATCGGAACTATTGCGCTGGACGGCGATGCGGCTGATGCGGATTTGGGTCTGCACGGCGTCCGGTTTATCCACGAGAACAAAGCGCAGGCCGGCCGGGGGCTCCGGGATGGCGGGCGCGGTAAATGCCGGAGGAACGCCCGCCCAAGCGCCGAAAAACTTTTCGGCGGCGGCGAACGCCTCCTCCGGAGTCACATCGCCGGAAATGGCCAGGAGCGCGCCCTGGGGAACGAACCGGGACTTCTGGAACTCCACCAGGTCGTCGCGGCGAATGGCGCGCAGAGATTCGGGAGTGCCATCCTCGGGAAGACCGTAGGGATGCAGGCCAAACAGAGCACGCGCGGCGGTTACCTGGGCCAGATAAGCGGCATCGGCATATCCCACCTCGAGATTGGAGAGCGCCTGGCGACGCTTGCGTTCCAATTCCTCCGCGCTGAGGGCGGGGTGGAGCACGATGTCGGAGAGCAGGTCCATTGCCAGGGGAAAGTCGCGCTTCACCACAGTGACGACCACGCTGGTGGCATCGCTTTCCGCCGTGGTGCTCAGCGACCCACCCACGAAGTCGATGGCCTCGGCAATCTCCCGCGCGGAGCGGCGGCGGGTACCCTCCGGCAGCAAGGCCGCGACCAGCGCCGCCACACCCGGTTTTCCGGGCGGGTCGAAAAAAGCCCCGGCATTGGGGATGAGCAGATCCACGGTGACCACGGGCTGACGCGCCCTCGAAATCACAAATACCTGCAGACCAGTGGGAAAGACACGAGAAGCGGGTGAAGGAAACTCAAATGGGCGCGGCGCGGCGCCCGGAGGCATCTGCGGCTCGAGGCGCACGCCCGGAGGAAGGGTGGCGGGCCGCGTTGCGGAGGCTTGCGGAGTTGCCGCGGCTTCCCCGGAGGGCTGCTGGGGAACGGCCAGAAGGACGGGCGCGGCGGCCAGGAGAACGATGGCCGCGGCAGCCCGGGGGCAACCGATCGCCCGCGGGATTCGCCGGATTGGTTCCCTTGTCCTCATCCCGTCATGCAGCTCCGCAGGCGCCGCACATCAGCGCGCCGGAGGCGAAACGATCATCAGCGTACACCGCGCTGCAATCAGATATTTGCGGGCCGCTGCCTGCACATCCGCGGCGGTCACGCGCAGGAATAGGCCCGGATCGCGATTCACCAGTTCGGGATCGTTGCCGATGACCGCGGCCAGACCCAGGGAATCGGCCGTCTGCTGGTCGCCCACGCGTCCAAAGATGAATCCGGCGATCATCTGATTCTTGGCCTTGGCCAGGTCGCCGGGGCTCACCGGGTCGTTCTTGATTTCGGCGAGCACGGCTTCAATGGCCGCGCGGCCTTCCTCGGCCGTTTTTCCCTGATTCATCACCGCGAAGGCGAGAAACAGGTTGGGGTCCTCGGTGAAGTTCCCGATGCCGGCGGTCTGTGCGGCGATCTGCGTTTCATAAACCAGGCGGCGGTAGAGCCGGCTGCTTTCCCCGGCGGAGAGGATGTTGGACGCGAGATTCAGCGGATAAGAGTCCGGGGTAAAGGCCGCGGGGATTTTGAAACCTTCCAGGACCGCGGGGAGCGGCGAATTGGCGCCGTAGGATTTGGTGAGCTGTTTCTCTTCGGTCTGCGGAGGCTCCACAAGTTTCTGCCTGGGCACGGGCTGATCGGGCTTCGGGATGCCGCCAAAATACTTTTGAGCCGCGGCCCAGCAGGCTTCCGGAGCCGCATCTCCCACGATGACAATCGTGGCGTTATCCGGGCGATAGAAGGCGCGGTAAAACTCCTGGACATCGGCGAGGGTGGCGCGGTTGAGATCGTCCATGCTGCCGATGGTGGTGTGGTGGTAGGGATGCACAGAGAAGGCCGCGGCGTAGAGATCTTCAAAGACGCGGCCATAGGGCGGATCTTCCACGCGCAGCCGGCGCTCTTCTTTCACCACGTTGCGCTCGGAGTGGAACCCGGCCTCGTCCACAGTGAGCGTGGCCATGCGGTCTGCTTCGAGCCAGAGGACGCGTTCGAGGAAATTGCTGGGCACGGTTTCCCAAAAGACGGTGACATCGTCGTTGGTATAGGCGTTGTCCGTGCCACCGGAAGCCTCGATGATGCGTGCATGCTCTTCCGGCTGCACGTGCGCGGAGCCTTTGAACATCAGGTGTTCAAAGAGATGGGCGAAGCCGGTGCGGCCGGGCCGCTCGTCCTTGGAGCCCACGTGATACCAGACCTGCAGGTTCAAGATGGGGGTGGTGTGGTCTTCGATCACAAATAAGCGAAGGCCATTGGCGAGGGTGTGACTCTGGATGCGCAGGGGACGGGGCTCAAGGGGCGGAGCCGCCGACTCCGCGCTGGCCTGGGCGCTGCCTTGCGAAGCGGCCGGGGCGGGGAGCGCCGGGCCGCCGGCCCGGATGGGCACGGCACTCGAAAAAAGCACCACCGCTGCCAGGAGTGCAGGGTTCCCGCACCTGTGCATCTCGAATCCTTCCGGCTGGGGTCAAGTAACGCGGGAGGCGCGCAGAACGAATCCTGCTGCAGGCTGCCCGTGGCCGCGAAGTATCGTAGACGCGGCGAAATGGACTGTCAACGAAAGCAGAGCGGACGGACCGGGCCGGGAGCGGCGGGCGCGAGGGCCTACACCCGCCGGGCGGCCACGCGGGAGCCGCGGCGGCGCGCGAAATCCCGCTAGTAGACCTTGAGAAGCGCCGCGGTGATATCGTCCTGCGGAGGCGTGTGGCCGATGAACTCGTCCACCGCGGAAAACAAGCGGGAGAGCAGAGCGTCCGCGGAGGAATTCAAATGGGCGGTGCAGATTTCCATCACCCGGGAGACTCCAAACTCGTCGCGTTCGAAATCGTGGGCCTCAATCAGACCGTCGGTGAGGAACAGGACGGCGTCGCCGGGTTCCAGCAGAATGCTGTACTGATCGTAGCGGGCGTCATCAAACAGCCCTGAGGGCAGCCCGCCGTAACCGAGTTCCGCGCATTTGCCCCCGGAAAAATGGATGGGCCGGGGGAGGCCGGCATTGGCGCAAAGGAGTTCGCGGGAATCGGGATCGTAGACGGCGTATTGCACGGCAGAGTAGCGGCCGGAGACGGCCCGAGTCCGCAGGCGGCGGTTCAGGGCGGAGAGCACGGTCATGGGCGGGCAGCCGGTCTTGTGGATGCCGCGCAGCGTGCCCACGGTGAGCGCGGCGTACATGGCCGCGGAAAGTCCTTTGCCCACCACGTCGCCCACATAGATTCCCATGCGCGTGTCGCCCAGGTGGAAGTAATCCAGAAAGTCGCCGCCCACGGCGGCCGCCGCCTGGAACCGCGAAGAGAATTCGGCGTTGGCAAACTGAAGCGGGGCATTGGGCAGCAGGGAGAGTTGAAGGTTGCGGGCTTCTTCCAGCTCCGATTCGCGAAGCTGGAGCAGCGACGAAAGATCGAGTTGGGCGGTGGGGGACGTGGACATTCCGGCTCCGCGGAGTCGCTTTCGCAGGGCGAAAGCTGGCCGACATCTTAACAGGAGTGCAGGGCCGGAGGGGCAAACCGGTGCGGGGGATGTGACCGAAAATGAGATGCCCCCGAAGACCGCGCGAGGGAGCTCAAACCTACCGGCGTGAGGTCCGGCCAGCCTCTCCTTACTCTACAGGAACATCCCGCGTTGCGGCGTCCCTGCTTCCCCAGCCCGCGCGCTAAACTGGAAGTTAAATGCGCCGGGACGCGGGGCCAGCGTGAAGGCGGGAGCTTCGGCCGCCAGGCCGGAGCGGAAGGAGCAAACCATGCGCGGGCTGGTGGGATTGGTGGTGGTGCTGGCGATCGGCTACTTCATTTACAGACAGTATCTGGGACAGGTGCTGCCGAAAAATGA
>DATIYQ010000304.1:0-4894 GCA_035517515.1 Binatia bacterium
CTGGCAATTCCATCGCCGCGCGGTCCAGATAAAAAGGCCCCAGCCCTAAATCGTCGAAATAACGCAGCCACGCTTCCAGGGAGGATCCGGCAGGTGCGGGCATTAGGTGCGGGTCCGCGCGCTTCGCCAGGCGGTTACTTCATCCAGAATGCGGGAGGCAAGCTCCCGCTTGCTCATCTGCGGAAGGTCCACCTGGCTGCCGTCGCGGCGGAACAGCGTGGCGATGTTGGTATCCACGTCGAACCCGGCGCCCTGCCGGGTCACATCATTGCCCACGATCAGGTCGGCGTTCTTGCGCAGCAGTTTGCCGCGCGCGGATTCCTCCAGCCCGTTGGTCTCCGCGGCGAAACCCACGATCAAGCGCGCGCCTTTCTCCCCGGCCACCTCCGCCAGGATATCCGGCGTGGGTTCGAACTCCACGGTCAACGCAGCGGTGCCGCGCTTGATTTTCTGCGCGGCGGGCTTCGCCGGGCGGTAGTCCGCCACCGCCGCGGTCATCAGCACGGCGGTAGCCTGCGGCAACCGTTGCAACACCGCCTGGCGCATTTCCTCCGCCGAACGCACCGGAAGGAACTCCACATGTTCCGGCGGCTCCAGCGCCACCGGTCCGCTCACCAGAATCACCTGGGCCCCGCGGCGCACCGCCGCTTCCGCCAGCGCGTAGCCCATCTTGCCCGAAGAGCGGTTGGTTAAATACCGCACTGGATCCAATTCCTCGCGCGTGGGCCCTGCCGTGATCAGCAAAGTTTCCCCGGCCAAATCGCGGCGCAGCCCCAGGGTTTCGCAAACCACCCGGACGATCTCCTCCACATCCGCCAGGCGGCCCGCCCCGGTCATGCCGCACGCCAGATAGCCCTCGCCCGGTTCCACCACCCGCACGCCCCGGGCGCGCAGCCGGGAGAGATTCTCCTGCGTGGCTGGATGCTCCCACATGTTCACATTCATCGAAGGGGCCACGATCATCGGGGCTTTGGTCGCCAGGCAGAGGGTGGTGAGGAAATCGTCGGCCAGCCCGTGGGCCATGCGCGCCAGCACGTCTGCGGTGGCCGGTGCCACCACCAGCGCGTCAATGCGCTGGGCCACGGCCATGTGCTCGATGGCGCTCTCGACGTTGGCCGGCGCGGATTCGCCCGCTCCAAACATCTGGGTGATGACCTTGCGTCCGGTGAGCGCGGCGAAGGTGAGCGGGGCGATGAATTCGCACGCCGCGCGCGTCATCACCACTTCCACTTCCAGGCCTTCCTGCTGCAGGCGGCGCACCACTTCGGCCGCTTTGTAGGCGGCCACTCCGCCCGCGACTCCCACCGCCACGCGCATGCGCTCTCCCCGGCTACTCGCTTTGCTTGCCGGCGTCTTCTTCCGGTTTTTCGCCCGGTTGCAGGTGCTGGTATTCCAGCAGGCTGTGCCGCAGTTCTTCCACGGCGATGCGCGTGGGCTTGTGCGCGCGGGTGTGCGCCAGCAGCATCGGTGCGCCGGCCATCAGTTGCCGGGCCCGCTTGGCGGCCAGGATGACAAATGCGAATTGACTGGTGGGTGCTTCTTGATTGACGGCCATCTGCAACTCTATCCTCCAAAGGAGCGAAGCACCTGCCGGACGGCGTCCGAATCCATCGCCGTGCGTCGGCGCGTCCGCGCCGCCAGCACGATGGACTGGACCTTTCGTCCCGCGGTCTCCAGCTCGTCATTGACTACGATATGGTCGTAATTCGCCACGTGTTCCAGGATCTCCTGCTGCGCCTGGGCCAGCCGCCGCTCGATCTCCTCTTCCGTGTCCTGCCCCCTGGCCCGCAGGCGCTGTTCCAGAGCCTGCCGGGAAGGCGGCAAAATGAAAATGGACGCGGAATCCGGCAGTGCGGCCCGCACCTGCGCGGCCCCCTGCACGTCGATTTCGAGCACCAGGTCCAGTCCCTTGGCGTGCGCCTCGTCCAGCCAGCGGCGCGGGGTGCCGTAACGGTACCGGGAAAATACGCGGGCGTGCTCCAGGAATTCCCCGCGTTCCACCATGCGGTCGAACTCTTCCTCAGACACAAAATTGTACCATTTCCCCGGGGATTCCGCCGGGCGCGGTTTCCGCGTGGTGCAGGAAATGGAAAACCGGATGGCCGGCAGCTCCAGCATCTTTTCCACCAGCGTGGACTTCCCGCAGCCCGATGGCCCGGAAACGATGAATACGATCGGTGAAGGCGATGAAGGCATCGGCGATTTAGACGCATTCCTCCAGGGGGATTTCACTCCACGTTCTGCATCTGCTCCCGCAGGCGCTCGATATCCGCTTTCACTTCCAGCGCCAGATCGGTAATGGCCAGTCCCTGCGATTCCACGCCGGGAGTCTTCGACAGCATGGTATTGGCTTCCCGCTGCATCTCCTGCAGCAGGAAATCCAGCTTCTTGCCGGCCTCCGGATCGGAATCGAGCAGCGCCTCGCACTGCTTCAGGTGGCTGCGCAGCCGGGCCACTTCCTCGGTGATGTCGCCGCGTTCGGCCAGCAGCGCGGCCTCCTGGGCCAGGCGCCCCGGCTCCACCGACGAATCCTGCAGCAATTCGGTGATGCGCTCCTTCAGCCGCCGGGCGTACTCCGGGCGCAGCGTTTCCGCAAGAGTGCCGATCTTTTCGGCCCGGGCCGCCACGCTGTGCAGCCGGCCGCGCATTTCCGCGGCCAGGGAAACGCCTTCCGCGCGGCGCATCTCGTCCAGACGGGCCAGCGCATCGTCCAGACAGCGCGAGGCCAGCGCGGCCGCGCGCTCCACCTCCTCTTCCGAGGGCACCCCGGCCCCCGCCACCACCCCCGGCAGGCGCAGCAGGGCCACAAAATCAATGGCGGTGGGTGTGGAGAATTCGCGGCTCAACTCTTCCGCGGCCCGCGCGTATGCCGCGGCCAGCGGATGGTTCACCTGCACCGCCGCCGGGCCGGTGGGCTCGATGCGCAGCGTCACGTCCACGTGCCCGCGCCGCACGCTCTCGCGCACCCGGTGGCGCAGCCGCGGCTCCAGCGGCTCCCAGCCTTCCGGCAGGCGCACGTGCAGGTCCAGAAAACGATGATTCACGCTGCGGATGCTTACGCGCAGGCTCAGCCCGTTTTCTTCCGCGCGGGCTTGCGCGTATCCGGTCATGGAACGAATTCCGGCGGCGCGGGCGCTGGGCATGATCAGGCCGGCCCTTCTGCCGCGCGCAGGCCGCGATGGTTGTGCGTCGAAACCTCGGCGCCGAATTGCAGCTCGTAAAGCCGCGCGTACAGCCCGCCGCGCTCCAGTAATTCCCCGTGCGTGCCGCGTTCGCGGATCTGGCCGTCTTCCAGCAACAGGATGATGTCCGCGCTGCGGATGGTGGAGAGCCGGTGGGCGATCACGAATACCGTGCGGCCGGCCATCAGGTTGGAGAGCGCCTGCTGCACCTGGCGCTCCGATTCCGAGTCCAGTTCGGAGGTGGCCTCGTCCAAAATCAGAATCGGCGAATCCTTCAACAGCGCGCGGGCGATGGCGATGCGCTGGCGCTGGCCGCCGGAAAGCCGCTGGCCCCGCTCGCCGATCAGCGCCTGGTATCCCCCGGGCATCTCTCCGATGAAGTCGTGGGCCAGCGCGGCGCGGGCCGCGGCCACCACGCGCTCTTCGGTCACTCCCGGACGGCCGTAGCTGATGTTGTTCCACACCGTGTCGTTGAACAGGATGGTTTCCTGCGTCACGATGGAGATCTGCTCGCGCAGGGAGCGCAGGCTCAGCGAGCGCAAATCCTGTCCATCCATCAGCACACGGCCCGCGGTGGGCGTATAGAAGCGCGGCAGCAGATTGACCAGCGTGGTCTTGCCCGCCCCGCTCACGCCAACGATCGCCGCCACTTCTCCCGCGCGCACCTCAAAGCGGATGCCGCGCAGAATCTCTCCGCCGCCGGGATACGCGAAGCTCACGTTGTCGAATACGATGCGCTCGGAGAAGCGTTCCAGGGTCACGCTGCCGGGTGCCTCCTGCACTTCCTCCGGAAGATTCAGCAGCCCGAAGATATTCGGAGTGCAGCCCAGAGCCTGCATAAACTGGTGGTAAATACCGCCCAGACGTTTCAACGGCTCGTAGACGCGGAACAGCGCGTAGACAAAGGCGATGAACGCGCCCTTGGTGAGCACTCCCGTCTTGATCCGCTCGCGAGCGTAGAGCAGCGCCACGCACAACACCACGGCCCCCAGCAGCTCCATCAACGGCGCGTTGCCCACCCAGGCGCGGATCCAGCGCATGTTCTCCCGCAGCAGGCGCCGCGCGGTCTCCCGGAATTTGGCGATCTCGAACGATTCCATGCCGAAGGCCTTCACCACGCGGTTCCCGGTCACCGTCTCCTGCAGGATCTGGGTCAGGTCCGCCAGCCGCGACTGGCTCTGCTGCACCGAATGGCGGATGCGCCTGCCGAATTTGGCCACCGGAATGAGCACCAGGGGCAGCACCACCAGGGAAATCAGCGTGAGCCGCCAGTCAATCAGGAACAGCACGGAGGCGCAGCCCAGCAGGGAAAACGTCAGCCGGAAAAAGTCCGCCAGCCATTCCGCCAGCGCCCCGCGCACCCGCTCCACGTCGCTGATCACCGTGGACATCAGCCGCCCGGTGGGGTTGTCTTCAAAAAAACCCACCGGCTGGCGGATGATGCGCGCGTACACCGCGTTGCGCAGCGCGGTGACCGCGGAAAGCCCGGAAAGCTGAATCCAGGAGATGGCCAGGAATTCCGCCAGGCCTTTGAATATGAAGAGCACCAGCAGCGAAAACGTGAACACCGTCCACACGTGGTGAATCGAATGCGGGAAGAACGAATTCAGCATCAACGTGCGCTGGGTGAACGGAATGCGCACCAGCGAGAGCCGCGAATCCGTGAGCGACGGATCCAGCACCTTGTCCATCGCCGGGATGATCATCAGGGC
>DATIYQ010000305.1:0-4198 GCA_035517515.1 Binatia bacterium
CCCTGGCGTGCTCTTTGCAAGCACGGCCCTCGCGGGCCTAAGCTACTCGACGGATTCAAGGAGGATATTCACATGGCGCGCAAATCACTCAAGAAAGCCAAGAAACTCTCGGGCACCAAGTCGCTCGCCGGTCGCAAGTAACGTTTTTCAGCCTGGCCGCTCGGCCGAGTCTTCCGCCACCGCAGGGCATGAGCGGCAATCACCCGGGTGGTATTTCTTCCCAGCCGCACCGCGCCGGCAGTTTCAGGCCTCCGGCCGCAGCCGGATCAACCAGGCCCCCTGGCAGGCGCGGTGCGGCGGGACGATCTGCCTCTTCCTCCCCGCAACTTCGGCGCCACGAACCACAGCGCTCTCAGCCAGATCGCCGTGAATGTTGCCTGCTTCCAGGGGGCGCGTTGCCCGCCCGCCAGGTTCGGTGGATTCCCCTGCACCACTCTCCAGCTGAAGATTCACCGCTGGGTGGATTGGCGTGCCGTGAGCGACGACGTCAGCCGGGCCTGAAGAATTTCGATGGCGCGCAGCAGCTCCACCAGACCCGCGGTTTCCGCGGTGATCTGCTGGTCCGCCAGGTCTTTCAGGATCATATTACTCAGTTCGGTGGTGCGGCGGATGCGCTCTGCGGTCAGCAGCGGAAGCACCGTGGCGGTGTCGTGCTGCCGCACCTGGCGCTCCTGCCATTCCTGCACCGCCCAGGCCGTCTTGCGGATATAGTCCACGGCGTCGCGAAAATCGCGCAGAACGAGCGGATGAATTCCCCCGGACTTGATTTCCTGCTCCAGTCCGCGAAGCTCGGCCGTCGCTTTTTTCAGGCGAAAGGTCAAGCCCCAGAACCCTGGAGCCGCGGTAAGAAACGCGACGCCCAGGCCTTCGAACACACCCTCCTTGGAGAGGCGTTCACGCACTACGCGGGCCCGGATGGCTTCCCCGGTGAGCACGTTCTGTAGCTGAACCTCAGTGCCCGGAGGGATGGAGGTGGGAATCTTCACGAAGCCGCCCTGCGCGTTGCCCTCCGCGGCCTCGCCCTCGCACTGCAGCAGTTCCCCGCTCGCGGCCAGCCACCGCAAGGCTACGGGCACCACCAATGCGAAACGTTCACTGCTGCGACGATCGTTTTTGGCGGGGATCTGGCTGGGGGATGGCACGCGCCACTCCATATCCCTTCCTGTACATGGGCCGATTCGAACTAACTGTATGGTACCGCCCGCAGGCCGGTTCCCAGGGATTCAGTGAAGGAAAGTGACTGCAAAGCCACTCCCCGGCGGTCCGGGCTTTCAAGCCTTTGCGCGCGGGAGTTCCCGGCTCCTCCTCCCGCCGCCCCGGGTCTCGCTGGTGCCTTGCGTGGGAAATAAATCCTCAATTTTTTCGATTTTATACCGGATTGCCAAATTCACCGTTTTCGCTATTCTGGCCTCGTCGTGCGAACCGCCGCCCACCGAGGATTGAGACCATGCCCACCAAGCCGGCAAAGCTTCACCCAACGCGCCGCTACGTACCCCCGAAGCCTGGCACTCCTGCTGCCGCCCTGCTCATGCACATGGCGCACCAGATACGTCGTGAATGCGCCGGGAAACCTGAGGAGCCGGCGAACATGCCGGCCGTGAGTGCCGTGGAAAATGGCCAGGCAAGCAGGCCGCAGGCTGAGCCCCCACCCCTGCCCACTGGCCAGCTCGCCGACTCCATCAGACGCCTCACTCCGGAGCAGGCTGATTCCGCCCGGCGCTGCTATTACCGCGACCCTGCTGGACGCCGCTGCCGCCGCGACCGGATGCACGGCCATCCGACCTATTGCTTCTACCACGCGCGCAGGCGCCAGGAGTTCGGCCCGCCCTCCGGCAGCCCGCAGGACTTGGGAGACGGCCTCCCATCTTCCGACACGGCCCTGGAAGACCTGCTCGGTCCCCTCGATGGTTATCGCACCGCCGCCGGCATCAATTTCACCCTCGGCAGGCTCCTGCTCATGGTGGCCGATGATCGCATCGGACCGCGCAAGGCCCATCTCATCGCCTACATCTGCCAGCTCCTGCTGAGTACCGTTCCCGCAGTCTCCAGAGAACTCGAGATGACCTCGAGGAACGAAGAGGAGCAAGAGGACCTTAGCCGTGTGCTCGGCGCCACCCGCTTCCTCTTCGCGAACCCCGGCGAAGATCCCGGCGATGACCTCGGCGATGACCTCGGCGAAGATCCCGGCGAGGGCCCCGGCGACGACTCCGGCGAGCATTCCCCGGAAGTATCTGCGAGCCCCGCGCCATGAGCCCAGCCAGTCGCCGCGATCAGTCCGCGAAGTTTTCCCCCGGCCCTCTGCCTGCCGGCAGCGGTTCGCCTCTTTCCTCGGCCACGCGGGGCTCAGTGCCTCTGCTCTCCCCGCCCTTTGCTTTCGGCCATTCCATCTTTCTCCTGTGTTTTCATTCAATTACGAACTCCCTGGCCCTCCCCAAAAAACGATGTCTTTCAAAATCAACATCTTACACTCACCCAGGGGGGGTGGGTACCCCCGCGAACCTTGTTCGGGGGTTAGTTCGTCCCGGAAAACGTAGATTCCCGCCTGTGCGCGCGTTCAACTCCCTCGAAACGCGCCAACAGCGGAAATGGAAAGCCCTGCGCCTGCTCATTCAGGCCAGGATGGCGCACCACCCAGCTCATCTCCCGGCTTCGCGCCGTCCCGCGGAGTCTGCTATGATGAATAGCGGGTTCGTCGCACTGCTAAGCATTTCGAGATTTTCTTGAAGGGCTGCAGGGTCGCGCTTGCAGCCCTATTTTTTTAGGAGGATGCCGGAAACGAGCGTTGCCTGGAGAAGGAGCGGCCAAAGAATCGCCGCGGCTCCCTTCTCGCCACTCGCTACTCGCCCCAGATGTCCAACATTCGCAATATCGCCATCATCGCCCACGTGGACCACGGCAAAACCACGCTGGTGGACGCCATGCTCCGCCAGAGCGGCATTTTCCGTGCAAACGCCACCCTGGTGGACCGGGTGATGGACTCGAACGATCTGGAGCGCGAACGCGGCATCACCATCCTGGCGAAGAATACCGCCCTCTTCTTCCACGACACCAAAATCAACATCGTGGACACGCCCGGCCACAGCGATTTCGGCGGCGAGGTGGAGCGCGCGCTGCGCATGGTGGATGGCGTGCTCCTGCTGGTGGACGCCAGCGAAGGGCCGCTCCCGCAGACCCGCTACGTGCTGCAAAAAGCGCTCGCTGCCAAGCTGCCGCCGGTGGTGGTGCTCAACAAGATCGATCGCAGCGACGCGCGCGCCGCCGCCGTCCTCGACGAAATCTACAGCCTGTTCATTGACCTGGACGCCACCGAAGACCAGCTCGATTTTCCCGTGCTCTACGCCAACGCCAAGGCCGGCGTGGCCCATCGCGCCCTGGGTGACGCCTCGCGCGACCTGCTGCCTCTTTTCGAAGCTATTGTCTCCGCGATTCCCCCGCCTGCCGGCGATCCCGCGGGCGTTCTGCAGGTGCAGGTCACCAATCTCGACTACAGCGATTTTCTGGGCCGCATCGCCATTGGCCGCGTGTTCAATGGCACCCTGCGCCGCGGCGTGGACGTGGGCATCAGCAAGCTTTCCGGCGTCCTGGAGTCCGCGAAGCTCACCAAGCTGTTCACTTTCCGCGGCCTGGAGCGCGACGAAGCGGATGAAGTGCCCTGCGGCGACATGGTGGCCATCGCCGGTGTGGAAGGCATTCAGATCGGCGAGAGCATCACCGCGCTGGAGTCACCCGCCCCGCTCGTCCCGCTCACCGTGGACGAGCCCACCCTGGCCATGGTCTTCACCATCAACAACGGGCCGCTGTGCGGCCGCGAGGGCACCCTGGTCACTTCCCGCGACCTGCGCGGCCGCCTGCATCGCGAGCTGCTCACCAACGTCTCCATCCGCGTGGAAGACTCCGATTCCACCGATTCCTTCCGCGTGCTCGGCCGCGGGGAATTGCAGCTCGCCATTCTCATCGAAACCATGCGCCGCGAGGGCTACGAGCTGCTGGTGGGAAAACCCGAGATCGTGGTGCGCACCGAAGACGGCCGCCGCCTCGAGCCGCAGGAATTGCTGGTCATGGATTGCCCGGACGCCTACATCGGCATCGTGATGGAAAGCCTGGGCGCGCGCCGCGGCGAAATGGTGAAGATGGTGAACCACGGCTCCGGCCGGGTGCGCATGGAGTTCCGCATCCCCTCGCGCGGGCTCATCGGCCT
>DATIYQ010000306.1:0-3252 GCA_035517515.1 Binatia bacterium
TTTGCCTGGCGGTGTGCTACTGGTTTCAAGTGGGCACCGACGGGGCATTTTTCTTTCACCTGTTCCGCACGCATTCCGACCCTTACTCCCTGCGCCGGTTCATGATGATCTTCGGATTGGTGCGGTGGAGCCTGCTGCCGCTGGCGCCGCTGGTGGTGGCGTTCCTGCTGCTGCGGGCGCGCCAGGCGCCTGCCGCTCTTTTCTATCTGCTCTGCGCCGGCGGAGTCGTCCTGGTAACCGCGGGGAAAGAGGGTTCGGCGATGAACCACTTTCTCGAACTTGTGGCGGCCGCATGCCTGGCCGCGGCTCTGGGCTATCAGGCGCTGGCGAATGTAGCCCGCCTACGGCCGATGCTCCCGGTGTTCGCCGGGATTTGCGGAGTCGCCGCGCTGTATTTCGCCGGGTTGTTCACCTCCAATGCGCGCCTGGTTCCACTCGCCGTATCCGGTTGCCCGGAGCTCTATCGCCGGGTGAAGGAATCGCCGGCTCCGTTTGTGCTTTCCGAAAATGTCGGCGCGGTGGTGCTGGCGGGCAAAGAACCGGTGGTCTCGAATCCATTCGTATTGACCTATCTGGTCAGGAGCCACCAATTGTCCAATGCGCCGCTCGAAGATGCGGTGTCCGCCCGTTCTTTCGGTTTGATCATTTTGTCCATGGAGCCGCAGGCCATCCTGCAATTGGGCAGTACGCGCTGGTGGGGGCGGCTGGCGGAGGCCATGGATAAAAACTATTCCATCACCAGTGTCTATGACTGTACGGACGGAAATTTTCTTCTGACGCCAAAGCCCACCGCCGTAGCCGCCACAAAAAGCAACCGCTAGCGGGGTGGAACACTTGCAGGGCGCGGGCGGTTGGTTGGGCCCGGGCTTGCAGCCTCGAAGGGGGCGGCTTAGACTCAGAACTGATCGGCGTGCATATGGACACTCCCTTCCAGATCCTGAATCCGGGTGCTGCCGCGTCCGGCTGCGGCGCCGGGGCGCACGCCTTCACGCCGCAGGCACACCCGCGGCCGGAGTGGCTGCGTGTGCGTTTTCCGGGAGGGCCGAACCATCAGGAGCTGATGCGCATCATGCGCACGCTCGACCTGCACACGGTGTGCGAGAGCGCGCGCTGCCCCAACATGGGAGAGTGCTGGGAGCATCGCACCGCCACGTTCATGATTCTGGGCAACGTATGCACCCGCGCCTGCGGATTCTGCTCCGTGCCCTCCGGACGTCCCCTGGGCCCGCCGGATGAAGATGAGCCGCGGCGGGTGGCCGAAGCCGTCGAGCGCATGGGCCTGCGCTACGCGGTGGTCACATCGGTGAATCGCGATGATGAGGCGGACGGCGGCGCGCACATTTTCGCGGAGACCATTCGCGAGATTCGCGCGCGCGTGCCGGGGTGCAGCGTGGAGGTGCTGATCCCCGACTTTCGCGGCGACTGGGAGGCGCTCGAAACCGTGCTGCAAGCCCGGCCGGACGTGCTGAACCACAACATGGAAACCGTGCCTCGGCTGTATCGCCGCGTGCGCAAAGGCGCGGATTACCGGCGCTCGCTGGAGCTGTTGCATCGCGCGAGCGTCCATGCGCCGGGCATCCCGGCAAAGACGGGCATGATGCTGGGACTGGGGGAGACGCCGGAGGAAGTGTTGCAGGCCATGGGTGAGATCGCGGAGCAGGGCGTGGCTATCCTGACCCTGGGCCAGTATTTGCAGCCCACCGCCGAACATCTGCCCATCGAGCGCTACGTGCATCCCGATGAGTTCGCGGCATTCAAACGGGCCGGGTTGGCCATGGGCTTCCGGCACGTGGAAGCCGGGCCGCTGGTGCGTTCGTCGTATCATGCCTTCGAGCAGGCGGAAGCGGCGCGCAGCTGACGCGCATTGGGCGGGCGCCTAAATCGCATAAAATCGTATTGCCTTTTCGTTTCTGCCAGGTTATTCTGCCCGGCATGGCCGAGCCGGAATTGATCAAGCCCAGGGACGCCGCGCGGATGCTGGGCATCAGCTATCCCACCCTGAAGCAGTGGATTTACCACGGGAAACTGCGCACGGTGCGCACGCCCGGGGGGCATCACCGCGTTCCCCGCGAGGAGCTGGACAAATACCTGCACCGCGCGGGCGAGAAACCCGGCCCGGAACGCCGCCGAAATTTCCGGCGGGTGAGCGGGCGCAACCAACTGGTGGGTCGCGTGCTCCAGGTGCGCATTGAGGGGCTGATGGCCCAGGTGAAAATTTCCATCGGCGGACAGGAAATTACCTCCATCATCACCGCAGATGCCGCCCGCGAACTGAACCTGCATCCCGGCGAGCGGGCCGCCGCGCTGATTAAATCCACGGAAGTGATGATCCTGCGCGTTTAGCGATCGGCGAGCGTTGAGCAAAGGAAGGGCATGCGACATTCACGATTCGCTCTGGCAGTCTCCCTGGCTGCGCTGCTCGCGGCGCCGCTGGCGCGGAATTCCGCCGCGGGGGCCGCGGCCCGCGCCTCCGGCCAGGCGCAGGGCACGGAGATCACCGTGGCCGCGGCCATCAGCATGAAAGATGTGCTGGAAGCCCTGGGAAAAAAAATCGCCGAGCGAGCCGGCGCGCCGAAACCAGTGTTCAATTTCGGCGCTTCCGGAATCCTCCAAACCCAGATCGAAGAGGGAGCGCCGGTGGACCTGTTCATCTCCGCGGCTCCCGCGCAGATGAACGCGCTGGAAGCGAAGGGCCTGCTGCTCGAAGGCACCCGGCGGGACATTGCCGGAAACCGCCTGGTGCTGGTGGTGCCAGCGGGATCGAAGGTGGTGAAGCGCGCGGAGGACTTGAAGAAACCCGAGGTGCGCATGATCGCGCTGGGCGAGCCGCGTTCCGTACCCGCCGGCCAGTACGCTGCACAGGCCCTGCGCAGTCTGAGCCTTTTCGACGTGTTGCAGCCGAAATTCGTGTTCGCTCAAAACGTGCGCGCGGTGCTCACCTACGTCTCCGGGCGGGACGCGGATGCCGGATTTGTCTATGAAACGGACGCGAAGTCCACGGAGAAGGTCTCCATCGCCATGGCGCTGCCTGCTTCCTCCTACACCCCGGTTGTGTACCCGGCGGCGGTGATCCGCAATGCGAAAAACGCGGCGGGGGCGAAATCGTTTCTCGAATTCCTGGCCTCGCGGGAGGCCGGGACGATCTTCGAACAGTTTGGATTCACGCCGCCGGCGAAATAGCGCCCCGCGATGGACTTCTCCCCCATCCTCCTGTCGCTTGAAACGTCTGTGGTGGCCACGGCGGTGGTGGCG
>DATIYQ010000307.1:0-2948 GCA_035517515.1 Binatia bacterium
GGCGCGCTCGCCGCCGCGCGGGTCCGCGGATGGGAATGCCTGCCGGAAGCGGAGCAGCATTCCGAGAGTCAATCCGTGGACGCGGCCTCGCGCCTGTGCGCCGCGCGCGGCGTCACCGCCCTGCTGCGCCTCCCGGGAGACTTACCGTTGCTTCGCGCCGGGGATATTGAGACGGTACTCTCCCACTGTCCCTTCCAGCGCGGTGCGGTTCTGGTGCCTTCCCGCGACCAGACTGGAACGAACGCCCTGCTGCGCACGCCGCCAGACCTCTTTCCATCGCATTTCGGTCCCGGCAGCCTGGCAAAACACCTGGAGGAGGCTCGGCGTCATCCCGCCGGCGGGTGTCTGCTCCGCGTGCCGCGGATTGAACTGGACGTGGACGACGAATCCGATCTGCAAGCGATTGCCGCCGCCGAGGGCCTGGGAGAGCATACGGCCGCGGCGCTTTCCGCCCTTTTGCCCCCCGCGTTGCGTGCTGAATTTCCACTGTGAGCCGCACCGGCCTACCCGGTACAATCCTTGGCCGCCATGAAACAGAAGCTCTTCGACTCCCCCGATGCCGCGGTCGCCGGCGTTCCTTCCGGCGCGCGCATCATGTTTGGAGGGTTTGGCGGCGCCGGTTTTCCCAACAATCTGATTCAGGCCCTGGACCGTGGCGGCGCGCGGGAGCTCACCGCCATCACCAATAACTGCGGCTCGGGTGACGGAGAGCTGGGCATCCTCTTCCAGCACGATCGCATTCGCAACGTCATTGCCTCCTTCCCGGGACCTCACGCCGTGCACTTTCAGGCCGCCTACGCCGCGGGAAGGATTCAGTTGGAACTCGTGCCGCAGGGAATTCTCTGCGAACGAATGCGTGCCGCCGCCGCCGGCCTGTTCGGGTTCTACAGCGCCGTGGGCGCGGGAACGGAGGTGGCCGCGGGACGCGAAGAGCGCGTCTTTGCCGGCCGCCGCACCGTTTTCTATGAGCCCCTGGCCGCCGATTTTGCCCTGATCAAAGCGTGGAAGGCGGACGCGCTCGGCAACCTTGTCTACCGGAAGACCGCCCGGAATTTCAATCCCCTGATGGCCATGGCCGCGAAAATCACCATTGTGGAAGTGGACGCGATCGTGCCGGTCGGAGAGCTCGATCCGGAGCAGATTGTCACTCCGTTTGTGTTCGTGCACCGCATTGTGCAGGCCAGGGGTGTGCATCATGCCGCCAAAAGCTAGGCTCACCCGCGAGCAGATTGCCGCGCGTGCCGCGCTCGAGCTGCGCGATGGCCACACCGTCAATCTGGGCTGGGGAATCCCCAATCTGGTCTCCGCCTACGTTCCCGCCGGCGTCACCGTCTATTTTCATAGTGAAAATGGCATTCTCGGCATGGGCCCGCGTGCCCGCGCGGGAGAAGAGGACTACGACCTGGTGGACGCCATGAAAGTGCCGGTCACCGTGATTCCCGGCGCGTCTTATTTCGACCAGAGCATCGCCCACCTGATGACCCGCGGCAGGCATCTCGATGTCAGCATGCTCGGCGGCCTGCAGGTCGCCGAAAACGGCGACTTCGCCAACTGGAAAGTTCCCGGCGCCAAGGGCTCCGGCGGCATCGGCGGCGCCATGGACATTGCCTCCGGCGCCCGCCGCCTGCTCGTGTGCATGGAGCACAACGCCAAAGACGGCGCTCCCAAGCTCTTGCGCCGATGTACCTACCCGATCACCGCGCTGGCCTGCGTGGATCGCGTCTTCACGGACCTGGCGGTGGTGGATGTAACCCCCCAGGGTTTCGAGCTGCGCGAAATCGCGCCCGGCTGGACCCCGGCCGAAGTGCAGGAGCAGACCGTGGCCACCTTGATCGTCTCCGGTGCGGTGCCGCACATTGCCGTCCGCGGTTAGCTGAGGTCGCTCACGACGCCGCGAAAACCGCGCGGGACCCCGCGCCCCATGCTGCGCGGTATTGAACCGGGGCGTCTGAGGTCAGGAATCCGCGCTGGGGAGCGTCTTCTCCGTGACTGCCGCAAGCCCGCTCGAAATTCTCAACCGGCGCATCATCGCCTGCTGCACGTGCCCGCGTCTGGTGGCCCATCGCCAGGCCGTGGCGCGCCGCAAGCGCCGTGCCTTCCGCCACGAAGAATATTGGGGGCGGGCGGTCCCAGGGTTCGGAGACCCGCGGGCCGAGCTGCTCATTATTGGACTGGCGCCCGCCGCGCACGGCGCCAACCGCACCGGGCGCATGTTCACCGGAGACCGCTCCGGAGATTTTCTCTACGCCCGGCTGCACCAGGCGGGTTTCGCCAGCCAGGCGGAATCGCGCAGCCGCGCAGACGGTTTGCATTTGACCGGAGCCTACATCACCGCCACGGTCCGTTGCGCCCCTCCGGGCAACAAACCGCTTCCGGCCGAGATCGCAAACTGCCGGGCGTATCTGGATGCGGAACTGGACGTGTTGCGGCCGCGCGCGGTTTTGGCGCTGGGCCGCATCGCCTTCGACGGCTTCCTTCAGCTTCTGCGCGAGCGCGGTGCATTGCCTCCACCCCCGCGTCCTGCCTTCCGCCATGGCGCGCACTACGATTTGCCGGGTCCCGGGGGAAAATCCGGGCGTGGCATGCGTCTGTTCGCGGCCTATCATCCCAGCCAGCAAAACACGCAGACTGGACGGGTCACCCCGGCCATGTATCGGCGCCTACTCCGCGAGATTCGCCGCTTCCTGGGGTGACGCCGCCGTTCAAGGGATGCAGCCCGCGTCTGCCCGGCACAATTTCCGCTGCAATTGGTTACAATCCCCCGGAACACGCGGTCAGGCCGGGCCGGTCCCCGAGCACGGGAGAATCCGGAGATCGGCCAGGGCGGGCGCGCGGAACGAATCCGGCCGGTCGGAGGAGGCGGGGTGTTCGGCAGAAAAATCTCCCTGGATTCCGAACTCTACGAGCAATTGAAGAAGTGCGCCGAGTCCGGCGGCTATGCCACGCCG
>DATIYQ010000308.1:0-6674 GCA_035517515.1 Binatia bacterium
GCCTCGCGCTCCAGCGCCACCGGGCCTACCCGGATCACATGGCTGAGCACCCGGATGCCGAACTCCGCAAGCAGAAGTTTGGCCAGCGCCCCCGCGGCGGTGCGCGCCGCGGACTCCCGGGCCGAGGCACGCTCCAGCACGTATCGCGCGTCGTGCAGATTGAACTTCAGCGCGCCGGCCAGATCCGCGTGCCCCGGACGCGGCGCGGTGAGCGCGCGTTTTTCGTCTTCAAATTCCGGCGCATCTTCCACCGGCAGCGCCTTCTCCCAATTCGCCCAGTCGCGGTTCTCGATGCGCAGCGCCACCGGCGCGCCGATGGTCTGCCCGTGGCGAATCCCGGCGATGGCTTCCGCGTGGTCCTTCTCGATCTTCTGCCGCCCGCCGCGCCCGTAACCCAGTTGCCGCCGGTGCAGCTCCCCGTTTACAAAATCAAAATCCACCCGCAGGCCCGCGGGCAGCCCGGAAATCCAGGCCATCAGCGCCTGCCCATGCGATTCCCCCGCAGTTACAAACCGCAGCATCTCCCCCGCTCGCCTCGACCCCAAATTAAATGAGGGATTGTAGCATCGGTAGGACAGGCATTCTTGCCTGTCCCCTCCGAACGGCGCACGCTCGATCTCACAACCCGCGGTACATCACCAACGCGTCCACGAATCCCGCGGTGGGGTGCTGGAAGGCCCCGGGCAGCCGGCCCACAATCTCGAAGCCGAAGCTCTGCCACAGGCGCACCGCCCGCTCATTCGTGCTGACCACGAAGTTGTATTGCATGGCACGGAATCCGCTCTCCCGCGCCCGCTCCAGCGAATGGGCGCACATGGCCCGCGCCACTCCCCGGCCGGAAGCGGCCGGCGCCGTGATGTACCCGCAATTGGCCACGTGCGCCCCGCCGCCCTGCTGGTTCGCGCGCAGAAAGTATGTGCCCACGACCGCGCAATTTTCTTCTGCAACGAACACCTCGTGCGCGGGGGCGTGCCACCAGGCGAGCGCCGCCTCGCGCGTCATCTCCCGCGGCAACGTGTAGGTTTCTCCGGCCCGGATCACCGGCTCGAGAATGCACCAGATCGCGTTGGCATCGGCGGGCATGGCCCCGCGCACCGAAATCATTCCCGCACTATAGCCGAATCGCACCCACCGCGGCGACCCGCTCGTCATTTGGCATTTGCGCAGCCTGCGAAGGACTGTAGACCGGCACTAGCCCCTCCATTGACCGGCCCCGCGCCCGCGGGTAGGCTACCCAATGCCGCCCATGCTGCGGTGAGAGGTGACCATGCACCGACGATTCACCGGCCTGTTTGCAATCTTGCTGCTCGCGCTTGCAGCCTTCGCTCCCGGGCCGCCGCTCCTGGCCCAGGGGGCGCAGAAGGAAGGTCCGCCGGAGCTGACCCTCAAAGTGGGAGATGTGGCTCCGGACTTCACCCTGCGCGACCAGGGCGGCAAAGAAGTGTCCCTGCACGATTTTCGCGGCAACAAAAACGTGGTCCTGGCCTTCTACATCTTTGCCTTCACCGGCGGTTGAACCCTCCAACTGCAAAACTTCCAGAAGAATCTTCAGCGGCTGGAAGCGGCAGACACCCAGGTTCTGGGAATCAGCATGGACAGCATGTTCAGCAACAAGGCCTTTGCCGAAAAAATCGGAGTCACCTTTCCCCTCTTGAGCGACTGGGGAGGCGATGTGACCCGCCAGTACGGGCTGTACAACCCCAAGTACAAGGCCGCCCGGCGCATCAACATTCTCATCGACAAAGACGGAAAGATCACCGAGCTGCAGCTCGACAAAGAAGCCGTGGATCCCACCAAGATCGTAGAGACTTGCGAATACCACAATCCGAAGAAGAAAACGGCTCCGTGACGCCTTTCTGGGTGAGGCCGTAGGGGCGCTGCTTGCTGCGCCCTGCGAAGCCTGCAACCCCGCGACGGGGCGCTGCTTGCTGCGCCCCTGCGGCTGCCGGTTCACCGGTTGCGGTCAGGCCTCGAGTTTCGGATCGATCCCGTAACGCTTCAACTTGCGGTAGAGCGTGGCGCGGCTGATTCCCAGCTTTTTCCCCACCAGCGTCTTGTCGCCGCCGGCTTCCCGGTAAACGCGCAGAATGGTCTGGTATTCCAGGTCCTGCAGTTGGGATGAGCCGGACTCATGCGCGGCGGCCGCCGCGGCTGCCGGCGCGGGGGCGCCCACCGCTTCACAGATGGCCGGAGGCAGGTCCGTGGCCTGCACCGTTTTCTTGTCTCCCAGGACGATCGCGCGCGCGATGCAATTCTCCAGCTCGCGGATATTCCCCGGCCAGTCATACTCCAAAAACGCCTTCATCGCCTCCGAAGCCACATGGATGTTTTCGCCCGGCGCGTAGCGGTCCAGGAAGTAATGCACCAGCATGGGGATATCGGATTTCCGCTCGCGCAGGGCGGGCATGTGCACCGTCACCACGTTCAGCCGGAAGTACAGATCCTTGCGGAACACGCCGGCGCGGTACGCGTTTTCCAGGTCCCGGTTGGTGGCCGCGATGATGCGCACGTCCACCTGCACCTTTTCGTTGCTGCCCACCGGCCGCACTTCCTTCTCCTGCAAAACGCGAAGCAGTTTGGCCTGCATTTCCAGCGGCAGCTCTCCGATCTCGTCCAGAAAAATGGTGCCGCCGTCGGCCGCCTGGAACAAGCCCGGCTTGGACTTCATGGCGCCGGTAAACGCGCCCTTCTCGTAGCCAAATAATTCGCTTTCCATCAGCGTCGGAACCAGCGAGCCGCAGTCCACGGCGATGAACGGCATCTTGCCCAGCGGCCCGCCGTAGTGGATGGCCCGGGCCACCAGCTCTTTTCCCGTGCCGCTCTCGCCGGTGATCAGCACCGGGGTGCGCGTATCCCGCAAGCGCGCGGCCACCCGCAGCACGTCTTGAATCTTCGCAGACGTGCCCACGATGCCGCTGAACTCTTCCTGCGCGTTCACGCGCTCGCGAAGGAACTGGTTTTCCGCCACCAGTCGCACCTTCTCCGCCATGCGCTGCAGGAAGAGGCGCAGGGCCTCCACGCGAAATGGCTTTTCAATGTAATCGTAGGCGCCCAGCTTCATCGCCGTCACCGCGGACTCCACGGACCCGTGGCCGGTCATGATGGCCACCTCGGTGCGCGGCAGCGCCGCCTTCACGTGCCGCAGCAGGTCGATGCCGGACATTTGCGGCAGTTTCAGGTCCGCCATGACGATGTCCGGGGCCTCCGCCTCCAGCCGTTCCACCGCCGCCTCCCCGCTCTCCGCCTCCGTACAATGGAACCCCAGCGAGCCGCCGATGGTCATGCACAGTTTGCGGATGCTCTGCTCGTCATCCACGATCAGGAAGCGAATTCGCAGGTCGTCCTTCATGGGGCTCCAAATGTTTGTTCCACCACTTCGAGCAGTTGCCGCGCGCGGAAGGGCTTCTCCACGCACGGTGCCCCGGTGTGGCGCAATAGCGCCAGCGTCTCCGCGTTGGCCACATCCCCGGTGATAAACACCAGCCGTGCGGCCAGCGCCGGGCGGTGCCGCCGGATCCACGTCTGCACGTCCGCGCCGCTCACCCCTCCGGGAGTGCGGATGTCGGAGATCACGCCGGTGAAGTCGCCGGCTTCCAGCAGCCGCAGGCCCTCAGCGCCGGAATCGGCCCGGGTCACGCAGTAGCCGCGCCGCTCCAATACGGCGCTCACAAACGCCGTGACCCCAGGTTCGTCTTCAATCAGCAGCACGGGCCGCGGGGATTTCTCTGTAGCCGCCCGCGTCATGGCGTGGCCTCCCCCGCGCTGCCGGAGGCAGCCAGGGGCGCGGCCAGCGGCAGCCGCACCAGGAAGGTGCAGCCCGGCGCGCCTTCATTGTTCTGGCACAGAATGTCCCCGCCGTGCTCGCGCACGATCCCGTAGCAAATACTCAGTCCCAGGCCGGTGCCTTTGCCCACTTCCTTGGTGGTGAAGAAAGGATCGAAAATCAGCTCCGGATGCGAAATTCCCGTTCCGTTGTCGCGGATGCTGGTCTCCACGAATTCCCCGCGCCGCGCGGTTTCGATCTCGATGCGCGCGGACCGGCCCGTTTCGCGTACCGCGTCGTAAGCGTTGTTCAGGATGTTCAGGAACACCTGCTGAAGCTGGTGGGCATCGCCCAGGATTTCCGGCAGGCCGGCATCCAGGCGCTCCGCCACTTCCACCCCGTGGCTGGTGAAATCGTAGTTGCGCAGTTTCAGCGTGTGCTGCAGCACGCTGTTCACCTGCACCGGCTGGCGCTTGGCGGGAGCCTGCCGGGCGAAGCTCAGCAGGTTCTGCACGATCACTTTGGTGCGCTGCGCCTCCTGCAACACCACGTGCAGGTCGGCCTTCGCCGCCTCGGGGATCTCCGGATTCTCCAGCAGCAGGTCTGTGAACCCCAGGATGGCGGTGAGCGGGTTGTTCACTTCGTGGGCCACGCCGGAAACCAGGTTGCCCACCGTGGCCATTTTTTCCGCATGCACCAGCTTGGCCTGCAGCGATGCCGCGTCGGTGATGTCCGTCATCACCGCCACGATGCTGTCCACGGTGCCCTGCTCCCCGCGCATGGGGCTCAGGTTCACCGAAAACTGTCCGGTCTTGCCGTCCGGACGCAGCACCGGAATTTCAAAATTATCGCGCAGTCGCCCTTGCAGGGCGTGCTCCAGCGCTTCGGAGAGCCGCCCGCGCGAAGCCTGCGGCACCAGGTGGGTCAGCGGACGCCCCAGCAGATCCGGCTCGGTATAGCCGGTCTCAAAGCACCGCCGGTTCGCGTAGGTCACCAGGCCCGCCGTGTCCAGCACCAGGATCATGCTCGCGGTGTTGTTCAGAATTTTGCGGTTGAAGTCGCGCTCGCGCTGCAGTTGCGCTTGAAAGGTCTTCTGCTCGGTCACGTCCAGCATCAGCCCGCGATATTGCACCACCCGCCCCTGCCCGTTGCGCACCGCCAGAATGTTTTGCAGGGTATGGATGACCGTCGCGTCCTTGCGGCGCATCATCACTTCGTAGTTCCGCAGGATGCCGCTGCGCTCGATGGTATCGGCAAACCGCCGCCAGTCCTCCGGATGCACGAACACCTGGCGCGCCAGGTCCGTGTCCAGCACCTCCTCCCGGCTTTCGTAGCCCAGCATGCGCACCAGCGCGTTGTTCACCTCCAGGAAGCGGCCCTCCGGCGTGGCGAAAAACAATCCTTCCTGGATGTTGTCGAAGAGCTCGCGGTAACGCCGCTCCGCTTCGCGGCGGTCGGTGATGTCTTTCAGCACGTGAATGGTGCGCACCCCCTCATCGGGTGTGCCCGGAATCCGGGAAGTGGAGATCAGGTACACGCGGTCCTGGTGCGTGTGGATGTACTCCTCTTCCTCGCTGCCCGCCGTCCCGCGGCAAAACGGGCATCCCTCCTCGCCCGCTGCTCCCAGAAACGGCACCAGTTGGCGCATCTGCACGCCGATCAATTCCGTCGGCGACGCCCCGATGAACGCGGCCAGCGATCGATTGATGCGCACCAGGCTGCGCAGTTCGTCGTGCACCACAATGAAGTCGGTGATGGCGTCAAACACCTCAATCCACTGCTTGCGCGACTGCTCGATCCGGCTGAGCAGGCCGGAATTTTCCATGGTGACGGAGGCGTGCCCGGCCAGCGCCGCCAGCAGGTTGCGGTCCGCGGGCGTCAGATCGCGGCCCCGGTTCGCCAGGCACAGCACCCCCAGCAATTCCCCCGCGCTGGTGTCCAGCCGCACCACCACCGCATCCTCCCAGCCCAGGGCCCCGGCCAGGTCCCGCCCCACCAGTTCCGCCGCCGTGCCCGGAATCACGCTGGCCGGATGCGCCGTGGCCAGGCCGTACAGAGCAATCTCCAGCCCGCGCTGCAAAACGCCGGCCGGGCTGCCCTCCGGCGCCTGCGTGAATACCGTTTCCATGCGCGCGCCGCGCGCCAGCAGCAGCGTGCCCACGCGCGCGCGCAGCATGCTCATGGCGTGCAGCGTGAACCGCCGCGCAAAATCCGGCAGGCGCATCGAGGGATGCAGCTCCAGCGCCAGGCTCATCAGGTTTTCGGAGCGCTGCCGGTGCTGCTCCGCGGAGGCTGCCAGCCGCGCGGCCTCAAATGCGGCCCCGGCAAACGCGGCGATCACCGCCGCATGGGAGGCCATCTCTTCGGTGAAAAATTGCGGGTTGCTTTCGTGGAAGAGAGCGACGAGCCCGGCCTGCTCTCCGGCGCCGCTGGAGGCCACCGGCGCCGCCAGTACCGAGCGCGCCGGAAAGCCCCACACCCTGGCTGTTTCCGGGCGCAGCAGACCGGAAAACACGCGGGCTTTGCCTTCGCGCAGAACTTCAAACGCGGCAGGATTCAACTCCGGGGTAAGGCGTACGGCCGGCGTGGCCCGCTCGGCGCGACCGGCGGATCCGGCCAGTTCCAGCGCGCCGCCCTCGCCCGGCTCCCAGTAATAGACCGCGCTGGGATCGAAGTAGGTTCGCAGCGCCCGGCAGTAGGTATCAATGCGATCCGCCAGCCAGGCGCAAGAGGAGAAGCGCGTGGCCAGCTCCACCACGAAGTGCTGGAGCGCTGCGCCGCTTCGAGACGCCTCCGCCGAAGGAACCTGTTGAGTGGCACGCATGAAGGGGTCGGGGCCTGCGCGCTGTCTAGTTTCAGATGTTCGAGAATCCGTCCCGGCACTGCGGGACGATGGGTCAGGGCGGCGGTC
>DATIYQ010000309.1:0-4526 GCA_035517515.1 Binatia bacterium
GCAGAAAGCCATGGACGGGGTGAAGGAACTGGCCGGGAAGATTCCCGGCATTAAGACCGTGTGGCTGAAGGTGGACCGCATGCAGCCGCGCGATTACGACACGGCATTCGCCCTCGAGTTTACCAGCCGCGAGGCCGCCAACGACTACGCGGAGAATCCGCTGCACGAGACCTGGTCCAAAGCCTACCTGGCGATTCGAGATGCCTCCATATCGCCGCAACTCACCAATCCGTGACGCGAACAACGGGAAAAAGCGAAGAAAGAAGAGACTGAACGCAGAGGGCGCGGAGAACGCAGAGGACACAGAGAAAGCCAGCGGCCACTCCACCGCGCCATCGGCATGTTAGAATCCGCGGCATGGCGATGTCGCCCGCAGAGCGCCGCCACTCGCCCCGGGCTGCCGGCATCCAGGCGGACGTCCAATGCCTGGCCCCTCCGGCCCAGGTGCAGGATATTTCTCTCCACGGAGTGTACCTGCTGCTGCCCGATCCGCCGCCCGCCGGTGAAGACCTCGACTTGAAGCTCTCCTTCCGAAGCGGGGAAAGCATTGATGCCCGCGGCGTGGTGAAACGCATGGAACTGGGCCGCGGAGCGGCGGTGGAATTTACGGAGCTGAACCCGGCGGCGCAGGAATTGCTCTCGCAGTTTCTCTCCTTGCAGTTTGCGCAGAAAATTCCTGCGCCCTCGCCGCCATCGGCCTGACGCCGGCCAGGCCGCGGGGCGAGCGGTCCGGCAGGGTATCCCTCCCAGCGCCTGGCCTGCTGCTCCATAGCCGGCCAGAGGCGGCGTAGGTCATTTTTCTCTACCGGCGCAGACCAAAACTGGCGCACAATCCCGCCCGGCGCGGGCTCCGGAAACACCGCGGAAATGAATCCTACCCCGCGCGGGGGGCCATCATGGAAAGGGGCATGGGAATGTATTTTCTTCGCCGCGAGTCACTGCACAGGATTCTGCTGGCCGCACTGCTATCTGTCTGGTGCGCGGCGACAGCGCACGCGCAGACGGTTTCCTACGAGCATCCGGAGGAAACTTCCAGTAAGGCAAAGATCAAGCCGGGGAAGGACATTACTACGCTGGATTTGAGCTATACAGCGAAGATCCGGGAATACACCACCGAGCCTTACCTCTCCACCGAGCTGGTGGACCATCTTCCGGCGTCTTCCAAGGTGCCCACGCCGGAGAAAATCCTGGGCTACGTGATCGGCACGCCGGACAAACTGACGCACACCGCGGACATTTACCGCTATTACCGCGCGCTGGCAGACGCCTCTCCGCGGGTGCGCATGTGGGTGACGGGAAAGAGCGAAGAGGGGCGCGACTTCGTGCTGGTGGCGGTCAGCTCGGAAGCCAATCTCCAGTCGCTGGACCGCTACAAGCAGATTACCGCGGACCTGGCCGACTCGCGGAAAACCGGAGAGGCGGAGGCGCAGCAGCTTATCCGCGACGGCAAACCGTTCTACTGGCTTTCGGGCTCCATCCACTCGCCGGAGACGGGCTCGCCGGAAATGCTGATGGAGCTGGCCTACCGGCTGGCGGTGGAAGATTCGCCGCTCATCCAGAAGATCCGCGAAAACGTGATCGTGTTGATCACCCCGGTGCTGGAGGTGGACGGCCGGGACCGCGCCGTGGACCTCTACAACTATCGCAAGGCGAATCCGGACAAGCCGGTGCCCAACCTGGTGTACTGGGGCCATTACGTGGCGCACGACAACAACCGCGACGCCATTGGCATGGGACTGGCGCTCTCGCGCAACCAGATGCGCACCTTCATGGACTGGCACCCGCAGGTGCTGCACGATTTGCATGAGTCGGTGCCGTTCCTCTACACCTCCACGGGCATGGGCCCCTACAACGCCTGGCTCGACCCCATCGTGGTGAGCGAATGGCAGGAGCTGGCGTACTACGAGATACAGAAAATGACCGAGCGCGGGGTCCCCGGCGTGTGGACCCACGGGTTCTACGACGGTTGGGCTCCCAACTACATGTTTTTTGTGGCCCAGGGGCACAATTCCGTGGGGAGATTCTACGAGACCTTCGGCGGGCGTGGGGCGGACACCAGCGAGCGCACCGTGCCTGCGGATTCGACTTCACGCACCTGGTTCCGGCCCAATCCGCCGCTGCCCAAAATCCGCTGGTCCATCCGCGACAACATCAATTTGCAGGAGAGCGCGCTGCTGTTTGCCCTGGACTACACCTCGCAGCACGGTTCGGATTTTCTGGCGCGGTTCTACGAGAAAGGCCGGCGCTCCGTGGCCAAAGCGACCACCGAGGGCCCCGCGGCATGGGTGATCCAGAATGATGGGCGGCGGCCGGTGCTGGCCGCGCAGCTCGCAGAGCTGTTGCAGCGCCTGGGGGCTGAAGTCCATCGCCTGAACGGGGAGCTGACCGTGAAGGCCCCGGAACCGAAACCGGAAGCGAAGCCACACGCCGGGGAGACTTCCAGCGCCGAAGAGAAGAAGCACGACGGCGCGGAGAAACCTTCCCAGGCGAAGGGCAAAGAAGAGAGCGCGGCAGGTGGGAAGCCCATCGAAGGAAAACCGGAGAAGCCGGAGAAAAAAGAGCCGCTCACCGTGCTCCTGCCCGCGGGCAGCTACGTGATCCGCATGGACCAGCCCTACAGCCGGATGGCGGACATGCTCCTGGACACGCAGTATTACTCGACCAGCGATCCACGGCCCTATGACGATACCGGATGGACGCTCGGCCCGTTGCGCAACGTGAATACCGTGCGCGTGACGGACGCGGCCATCCTGAAGGCTCCGATGACGCTGGTGGCCGCTCCGGCGCGGGCGGCGGGAAGCCTTTCCGGCGCGGAGACCGCGAAGTTCTACATTGTGGATGCGAGCGCGGAACCGGCCATCGCCACGCTGCGCTTCCGCCTGAAGGACGTCTCCATGAGCGCGGCGGAGGAAGCGTTTGAGGCGGACGGAAAGAAATTCCACGCCGGGGCGCTGCTGATTTCCGCTTCAGGCAGTGATCTGCGCGGGCGGCTGAACGCGGCCGCGCAGGAGCTGGGCCTGAACGTGGAAGCCACCTCCGGAGACCTCTCCGTCTCGCGCCACGCGGTGGGTGTGCCGCGCATCGCGCTGATGCACAACTGGGTGAATACGCAGAACGAGGGATGGTTCCGGCTGATGCTGGACGAGTGGAAGATTCCCTATGCCTACATTTCCGACGAGGAGGTGCGGAAGACGCAAGACTTGAAGTCAAAGTACGACGTGCTCCTGCTTCCGCCGGGACCTCCGGAGGTTGCGCGCATGCTCCGGGGGATGCCGCGGCGCACGCTGCCGGATGGTTCGGACGCGGGCGGGGCGATTCCCTGGGTGAAATCGGAAATTACGCCCAGCTTCGGCGATTCTCCGGACCAGACCCCGGACGTGCGGGGAGGGCTGGGACTGGAAGGGGCTGCGCACCTGGAGAAGTTTGTGGAGCAAGGCGGAGTGCTAATTCCCGTGGGCGGCAGCGTTTCGCTGCCCATCGAGCTGGGAATCACAGAGGGAGTGAGCGTGGCGCCTACTCGGCTGTTGCAAGCGCGCGGCGCGGTGGTGAACGCGGACGTGGCGGACAAGAAAAGTCCCATCGCCTATGGCTACGACGAGCACGTGGGCGTGTACTTCAACCAGGCACCGGTGCTGCGCGTTTCCCTTTCGGCGGGAATGGGCGGGTTCGGACCACCGCCCGCGGAGCAGGAGGGACGCACCAGTGGCCGGGGCTCGCTGACGGACCCGGATATTCCCCAGGGACGTCCGTGGGTGCCCACCGCCCCGGAGCCGAAGCGCTCCAAGGTGGAGCAGGAAACCTACATTGATCCGGACCTGCGCGAACTGCTTCGGCCCATGCTTCCACCGCCACAGCTCCGGCCGCGCGTGGTGCTGCGGTTCGCCGCGGAGAAAAGCCTGTGGGCCAGCGGAATGCTGGCCGGGGGCGGCGAACTGGCGGAAACGCCCGCGGTGGTGGACGTGCCGGTGGGACGCGGCCACGTGGTGCTTTTTGCCATCAATCCCATGTGGCGGCAGGAGACGCAGGGCAGCTTCATGCTGGTGCTGAATGCCGCGCTGCATTTCGACCACCTGAACGCGGGATGGAAGCAGCCGGGGGAAGGGACCAGTCCGGCAGCCACGAAGACCGCAGGCGACACTGAAGAATGACGATCAGCCGGGGCCTGGGCTAGCGCGCGCGGGCCACGACCAGGGTCAGGTCGTCGGCCTGCTCGCCGCTGCTGAACTGTTGCACGGCGGCGGTAACGGCTTCGAGCAGCCCGGCGGCACTGCCCTGCGCGTGCCCGCGGATGCTTTCGAGCAGGCGCTTTTCGCCGAACTCCTCTCCCGCCCCGTTGGGAGCCTCCGTAACGCCGTCGGTGTACATGACCAGAGTGTCGCCGGGGCGCAGCGTGGTTTCCGCCACCGAGCAATCCCACTCCCGGAACATTCCAAGCACGGTCGCGGTGGAGGCGAGCCGTTCGAGCGAACCATTGGCGCGGAGCAGAAGGGGATAATTGTGCCCGCAATTGACATAACGGAGGCGGC
>DATIYQ010000310.1:0-6873 GCA_035517515.1 Binatia bacterium
GTCTGGCGGCGTTCATGGGTCACGGTGGTGTTCATAATTTTCAGCCGTTCCTGCCCGACGCCTGGGGATCCGGCCTGTGGACCGGCTTGCTGGCCGCAATGGTGGCCGCAGCCTGGGCCTATGACGGGTGGAGCAACGTCAACCTGGTGGGTTCCGAAGTCTTCGAACCGCAGCGCAATATTCCCCTGGCGCTGATTGCCGGCGTTTCTGGCGTGATGTTGCTCTACCTGCTGGCCAACGCCGCTTACTTCTGGGCGCTGCCATTTGCCGCCGTGGCCCACTCGCAGCACGTGGCCTCAGACATGATTGCCTCATTCGCGGGTTCTCGCGCCGCGGAGTGGCTGACCGTGGCCATGGTCATCTCCGCGTTGGGAACCTTGAATTCGTCCATCCTCAGCGGCGCGCGCGTCCCCTATGCCATGGGCAGGGACGGTTTGTTCTTCCGCTTCACCGGGCGGGTGCATCCTGCCTTCCGCACGCCGGGCGGCGCGCTGGCATTCCAGGCGTTTCTGGCCAGCGTGCTCGCGCTCACCGGCACGTTTGAGGACCTATTTTCGCTGTTCATCTTCGCCCAGTGGATTTTCTACGGGCTGGTGGTGGCGGCGGTTTACGGCCTGCGGCGGCGCGAGCCCGATTTGCCTCGCGCCTATCACACCTGGGGATATCCCTGGACCCCCGCGGTGTTCATTGCCGGGGCCGTGGCGCTGACGGTGAGCCTGTGGGCGGCGCGTCCAATCCGTTCTTCCATCGGCCTGGCCTTGATTCTTCTGGGACTGGTCTTTTACAAGCGGTGGCAGCGGAACGGCACCGCGATTCCTCAACAGGGGTAGCCACGGTCAGTGCATTTCTGACCGTGGGCACGGTCCGTGTCTGAGGTTTCGAATGCGCTTGGGCCAATTCCCACGGTCAGAAATGCACTGACCGTGTCTACCGGTACAGCAGATATTTTTGGCGCATGCGGCGGAAGGCGGCGATCTCATCCTCCCATCCGATCACGATATTGGAGGGAGCGTCTCCGCGTTTCATGCGCTCGATGGTGGCCGCGGAGCCCACCAGGTCGATCATCGCGCCTGCATCGAAATTCTTCGGATAGAGTTTGGCCAGTGCTTCGCCCATTTCGATTCCCAGCAGTAGCGGAAACACGCTCCCGCGGTCGTAGACCACCAGCGAAACTCCCTCGCAAGGCTGATCCTTGAGCACGCTGGAACGCGGCGTGAACCGCGTGGGCACGAAGTGCACCGCGGGGATGTGCCGCGCATTCAGATATTCGGCCAGTTCCGCGGCATGAATCCATGGCGCGCCCACGAGCCCGAAGGGGCGGTCGGTTCCCCGCCCCACAGAGACGCCTCCGGCCTGCAATAGCTCCACACCGGGATACAGAAGCGCATCATCCAGAGACCGCAGGTTTGGCGAGGGGGGAATCCACGCCATCCCCGTGGATTCGTAGAGGTCGCTGCGCCGCCAATCCTGCATGGTGATGACGTGCAGGTCCACGCCAAGGTGGTGCTCCGCGTTGAACATCTGCGCCAGCTCCCCGATGGTCATACCGTGGCGGACGGGCATCACGGAATAGCCGACAAAATTGATACGGTCCGCGTCCAGCAGAGGACCTTCCACCGCCTCTCCTCCGATTGGATTCGGCCGGTCCAGCACGTAAAACGCCAGGTGATGCCGCGCCGCTTCCTCCATGCAGTAGCCCATGGTGGTGGTGTAGGTGTAGAAGCGCACGCCGGCGTCCTGAATGTCGAACACCAGCGCATCGAGCCCGCGCAGCATTTCGGGCGTCGGCCGGCGTGTTTCCCCGTACAAGCTGTAGACCGGCAGGCCGGTGGCGGCATCCTTTGCGGAACCGACGAGTTGATCGGCGGTGCCCGCTAGACCGTGCTCCGGACTGAAGAGCGCCACCAGTTCTACTCCCGGGGCATGCGCCAGCAGATCTACGGCCGTGCGTCCATCGCGCGCCACGCCGGTCTGGTTGGTAATCAACCCGACGCGCTTTCCGGAGAGCGGCGCGAAGTTTTCCGCAACCAGAACGTCCAGGCCGGATTTGGTTTCGCCGCGGCGGTAGATGGGACGCGCGGCGTTCAGGCCACGCCACAGAGGAGAATCAGGGGAACCAGAGGAAGTAGTGGCAGTGGAAGAGGAATTCGATCCCCCGGGCGCCTCCGCCGATTCGATGGCCGCGGCCACTGCGCTGGCCACCTTGGACCGCAAGCTCGAAATCGGCGGACGCCCATGGGGATGAACGCTGTTGGCCAGCAGAATCACAAATGTCTGGCTGGCCGGATCAATCCACACGGACGTGCCGGTAAATCCGGTGTGGCCATACGAGGTGCCTACCGGAAAGAGTTCGCCGCGGGGAGAGGAAAACGTCGAATCAATGTCCCAGCCCAGCCCGCGCAGGGAGGCCACCCACGGCGGATTCTGCGGCTCGGCGGCGCGTGCGATGCTCTCCCGTGCCAGCAGGCGCCGGCCTTCCGGCGTCACTCCGCCAGCCAGCAGCATGAAGCAGAACCGCGCAAGGTCGTCCGCAGTTGAAAACAGTCCCGCATGACCGGCCACGCCGCCCATGCCCCGCGCGCGCGGATCATGCACCACGCCGCGCAGCAGGAGCCCCTTGCCCGAACCGGCCTTCGCGCCCGCCGGCAAATTGATTTCTTCCGTCGGGGCGATTCGAGGTCTCCACGATTCGGGTGGCAAGAAGCGGGTGTCTTTCATTCCCAGCGGCGCGAAGAAACTGGCCGCGGCGTATTCATCCAGCCGCTGGCCGGAAAGGCGCAGCACCATTTCTCCCAGCAGAATGAAGTCGCAATCGCTGTAAACGAACATCATGCCCGGCGGTGCGATCGGTTCCGCCCCGTAAATCCATTCCAGCACCTGGGTCGTGGAAGCATCGTCGGGCGTTTTGGGAATCGGCGGCAGGCCACCCGTGTGGGTCATGACCTGGCGGACGGTAATCTGGTCTTTCCCCTTCACCCCGAATTCCGGCAGATAACGCGCCACGGGGTCCGCGAGGCGCAGTTTGCCCTGCTCCACAAGGCGCAGAATCGAGGGCGTGGTCGCAAAGACCTTGGTGAGCGAGGCCAGGTCAAAAATCGTGTCCGTGGTCATGGCTTCGCGCCGGGGAAGGACTGCGCGGGAGCCATAGGCACGGCGATACACCACCCGGCCACGGTGGCCCACCAGCAGCACCGCGCCGGGAATCTCATCTGCGGCGATGGAACGTTCGATGGCCGCATCCGCGGCCGATAAGTTCAAAGTGGATTCCGGAGTCGCCGGCTGCGCAGGGGCGGCCGGCCGGGCAGCCGGCGTCTTTTGTGCGCTCCGGCTGGCGGCGCCGGACTGGCCGGGCGCGTGCTCCTGCGCCGGAAACATCGTGCCGGCGGCCAGGCCGGCGAGCGCGAGCGCGGCGATCGGCCACTTGCGCGGCACCGTAAAGTTGTCCGTCATATCTCCGTGTGTTATAACCACCCGGAGATGCAAGGGTCAACTCCGATCGGCATGGCTTGTTGTTTCCTCTGAGGCCATGCTTGCCCGGCGCGTTCTGCTGATCCTCCCGCTGTTGCTGGCCGCTGTTGCCTCCGCGATGCACCCAGAAGACGAGCCCGGCATGCACAAGGCGCTCTCGGCAGAGGCGCGCCGCTGGGTGGACAGCACCATGGCGGCGCTCAGTACCGAAGAGAAGATCGCGCAGATCGTATTTCCCACCTACTTCGGCGGCTTCGAGTCCTCCGAAAGCCAGGAATATAAGGAACTGATGGCGCGCGTCGCCCAGGACCACATCGGGGGCTTCATCCTGGGCACGCGGCGCAATGCTCGCGGCATTGAGCTGAGTCATGTCTATGAGACCGCGGCGCTCACGAATCAGCTCCAGCGCGCCGCAAAGTATCCCCTGCTGATTGGCGCGGATTTCGAGCGCGGCACGGTGATGCGCGTGGAAGAGGGAACGCCGTTCCCGCACGCGATGGCCGTGGGCGCCACCGGCCGTCCGGAAGACGCCTACGCCATGGGCCGCATCACCGCCATCGAGGGGCGGGCCATCGGCGTCCCCTGGGCGTTTGCGCCCGTGGCCGATGTCAACAGCAATCCCGACAATCCCATCATCAATATCCGCTCATTTGGAGAGGATCCTCAGCGCGTGGCTGAATACGTGTCCCAATTCGTGCGCGGCGTGGAGGAGAACGGCGGCCTGGCCACAGCAAAGCACTTCCCGGGACATGGGGACACGGCGGTGGACTCCCACCTGGTTCTGCCGGTGGTTACAGCGGATCGCGCCCGGCTGAACGCGGTGGAATTTGTACCTTTTGAAGCCGCCATCCGCGCTGGAGCCAGCGCGGTAATGACTGCGCATCTGGCCGTGCCCGCGCTCGAACCGGATCCCGATGTCCCGGCCACGCTCTCCCCCCGCGTGCTGACCGGAGTGCTGCGCGACGAGATGCACTTTGAAGGCATGGTGGTGACTGACGCGCTGGACATGGGTGGCGTGACCAAGGGCTTTCCGCCGGGCGAGACGGCCGTCCGCGCGCTGGCGGCTGGTGCGGACGTCCTGCTGATGTCCCCGGTGACGGATGCGGCCCTCGCCTCGGTGCGCGCCGCGGTAGCCTCCGGTCGCGTCCCCATGTCGCGGCTGGATGATGCGGTGCACCACCTTTTGGAAGCAAAGGCGCGCCTGGGGCTCTATCGGCAGCGCGAGGTGGACCTGGACAGACTCAACAGTGTTTTCCGCCAGCCCGAGTTTGTGGCCACCGCGCAGGACATCGCGGACCGCGGCGTAACCCTGCTTCGCAATGACCACGGGCTCGTGCCACTCGATCCCCGGACCACGAAGCGGGTCTTTCTGCTCGCTGTTTCGGCGGACCCGGACACCAATCCCGCCGAGCCCTTCGAGCGCGAACTGCGCGCGCAACTGGATAGCGTGGACTCGTTGCACGTGGATACGCGCTACTTCCGCGTGGAAGAGACTCACCTGCCTCCGCCAGAGAGCTACGACCTGGCGATCTGCGCGCTCACCGTGCGCGTGGCGGACCGCAAAGCGACCGTCGGCCTCCCGCCGAATGAAACGGAACTGGTGCACGCGCTGCTGCACGCCGGGAAACCCGTGATCATGGTCGGCCTGGGCAGCCCCTATCTGATTGAAGGATTCCCGGAGGCAAGCACCTGGCTGGCCTCCTTCAGCGTTCAGGATGTGGCGGAACGCTCCGCCGCCCGCGCGCTGCTCGGCGACATTGGTGTGAGCGGAAAGCTGCCGGTCAGCATCCCGGGCGCCGCGCCGCATGCCCTTCGCGTCGGCGACGGCATGAGCACCGCGGCGCTTCCCTTGGTGCTCGAAGGCGCTTCCGCGGAACTCGAAGCGCGCTTGAAACCAGCGTACGAATTGCTCGAACGCGCGGCGAAAGATTCCCAATACGTCTCCGGAGCTTTGGAGATCGCCTTCCGGGAGCAACGGGTGGCCCACGGTTTTGGGCACACGCTTCTTCCCCGTGAGCCCAAGCCGCACACGCAGACGGAGTCGCAAGAGAGCCGAATAGAAACGGCGATCTCCTCCGAGCCCATCCTGGTTACTGCGCTCGCGAGGCTGGTCCAGCTCAAGCAGATCACTTTGGACACGCCGGTTTCCCGCGCTCTGCAAGGAGAAAACCTCAACTCCACGAGCGCAGACTGGCGCAGCATCACGATTGGCCAACTGCTGGCAGGCGCAGCAATTGAGCAACTGCAGTGGAATCCCCCCTTCGCCGCCGCCTCGCCCAGTTCCGATTCCGCTGCCGGGCCGAAGACTTCGACCGCGCAGGCACAGATTTTGAGCCGAAGCGGCGCGGAGAAACTCATCATCGAGAGGCTGACCGGCCTGGATGAAGTCAGCGCCCTCCGTCAACTGATCTACACGCCCCTGGGCATAGACTACTTTCCCGATATCGTGAGTCCTGTCATCGACCTGGACCGGGCGGCCCGGCTCCGCTGCGAGGAGTTATCCGTCATCGGACAACTCTGGCTAAATGGCGGTATGTATGCTCATAAGCGCCTCCTCAGCCGCAAGGTGATGGAGCAGTTCCTCACGCCCGTGAATCGCGGAGAGGAAATCGTTACGCCAGGATGGAAATCGGCACCTGCGCCAGGGCATTCGTTCACTTCCAGAGCATTCGGCTGGACTTCTCCCGGAGGAACGTCACTGTGGGTGGACCCTGGACGGGAGATTTGCATCGCTTACGTTCCGGGATACGGCGGCCTGACTGCGCCGGGCAACGCCGCTCAGGTTGATGGGATGCGGGAGCTTTCGGCGCGGATTCATAACACGATTTTTAGAAGCTTAGGGCTTACAGAATAGTCTTAGAGGTGGGCAACCGTGCCCGGCGGCCACTGAGTCATTCCGTGAAATCTACAACCCTCAACACAGAAAAGCGCAACCCGCGCACGCGAGGGATTGACCGGCTCGCGACGCGGGAAATGATGCGCGCGATGAATCGCGAAGATGCGGGGGTGGCGCAGGCGGTGGAGCGGGCGATTCCGCAGATTGCACAGGCGGTGGAAGTGATTGCCGAAGCGCTGCGAAACGGTGGCCAGCTGATTTATGTGGGCGCGGGCACCAGCGGGCGCCTAGCGGCGCTCGATGCCGCGGAATGTCCTCCGACGTTTGGCGTGCCCCGTGGCACGGTGGTGGCCCTGATAGCCGGCGGCCGGCGGGCGCTGACCGCGGCCGTGGAAGGCGCGGAGGACGATGCGGCCGCAGGTGCGCGCGACCTGCGCCGCGCCGGCTGCTCCCGCCGCGACGTGGTGGCGGGACTTTCCGCCAGCGGCGGGACACCGTACGTGCTCGGCGCGCTGGAATACGCCCAGCGCTGCGGCGCCCGGACGGTGGGCGTCACCTGCAATATCCGC
>DATIYQ010000311.1:0-3397 GCA_035517515.1 Binatia bacterium
GGAAGGTCCTTGAGCACCTGGACGTTTTTGAAGGCTTCGCCCGCAGTCTTTTCCCCGGGCGGCTTGGAGTCCTTTTGGGTAGCCTGAGGCGCAGACGGCTTCCCATCGCGAGGGGCGGCGGGCGCAACCGAAATGGAAACAGCAGCCAGGCAGAGGGGCAAAACCCAGTGGCGAAAGTGCATCCGAAATTCCCTCCCCCGATCTCCTGCCGGCGCAGATGGTAATCGTATTACAGACGGCCGCGGGGCGGAATTCGTTGCTCGAAGGAGAAGCCGCCGGGTCTGGGCGGGAGGCCGGAGCCGCGCGGCACGCGTGCTATGCTCTCCGCCATGGCGAAGACAGACGAAGATTGGATGCGCGCAGCGCTGGAGGAAGCGCTGGCGGCGGAACGGCGGGGAGAGGTGCCGGTGGGGGCGGTGCTGGTGCGCGGAGAAGAATGCATTGCGCGGGGGGGAAATCGCACGATTGACGACTGCGACCCCACGGCGCATGCGGAGATCGTGGTCCTACGCGCGGCGGCGCGCGCCGCGGGCAATTATCGGCTGGAGGGCGCCACGCTCTATGTAACCATCGAGCCGTGCGCCATGTGCGCGGGAGCAATCGTGCAGGCGCGCCTCTCACGAGTGGTCTACGGGGCGGATGATCCGAAGGGCGGCGCACACCGCTCGTGTTTTGCGCTGCTCAACAGCCCGCTGTTGAATCACCGGGTGGAGGTGACGCCCGGGGTGCTGGCAGAGGAGTGCGCGGCGCGGTTGCAGTCGTTTTTTGCGGCGCGGAGATAGAGGTTGTATTGATGATGCGAGAGGCGTTTGCTAGGCTGAAGATCTACTTTAACGGCGCGGAGAGGTGTCTGAGCGGTTGAAAGAGCCCGCCTCGAAAGCGGGTAGGCTGGGAGACCGGCCTCGTGGGTTCGAATCCCACCCTCTCCGCCAGCTTTTTAAAGAGGGTTTCCTCTCCGCCGAACTTCCTGAATGAAACTTCCTCTGCGCCGCGCACCGTGAAGCAGGTTGCTGCTCCGCCTCGCCCCGCGCGGCACTCGATTCCGAAAAGTTCCTAGGGGGATTCAGGGTCTCCTGCCCTGTCCACTTTCTAGCGCTAAACCGTTGGGCGCGGCGCGCCGAGCCGCGAACGAGCGTGGCCGGGCGTGGGTGCCCCGTGTGCCGGGCGTCACACGGTCCCGTGCTTTCCGACACGGAAGGCCCCTGCCACCGGGGTTAGGTTGGTTCTGGTTCGGCAACGCCCATGTTGAAGAGTTCAGCCTTTCCGCCCGCCGTTTCAAATTGCGCCCCAGTTCATGCCACGGACATCCCGAAGGCCGGTGATGACGGGCTGCGCGCAGGCACAGAAACGGTGAGCGGTGCTGCCGGTCACAATTGCTCAGACCCCGATTGGATGGCGGTGCGCATTCCGCCGACCCGGTTGGGTGAAGGAGCGCGCGTCACTCAGGCCGTGCACTTTCGCCCGCCGGCGCCCCGCTCTTTGCGCAGAGATTCCGTGAAAGCCCGGAACGCGTTCGGCGCGTCCGGCTGCTGGAAGGGGAGAAACCCATGAACATCCGGATCACCATGCTGATCCTCTTTCTGATTCCTGTATTGGTGGCAGGGGGATTCGCGGTAACCCACCAGCCGATGAGCGCCCCGGTGATTGCCATACTGGGGACGATCATGATCTGGCTGGGGTACACGGGCTACGCGCGAAGGATTGACCGCGAGGTCATCCAGCCCGACGTAAAGAAAGCCACACCGGCCAAGATGTACATGGACGGGGTGGACTTTATGCCCACCAGCAAGAACGTGCTGTACGGGTATCACTTCAAGTCCATCGCCGCAGCGGGGCCCATCGTGGGGCCCATCGTGGCGGTGACCCTGTGGGGCTGGCTGCCGGCGTTGCTGTGGCTGACGCTGGGCGTGACCTTCCTAGGGTGGGCCAGCGATTACTCGGCCATCATGCTGGCAGTGCGCAATGATGGCAATTCGCTTTCGGCCATCGCCCACCGATTGATCGCCCCGCGCGTGCGCATCATCCTGTTCGTGTTCATCTTTTTCTACCTGTTGCTGCTGGCCGGAGCATTTGTGGGCATCATGGCCGGGATCTTCGATCCGCGAGCCGACGTGCCCTTCGGGATCTTTATGCTGGCGGTGATGGGCCTGCTGATGGGCCAAATGCTCTATCGCTGGAAGATGGACCTGATCCTGGTGACGTTTCTGGCGGTGGGCGTGACCCTGGGCTCGATGGCCCTGGGTGCGAAGGGCATCACCACAGCCAAGGGAACCGGCCCCGACGGGAAACCAGGCTCGGCCCTGGTCTTCTCCGGACCCATCAACTCGATAGTGAGCAGACTGGGAGACGGGCTGAACCAGCTGACCGGCGGAAAAGCGCTGTACACGGTTGTAGATCCGACCAAGGCGGATCCCCGGCTGGCCACCAAAGTAATTACCGCGGAAGGCAAAATTGTGCCGAAGTACCTGGATCCGAACGGGGCCATCAAGATGCTGCCGTCGTTCCTGTTCTGGTGCCTGTTCATCTTCGGGTTCTCCTACCTGGGCACGGTGCTGCCGATCTGGCGCTTTGCCCAGCCCACCAACTACATTGGGTTCTGGGTGACGGTGCTCACCATCGGGTTCTCCGCCGTCGGCGCAGTGATCGGCGGAGTGCTGGGCCTGCTGGGGAATGCAGAGATGATGACGGCGGTCACCTTTCAATCCAAGGTTTTCCTGAACTGGATGCCGATGACCAAGGCGGCGGGCCAGGCCTGGCCCGCGATCCAGCCGCTGTGGCCGATGCTGTTTGTGACCATCGCCTGCGGGGCCATCTCCGGATGGCACTCGCTGGTGGGCTCCATCGGCACGGCACGACAAATCGAATATGAGACGGATGCGCTGCCGGTAGGCGGCGGGGGCATGTTCTCGGAGAACGCCCTGGCGCTGCTCTCGCTGGTGGCCATCTCCATCGCGGGCGGAGCCGGCGCCGGCGCGTTTGCCGGCGGTGTGGGCAAACTGCTCGGCCTGGCCAGCTTCGGGGCCATCACCCCGGCCTACGGAGCCGCGCTGGGCTTCGGCGTATTCGTGGTGATCGTGCTGACCATGGTGCAACTGGTGTTCCGCGTGATGCGCGTGACGCTGGGTGAATGGCTGGGAGATGCCTGGGTGGGGTTCAAGAACCCGCACATCGCCGCCATCCTTTCCATGGTCCTGACGCTGCTGCTGGTGTTGAGCGGCACGTGGATTTACCTGTGGCAACTGTTTGGAGCCTCGAACCAGTTGATGGCCGCGCTGGGGCTGCTCATCACCAGCCTGTGGCTCAAAAAGGAAGGGCGCAGCCCGCGCTACGCCTTTTACCCGATGCTGTTCATGTACGCCACCACGATGGCTGCCATCCTGGTGACCGCCTACAACCT
>DATIYQ010000312.1:0-2724 GCA_035517515.1 Binatia bacterium
AACTGCACGGCGGCGCTGGTGGCGCCACGCGGGCCTTTCCAGGGCCCGGAGAGTCCCACGGGGCCGCAGGTGCCGCTCTCGGGAGTGCTGGGCGCGCTGCTGGTGCTGCTGCTGGGCACGTGGCTGGTGGCGAGCGGCTTCGTAGCCCCGGCGTCCCGCCGGCTCTTGGCGGTGACCGCCAGCGAGGGAGGCCGGCCGGTGGGCTTCGCTAAACTGGCTCCGGCGCTGGTGCTGCTGGTGGCGGTGGTGCTGCCGCTGTGCCTGGCGGGATGCGGGGTTAGCAATCTGCCGCCGGCGCTGCCGAATCAGCCCACCACGCCCGCGGGCACGTATCCGCTCACCATCGTGGGGACCGGCCCCACCGGCGCCAAAGTCACCCTGATGCTGACCGTCAAAGTGATCTGACGCGTAGAGCCGCCGAAAACTGCCTGCGGAATGCCCGGCGCTTGCGCTTGACCGGCGGACGCCATTCGTGATTTGTATATCGCCGCGCGCAAGCGCGCTCGAGGAGTCTCCTTCCCGGTGAGCGAAATTCACAAGGTGGCGGTGCTGGGCGCGGGCACCATGGGCAACGGCATCGCCCACGTCTTTGCCCGCGGCGGGTTTCAGGTGATTCTGCGGGACATGGAGCAGCGTTTTCTGGATCGCGCGCTGGAGACCATCGGGAAGAATCTGGACCGCGAAATCAAGAAGGGCAAAGTGGCGGAGAGCGAGCGCCCCGCCATCCTGGGCCGCATCCTTCCGGTGACGGACCTGGCCGCCATCGCTTCCGCGGATTTCTGCGTGGAGGCGGTGCCGGAATCGGCGGAACTGAAGTCGCGCGTGCTGAAAGATGCGGACGCGGCGCTGGCCCCCGCGGCCATCCTGGCCACCAATACGTCTTCGATCTCCATCACCCAGTTGGCGGCGGTCACCTCCCGCCCGGAGCGCTTCGTGGGCATGCACTTCATGAATCCCGTTCCGGTGATGACGCTGGTGGAGGTGATCCGCGGCCTGGCCACCAGCGACCAGACCTTTGCGACCACCCTGGCGCTATGCGAACGACTCGGGAAGAAGCCGGTGGCGGTGAACGATTCCCCCGGCTTCGTCTCCAACCGGGTGCTCATGCCGCTCATCAACGAAGCCATCTTTACGGTCATGGAGGGCGTGGCCACTCCGGAGGCCGTGGACGCGGTAATGAAGCTGGGGATGAACCATCCCATGGGCCCGCTGGAGTTGGCCGACTTCATTGGCCTGGACGTGTGCCTGGATATTCTGGAGGTCCTCTATAAAGGATTCGGCGACCCGCGGTACCGCGCCTGCCCGCTGCTGCGGAAGTACGTGGCCGCGGGCTGGCTGGGGAAGAAGAGTGGACGGGGGTTCTACAGGTACGGGGAGAGCGCCAAGCCGTGAGCTTGTGGAGAGGCCATTTAGGGGGCGCCGGGGGATTTCCCCGGGGTTGCCGGCGAGGACAACGGCTCGAAATAGCCTTTGCTTTTTATTCGCCTATGGCGTAGGATGCCCCCCGATAGATTCCCAGACCGGGAATGCGCGGTTGTAGTAGACTCCGGCGGGTTCCTCCAACATACGTACCTGGCCGGTAAACAATCGAATCAGACGAGGTGGGATATGGCGGACGAAAAACAGAAGATGCTGGAATCGGCGATCAGCCAGATCGAGAAGCAATACGGCAAGGGCTCCATCATGCGGCTGGGAAGCCGGGACGTCTTCGTTCCGGTCAGCGTGATTTCCACCGGTTCGGTCTCCCTGGATGCGGCCCTTGGCGTGGGCGGCTTCCCGCGGGGACGCGTGGTGGAGATTTACGGCCCGGAATCCGGCGGCAAGACCACGCTGGCGCTGCATGCCATTGCCAGCGCGCAGCGCATGGGCGGCCAAGCCGCGTTCATTGACGCGGAGCACGCCCTGGATCCCGTCTATGCCCGCAAGCTGGGCGTGGACGTGGACAATCTGCTGGTCTCCCAGCCGGACAACGGCGAGCAGGCCCTGGAAATCACGGAAACGCTGATCCGCACCAACGCCGTGGACATCGTGGTGGTGGACTCGGTGGCGGCGCTGGTCCCCAAAGCGGAGCTCGAAGGCGACATGGGCGAGCCGCAAATGGGCCTGCAGGCGCGGCTGATGTCCCAGGCGCTGCGCAAACTCACCGCCATTGTGTCGAAATCCAAGACCTGCCTGGTGTTCATCAACCAGATCCGCGAGAAAATCGGCGTGATGTTTGGAAACCCCGAGACCACCACCGGCGGACGCGCCTTGAAATTCTATGCTTCGATCCGCGTGGATATCCGCCGCATCCAGGCGATTAAAGAGGGAGACAAGGTGGTCGGTTCCCGCACCCGCGGCAAGGTGGTGAAGAACAAACTGTCCGCCCCGTTCCGCGAGGCGGAGTTCGACATCCTTTATGGCGAAGGCATCTCCAAGGAAACGGACCTGCTGGATATCGGCGTGGAGAAGGGAATCCTGGAAAAGAGCGGCACCTGGCTCTCCTTCGGCGGAGAGCGCCTGGGCCAGGGACGCGAGAGCGCCCGCGTCTTCCTGAGGGAGAATAAGGATATCGCGGACAAGCTGGAAGCAGCAGTGCGCAAAACTCTGGGCATCGCCTCCGGCCCCCAGGCGGAGCTGGAGCCCCCCAAGACCGCGGCCGCCGCCGGCGCCCATGCCGCCATGGCCGCCAAACCGCGCGCGGTGCGTTAGCCCCAGGCCGGCCGTTCGCAACCGGGCGGCTGG
>DATIYQ010000313.1:0-16085 GCA_035517515.1 Binatia bacterium
CATGGGCACCGGCCTCGGTCCGGAGTCCTACGCCATCATCGAGCAGGGCCGCATCGGACAGATCCTGGCCGCCAAACCACTCGAGCGCCGCGCCATCATTGAGGAGGCCGCGGGGGTCACCAAATACAAGACCAAAAAGCGACTGGCGGAAGCAAAACTCGAGGCCGCCAAGACCAACCTGGCGCGCGTCAACGACATTTTCGTGGAAGTCGAGAAGCAACTGGCCTCCCTCAAGCGCCAGGCCGCCAAGGCTCGGCGCTTTACGGAGTTGCGCGAGCAGGCGCGCACCCGCCAGCGCCTGGTGCTGGCCAGCCGCGCCCGCGCTTTGGATACCGAGGCCGCGCGCCTCGAAGGCCTGCTGGCAGAAGTCTCTGCCGCGGAGCAGGAAGAAGGACGGAGGCTGGCCGCGCTCGAGGCGGAGCATGCCGCGCTGGTCGAACGCACCGGACAGATGGAAGGCGAACTGCGCCAGATCACCACGCAGCTCGGCGAAACTTCGCTGGAGCTGGACCGCGCGGAAAATCGCCTGGTGTTCCACCGCGAGAAAAACGTACAGCTCACCGAACAGCAGCAGGCGCTGGCCGCGGAGTCCGCTCAGGCCGCCGATGAGCTGGCCGCCACCGGGCGCCGCGCCGCCGAGCATGCCCAGACCCTGGCCCTGCTGCGCGCCGAGCGGGAGCAGCTGGAATCCGCGCTGGGGGAAGTGATGGCCCTGGCTGCCGCGCAAGCGGAAGAAGAGCGCCAGCTCGCCGAGCGGCTCGAAACCCTGCGGCGTTCTTCCGGCGACCTGGCCTCCGAGCAAGCCTCCTGGCGCGCCGAACAGGCACGGGCGGAGCAGGCCCTCGAACAGTACACCGCCGCCCTGGAGCGGCTGCGGGATCAATCCGAACGCGTGGCCCTGGAAGAATCCCACGCCCGCACGCGCAGTGAAACGGCCGGCGCCTATGCGGAAAACGCCACGTCGGAAGCGCGGCGACTGGCCACGGAACTGGACCTGCGCCAGCGCGAACTGACTCGGCTGCGCGCCGAGCAGCAGGAAGCCACCCGCGAGGCGGAATCGCTCCGCGAGGCGCTCACCCATCTGCGCGCCGAAGCCGGTTCACTTGAACGCATCCTCAACGAACGTTCCTATTCCGCAGAGGCCGTGCAGCGCCTCTTTGCCGCCAATGGCGAAGGCGAAAAGCGCGGCTTTCATGCCGTCGGCGTGCTCGCCGACTACGCGGAAGTGGCTGAGGCCCACGAGCCCGCCATCGAACAGTTTCTCCGCGACGAACTCGAATACGTGGTGGTGGAAACCTTTGATCATGCCCGCGCGGGGATTTCCATGCTGCGGGAAGAGGTGGGCGGACGGGCCACTTTTTTCGTGGACTCGGTGCGCCGCCTGCCCCAGCCCGCCGATGTCGAAGCGCTTCCCTTCTCTTCCGCCGATGGCGTAGTGGCCCGGTTCGACCAGCTGGTGAACTTCCGCGACCCGCTGGGCGCTCCGGCCAAACATTTTCTGCCCAAGCTGGCCCACGCGTACCTGGTGGAATCGCCGGCCGTGGCGGAGAGCCTTGCCCACCGCCATCCCGCCCACCACTTTGTCACCCTGGACGGCACCTGTTACCACGGCCGGCTGGTCTCCGGAGGGCGCCCGGACGAGGCCGGCCCGCTGCAAATCAAACGCGAATTGCGCCAGCTCCACGCGCGCGCCGCGGAGGCCCAGGCCGCCAGCGAAGCGACCCGCGAACGGCTGGAACGCCTGGTGGCCGGCCTGGCCGGAGCCGAATTTGCTCATGCCGGCGCCCAGGCCGCGCACGTCGAGGCGGAGAAAACCGCGCTGGGCGCGTCCATTGAACGTGGCCAGGCTCAGGCCGATCTCATGCGCGTCCAGCGCCTCGGCTCCGAATGCCGCATGGAAGTGACCCGCACCGAGGGAGAAGCCGGGGAATGCCGCCTGCGCGCGGCCACCGCACGGCGCATGCTGGAGCGCGCCGAAGCCGCCAGCGCGGCCACCGAGGCGGAGCGCGAACATTCGGCCATACGCCTGGACTCGCTGCGCGGCGAGCAGGGTGCCCAGCGCGAGCGCGCCGCCCAGCAGCGCGCCGCCGCGGCCCAAATGGCGGAGCGGTTGGCCGCGGCGGAAGCCGAAAGCGCCCGGCTGGCGGAGGATGGCGCCGAGATCCGCGCGCGTTGCGGGAGATTGACGGAAAAGCACGCGGCGCTCCAGGCGGAACTGGCCGCACTGGCCTCAGAGTGCGGGGAGTTGGAGCGGCGCGCCGCCGCCCTCTCCGAAGAAAAGACCCGCCTTTCCTCCTGCCGCGAAGAATGCGAGGCCGGCTTTCATGCCGCCCGCGCGCGCCTGGCGGAGTTGGACGATGCGGAACGCCATCACCGCCAATCCGCGGGCGAATTGCGCGAGCGCCGCAGCGGCATCGAGGTGGCCCGCGCGCGCAATGAATCCGACCTGGCCCACTTGCGCGAACTGTGCGCCACGGAAATGAATCTGCAGCCCGAAGAAGTGATGGCCCTGGAGCCGGAGCCCCTCTCCGGCCAGGCCCTGGAAATCGCCGAGGCCGAACTGCGCGAGTTGCGCGCGCGCGTCGAAGCCATGGGCGCGGTCAACATGATGGCACTCGAGGAATTCCAGCAGTGCGAAGAGCGCCACGGATTCCTGGAGCGCGAGCGCCAGGACCTGCTGGCCTCCATCGCCGACACCCAGCAGGCCATCCGCCAGCTCGATGCCGTCTCCCGCGAACGCTTCGAGAAGGCCTTCGAAGTCATCAACCGCAATTTCGCGGAAAGCTTCCAGACCCTCTTCGGCGGCGGAACCGGGCTGCTGCGGCTCACCGAACCGGATTCCACCGGCGAATGCGGCCTGGAAATGGTGGCCCAGCCTCCCGGCAAGCGCCTGCAAAACGTGCTGCTGCTCTCCGGCGGAGAGAAAGCGCTGACCGCGCTGGCCCTGCTCGTGGCCATCTTCCGCTATCAGCCCAGCCCGTTCTGCATCCTGGACGAAGTGGACGCCCCGCTTGATGAAGCCAATGTCACCCGCTTCACCCGCCTGGTCGCGCAGATGAGCCGGGGAACCCAGTTCCTGATTGTCACCCACAATCGCCGCACCATGGAGATGGCCGAGGTGATGTACGGCGTGACCATGCAGGAGCCCGGCGTCTCCAAGCTCGTCTCCGTGAAGTGGAAATCCGAAGACGCCCCGGCGTCGGCAAACCAGGACGCCGCGGGCTCGAACGCTCAAGCAGCCGGCGCGGCCGCCTGAGCGGCGCCGCCTTCCCGCCTCCGCGTCGGCAAGCCTCAGCGTCACGAAAAAAAGTTTTCCACATCGCTCCTTCCCCGCTTGCGCTCCGCTTTTTCTCGTTCCCCCGTGTACCATTGACATTCTTTCCGCGTGCGCTATGATTCCGCCCCTCTCAACCAGGAGAGCCTCGTGGCGCTATCTTCGAATCTTCACTCGGTGGTCTTTGAAACTCATTTCCCTTCGCTGAAGCTCAAAGCGCGCGGCAAGGTGCGGGACATCTATGACCTCGGCGACCGGCTGTTGCTGGTGGCCACCGACCGCCTCTCCGCGTTCGACGTGGTCATGCCCACGCCGATTCCCGATAAGGGCCGCGTGCTCACCCGGCTTTCCCTCTTCTGGTTTGAAAAACTTTCCGGTGTGGTCCCCAATCAGCTGCTTCCTTCGAACCACTTCGAGGGCGAATTGGCGCCCTACGCCGCGGAGCTCGATGGCCGCGCCACCCTGGTGCGCAAGGCCGAACCCATCCTGGTGGAATGCGTGGTGCGCGGCTATCTGGCCGGGTCCGGATGGAAGGAATACCGCCAGCGCGGCTCGGTGTGCGGAATTCCCCTCCCCGAGGGCTTGCAGGAATCCAGCCAGCTCCCCGAACCCATCTTCACTCCTTCCACCAAGGCGTCCGTGGGGCATGATGAAAACATCTCCTTCGAAGTCATGGCGGAAATCGTCGGAGACAGTCTGGCATTGCGCCTGCGCGATACCAGCCTGGAGCTGTACCGCCGGGCCGCGGAGTACGCCGCCGGCCGCGGCATCCTGATTGCCGACACAAAATTTGAGTTCGGCATGCTGGACGGCAAGCTGATCTGGATTGACGAGGCGCTCACGCCCGATTCCTCGCGCTTCTGGCCCGCGCAAGGCTACGCCCCCGGCCGCGCCCAGCCTTCCTTCGACAAGCAGTATGTGCGCGACTATCTCGAGCGCACCGGATGGAACAAGCAGCCCCCTGGGCCCGCTCTTCCCGCGGAGGTGGTGGCTGGCACTACGGCCAAGTATCGAGAGGCCTACCGCCTGCTCGTGGGACGCGATCTGGACGACGGCCGCTAGCGCCGCCGATCGGAGCTCATGCCGTGAGAGACCAACTCGAGAGCCTGGTGGGGCAGATGGTCGAACGCGGCATCCTGTTTCAGGAGGCCGTGGGGGAATTCGAGAAGCGCTTCATCAAACGCGTTCTGGACCGCCTCAACGGCAACCAGTCCCGCGCCGCCAAGGTGCTCGGCATTCACCGCAACACCCTCAGCCGGAAAATTTTCACTTACAAGCTGGAACACCGGCGCCGCTAGCCGGATCCGCTTCCCGCGCGGGTTTTATTTCCCGGCCGGCTTCTTGGCCGGTCGTTTCGGCGCGGCCTTGCCCTTTTCCGCGGGGATGTCTTCCGGATTGATCTTCACCTCTTCGAACGTTAGTTGAAACGGGCTGGGTGTGTACCCGGTCAATTTCCCCGCAAAACGGAAGAAGTCGTCTTTGCTGATGCGCGCCGCCTCGGGCTGCGTGGAGATTTTCAGGATGGTGTCCGGGGCCGTGCTGGCGTTCAGTTCCTCTTCCGTGGTGCCGATGGCCACCTTGAGCTGGATGGCCGCGGGATTTGTGGCATCCGCCTCAAATGTCTTGGCCAGAAAGGCCTCCGGAAAAACGCCGTTGCAGACCGCCAGCCAGGCCAGCGTGCCCTTCTCCCCGCCGGCTTTGAGCTGCGCGATCAGCCCGGGGATCTCCGTTTCGCGCACCTTGGCCAGATCCGCGGCGCTGGGAATCGTGTACCCCGCCGGCGGGTCCGCCGAATTCTGCGCCAGCGTCAGCAGTTCCTTCACCTGCGCGTCGATCAGCCCGTCGCAGCCGGGCAACTGATACTCGTACATTTTGTCGTGGAGAAATTTCGTGATCTTGTCCGGGTCCGGTACCTTCAGGTCCACCGCCCGCGCCAGCGCCCAGAAACCGGCCACTGGATGCGGAGGCGTCATCTGCAGGTCGGCTACGCCCACCCGGTAGTCGTCGCCCGGCTGGTTGGGATCGAGCGCCAGGGCCTTGCCGTAATACTCCACCACCGCCGCGAAATCCTTCAGAAAGTAAGAGCTGCTTGCCGCCGTGTTCCAGAACTGGATGGCGTACTGTTTCTTGGCCGCGGCCCACTGCTCGTCCTTCATCTGTTCCGGCTTCTTGAACGCCTCCAGCACCTTCTGGCCCTCCAGGGCCGCGTCCCGGGCCTTGCCCGCCGCCGCGGCCAGATCCGGGCTCTTGGCGTTGTAGGCATAGTCGAAGGTGGCCGCCCGGCGATACAACGCATCCAGGCGCGTGGCTTCGTTCGTCCCTGGAAGCGCCAGCAGCTTGTCCAGGTATTCGATCACCTTGGTCCATTGCTGCAGCGCCGCATACGTCGGCCAGTACTGGCTGTAGACATACACCATGTACTCGGAATTCGGATACTTGGCCACAAAGTCGTCGAGCAGTTTGATCTTTTGCTGGGGATTTTTTTCTGCCGCCGCGGCGTTAAACGCGTCGTACTCCGCGCGGGTGGCCTTCGGCGCGCCCCCCTGAAAAGCCTCTGCCGGAGCCGCGGGTACCCACACCGCCGCGAGCGCAAGCAACAGCGCGGGGATTCCCCACCGCCTCGCGATGCTCTTCCCTTGGATCGTCATGGCGCCGAACCGCCTTCCGAGGGCCCGAAAATGATGAATTGCGTTGGAGCCGCTCTCTAGATTTGCGCGACCGAGCTGGGATCGAACTAAGAGCGCGCATTATAAGGAAAGCATTCCGACGGCGCAAGAAAATCCCCACCACCCCGGCCGGCCGCGCCATCGCTGCCGGATGCCTTCTCTTGTCATGCTAGGATGCGCAGGGAAACCCCTTTGCTGCCCGGAGGCCGGCCATGCCAACCCCTTCCCCGTTCGCGCAGGAGACGGCCATCGTCACCGGCGGGAGCCGCGGCATCGGCCTGGCCATCGCCCGCCGCCTGGGCCGGCTCGGCGCCCGCGTGGCTGTGTGCGCCCGCTCCGCGGATTCCGCGGAGCAGGCCGCGCGCGCGCTGCGCGAGCAGGGCATGGAAGCACTGGGCGCGGCCGCAGATGTTTGCTCGGCCGATGCCCTCTGCTCGTTTGTCGAGCGCGTGCGCCAGGCCTTCGGATCTCCCTCCATTCTCATCAACAACGCGGGCGTAGGGGTTTTCCGTCCCGTGCTCGATCTCGAAGAGGTGGACTGGGATCGTGTGCTCGATACCAACCTCAAGGGCGCCTGGCTGGCCAGCCGCGCGGTCGCTCCGCTCATGATTGCCGCCGGCCGCGGCCACATCATCCACATCGCCTCGCTGGCCGGCAAAAACACGTTCACCGGAGGCGCTGCTTACTGCGCCTCCAAGTGGGGTTTGCGAGGCCTGGCCGGATGCATGGCGGAAGAATGGCGCGACCGCGGCGTGCGCGTCAGCACCATTTTCCCCGGCACCGTGCACACCCAGTTCTCCCCGCACGTGGGGAAGGACCCCGGGCGCATGCTCCAGCCCGACGACGTGGCCCACGTCGTGGAAATGCTCCTCCGCCAGTCCCCGCAAAGCTTTGTGAGCGAAGTGGACCTGCGCCCGGCGCAGAAACCCTAGCCGGGAATACTCCTCTTGACAATAGTCGTTAAAACGAGTATTATCCCCCTGTGACCGGAAAGATCCTGGCGGAGATCAAGCAGACCCGGCCCTTCCCCTCCCTGGAGGCGGAAGCCGCGGTCAACCTGGTGCGCACCGCGGACGCCGTGCTGCGGGGCATGGAAGCCGTGCTCAAACCCTGGGCGCTTTCGGTGGCGCAGTTCAATGCGCTGCGCATCCTGCGCGGCGCCGGGTCTGCCGGCCTCCCTTGCGGAGAAATTGCCGCCCGCATGGTCACCCGTGACCCGGACGTGACCCGCCTGCTGGACCGGCTTGAAGCCCGCGGCCTGATTGACCGGGCGCGCGATACCGCTGACCGGCGCGTGGTGCTGACCCGCATCCGCCCGGCCGGACTCCGGATTTTGTCGCAAGTGGATGGACCGCTGGAACGCGCCAACCTGCGGCGCCTCGGCCCTCTCGGCCGCAAGCGCCTTCGCCAGTTGGTGTCGCTGCTTGAGGCCGTGCGGGAAGACAGCGATCCTTAGCCCGGATTTCAGTTTTTGTTTTTCAAGTTCCCGGCCTGGCATGTAACCGCAGGCAAGGTTTTCTGCTCTAACCACCAATCTGGCGTTACGCCAAAAAGGAGAGAATCATGAAGAAGTTGGTAACCGTTGCGGCCCTGGTGACCTTTGCGGCCCTGCCCGCCTTTGCTCAGACCACCACCTGGCAGGTGGATCCGGCGCACACCAATTCGCAATTTGCCGTCAAGCACCTGGGCATTTCCACCGTCCGGGGCCAATTCACCAAGACCACTGGCCAGATCCGGATCGACGAAAAAGACATCACCAAATCGCAACTGGAAGTGACCGTGGATACCACCACGCTGGACACCCGGGTCGAGGGGCGCGACAAGGACGTGAAAAGCGCGAATTACCTGGACGTTGAAAAGTTTCCCACCATGACCTTCAAGTCCAGGAGCATCACCGTCGCCGGCGAAGGAAAACTGAAGTTGGACGGTGATTTGACCATTCATGGCGTAACCCGGCAAGTGACCTTCGACGTGGATGGGCCCAGCCAGACCATCACCGATCCCTGGAAGAACCTGCGCCGCGGCGCCAGCGCCAGCGCCACCATCAACCGGCACGACTTCGGAGTCAACGGCGGCGGCCTGGCCGTGGGCGATAGCATCTTGATCACCATTGACTTGGAATTCATCCGCAAGCCTTGAGGGCTCACCTTCGGGCATGAGCGGCGGCTCTCCGGGCCCGCTGGCGGTCCGGAGAGCGTCCGGAAAGACGTTCAGGCATGAACGAAACACTCCACTTCATCACCCGCCACGGCTACCTGGTCCTGCTGTGCTGGGTGTTCGCCGAACAGGCCGGAGTTCCCGTGCCCGCCATCCCCCTGCTGCTCACCGTGGGCGCGCTCGTTTCCATCGGGCGCATGAGCCTGGCGGTGGCCTGGAGCGTGGCCATCGCCGGCGCGTTGGCCAGCGACATTCTGTGGTTCGAGCTGGGCCGCAGGCGCGGCATCCGCGTGCTCCACTTTTTGTGCCGCATGTCGCTCGAACCGGACTCCTGTGTGCGCGATACCCAGGGTGTTTTCGCGCGTCACGGCGCCCCCTCGTTGCTGGTGGCAAAATTTGTTCCCGGACTGGGCGCGGCCGCGGCTCCCCTCGCGGGCGTGGTGAAGATGCCGCTTGGGCGGTTCCTGCTGTTCGACGCCCTGGGCGCCGGTCTCTGGTCCGGAACCTATCTCGGCCTGGGCATCGCCTTCAGCAGGCAACTGGAGCGCGTGGCCATGCTCGGCAGCCGCCTGGGAGCCACTCTCTTCCTGCTCCTGGCGCTGGCCCTGGGCAGCTTTGTCGCCTGGAAATACATCCGCCGCCACCGCTTCTTGCTCGCATTGCGCCAGGCGCGCATCACTCCCGAGGAACTTCGCGCCAGGATGCAGGCGGGCGAAGAGATCGTTTTGGTGGACCTTCGCCACCTGCTCAGCCTGGAGGCGGATCCGGAGCTCATCCCCGGTGCAAAGTGGATCGACCCGGAAAAGCTGGAGCAGCAAGCCGGAACGATTCCACGCGACCGGGAAGTCATTCTTTACTGTACTTGACCGAATGAGGCCACCAGCGCCCGTGTGGCGCTGCTGCTCCGCAAGCAGGGCATTGAAAACGTGCGGCCACTCGCGGGAGGCCTGGACGGCTGGCGGGAACGCGGCTTCCCCATCACTTCCGCCGAGCAACTCGAGCCGGCCGGAGCAAAGCCGGCCGCGGGCGATTGAGAGCGGGCGGCCGCGCTCCCGGCCCACCAGGAGGGAAAAAAAATGGACAAGCCGGCATCGGCAGATGTTCCCATTCACGATCTGATTGCCAGGCGGTGGAGCCCGCGCGCCTTCGCGGACCGGCCCGTCGCCAAAGTCAGCCTGCTGCAATTATTCGAAGCGGCGCGCTGGGCGGCTTCCAGTAACAACGACCAGCCCTGGTATTACCTGGTGGCCACGCGCGATCACCCCGCGGAATTCCAGCAGATGCTGGCCTGTTTGGTCGAGTTCAATCAGACCTGGGCCAAGGCCGCTCCGGTGCTGGCCATTTCTGTGGCGCGCACGAACTTCCAGCGCGACGCATCGCCCAATCATCATGCCCGGCACGATGTGGGAGCGGCTTCCGCGCTGCTTTCCCTCCAGGCCGCTGCCCTGGGACTCGCCGTCCACCAGATGGCCGGGTTCGATGCGGAGCGCGCACGCGCCACGTACCACATCCCGGAGGATTACCAGCCGGTGGCGGCCATGGCCATCGGCTACCCGGGCGACCCTGCGGCTCTTCCTGAAAAATTGCGCGAGCGCGAGAATGCCCCCCGCGCGCGCAAGCCGGTTTCCGAATTCGTGTACTCGGGAGACTGGGGACGGCAAGCTCCGTTCATCACCGGAAAATCCTAGAGCCGCCACTCGCTGGCCCTTTCCCCCGGGCCTGCGTCCCAAATCAGTTTGTTCCGAACGGCAGGTTTCCATAGAGCACCAGGAAATGTGGCTCGGGGCCGGATGGATTTTCGGCCGCGCCACGCGAAACAGAGGAGGACATCATGATTCAGGTAATCCCGTCCGCGGAACGCCACCACGAAAATCACGGCTGGCTGGACACCCGCTGGCACTTTTCCTTTGCCGATTACTACGACCCGCAGAACGAGCAGTGGGGCGCCCTGCGCGTCTTCAATGACGACGTGATCGAGCCCGGCCAGGGCTTCGGCATGCACCCGCATCGCGACATGGAAATCATCACCTACGTCCTCTCCGGCAGTCTCGAGCATCGCGACAGCCTGGGCCATCGCGGGCTGGTGGCCCCCGGGGAGGTACAGGTCATGTCCGCGGGGCGCGGCATTCGCCATTCCGAATACAACGCCTCGAAAACCGAGCCGCTCCATCTCTTGCAGCTCTGGATCTTTCCCCGCCACAACGGTCTCGAACCGCGCTGGGAGCAGCGCGTCTTCTCCGCGGAAGAGCGCGATGGACGCCTGCTGCCCGCCGTCTCCGGCGGCGACGTGCCCGGAACTCTGACCATCGATCAGGACGCCGGCATTTTTCTTTCGCGCCTGCCCGCGGGCCAGAAAGCCGGCCATCAGAGCCGACCGGGTCGCAAGGCGTATCTGTTTGTCATCTCCGGCGAGGTGAACGTAAACGGGCGCAATCTGGCCGCGGGGGATCAAGCACGCATGGCCGATGAAAAAGAAATTGCCATCGAGAGCCTGAACGATGCGGAGTTGATCCTGCTCGATCTGCCCGATTGACCGCTCCGGGCAAGCGGACCCGCCCCCCGCTTGCCCATTGCTTGACAACCCGCAAGTGGCTCCCTAGCATGGTGTTGCGAACGTCCGGGGAGGCGCGCGTGATCAAGCTGGACCTGGTCAACCTGATCGTCAGTCGCACCAACATCAGCCGCACCAAGGCCGAACAGGCGGTGGAAACGGTCTTTGAATCCCTGAAAAAGGCCATGGCCGCGGGACAACGCATCGAACTGCGCCGATTTGGCGTCTTCAGCGTTAAACCACGCAAGACCGGCATCGGACGCAACCCGCGCACCGGTGAAGAGGTGAGCATCCCGCCCGGAAAGGCCGTGCGCTTCAAGCCCGGAAAGGAATTGCGCGGGCTCTAGAACCGAAGCGCGGGCGCGGGCGCTGCGGCCTGCTTGCCGCCGCCGCACGCGACTGGTAAGCACCTGGCCGGCCCGCTCGCCCGTATTGCGGCACAAGATTTTCTTACAGCCAATCCCATGAGCGAGGGCAACGGTTTCCCCACGGGCGCGCTGGATACCACGGACCGCGAACCCCCGATTCCACCCTACTGGATGGAAAATTACGCGCGCGCGCTCCCCCGCAGCCGCCGCACCCTGGTGGTCGCCGTGCTCCTCTTCCTGGCCACCGTGGTTTCCACCCTGGCCGTGGGCGCGCAATTTGCCCGGGACTACTCCCACAACGTGGCCCCGTTCACCGATGGATTTTCTCCCTGGCGGAATTTCACCCGGCCGCGCGCGCTCCTCGCCGGCCTTCCCTTCTCCTTTACGCTGATGACCATTCTGCTGGCGCACGAGTTGGGACACTTCTTCGCCTGCCGGTACTACGGCATCGCCGCCAGCTATCCCTACTTCATTCCCTTCCCCACGATCTTCGGAACCATGGGGGCGTTCATTCGCATCCGCTCGCCGATCGTCAACCGCAAAGCGTTGTTCGACGTGGGCATCTCCGGGCCGGTGGTGGGCTTTGTTTTTATTCTGCCGGCGCTGGCCCTGGCCATCGCCTTTTCCAAGGTGGTTCCCGGGGCGCAAACCGGCGCCGAGGTCAGCTTCGGCGCTCCGCTGTTGATGCAGATCTTCACGCGAATTCTGCGGCCGGGCATCGAGGCCCAGTCGCTGCTCCTGCATCCCATCGGACGCGCCGCCTGGGTCGGCCTCTTTTCCACCGGCTTGAACCTGATGCCCATCGGCCAGCTCGATGGCGGCCACATTCTCTATTCGCTCTCCAGCCAGAATCACCGGCGCATCTCCCTGGCCGCCGTGGTGGTGCTGCTGGGGCTGGGCTACCTCGGCTGGGAAGGCTGGTACGTTTGGGCCGCTCTTTCCCTGCTCTTCGGCTTTCGTCATCCCGCGCTGCTGGATCGCTGGGAACCGATTGACGCCAAGCGCCGCATGTGGGCGCTGGTCGCCTTCGCCATCTTTGTCTTGTGCTTCATCCCCGTTCCCATTCTTCTCCGCGGCTGACTGAGAGTTCTCATCACCCAACAGAGCTTCTGCCGCCGATCCATTCCACTTTAGCCTGGAGCGGCCCTCGTAGCGCCGGCGTTACATCAATCCGATCGGATCCACGTCCACCAACACCGCGCCGTCGGGGATTTCCTTTTGCGCGCAGGCCTCCAGCGCTTGCGAGAGCGTGGCCGTGAGCAGCGACCGCCTCGGCGATTTCAACAGAAACTGAAAACGGTGGTCTCCCCGCAGGCGGGCCAGCGGCGCGGCCGCCGGACCCAGCACTTTCAGCCCGCGCTCTTCCGCCGGCCCTAGAATCGCCGCGAGCTGGCGCGCCCACCGTCCGGCCCGCTCCAGGTTGGCATCGCGCACAATCACATTGGCCAGCGCCGAAAACGGTGGATAGTGCATGGCGCGGCGGAATTGCACCTCGCGCTCGAAAAACGCCCCGTAATCCTGTCGCGCACCGCACTGGATGGCGTAGTGCTCCGGATAATGCGTCTGGATCAGCACTTCGCCCGGCAATTCGCCCCGCCCGGCTCGTCCGGCCACCTGCGTGAGCAGTTGAAACGTGCGCTCCCCGGCGCGGAAGTCCGGCAGGCGCAGCGCCAGATCGGCGGAAACCACTCCCACCAGCGTCACCCGGTGGAAGTCGTGTCCTTTGGCCAGCATCTGCGTTCCCACCAGCAGATCCAGTTCTCCCACCGCGAAGGCGCGCAGGAGTTTCCGGTAGGCTTCCTGCGTGCGCACCGAATCGCGATCCAGCCGCGCGATGCGCGCCTTTGGAAATTCCGCGCGGAGCTGTTCCTCCACCTGCTCGGCGCCTTCGCCCACGAACTGCACGTATTTCCCCGAGCATTTCGGGCACGCCGCCGGAACGGGGCGCGAATACCCGCAGTAGTGGCACACCAGGCGCGCGCGGCCTTTGTGGTAGGTCAGCGAAATGCTGCAGTTCCGGCACTCCACGGCCGCCCCGCAGCTGCGGCACAACAAAAACCAGGAGTAGCCGCGGCGGTTGATCAGGATCAGCGCCTGGGTGCCCGCGGCCAGCCGCAGCGCGATCGCCGCGCGCAGCCGCTCGCTGAGCGCCCGGGCGCGATGCGTCTGCTCAAACTCAGTGCGCAGGTCCACCAGCTCCACCCGCGCCATCGGGCGCTCTTCCACCCGCGCCGGCAGCTCCAGCAGACGGTATTTTCCGCGCCGCGCGTTTTGATAGCTTTCCAGAGCCGGCGTGGCCGAACCGAGAATGGCCACCGCATTTTCCAGTTTGGCGCGGACCAGCGCCGCGTCCCGGCCGTTGTATTTGGGCGTCTCCTCCTGCTTGTAACTGGCTTCGTGCTCTTCGTCCACCACCACCAGTCCCAGCCGTTCCAGCGGCGCGAACACCGCAGACCGAGTTCCCACCACCACCCGCGCCGCACCGCGCCGCACCGCCCACCACGCCGCGGAGCGCGATTCCTCCGGCAGCGCGCTGTGCAGCACGGTCACTCCCGCCGCCGCGCCCAGCCGCGCTTCCAGCAGTCGGCTCATGGCCAGCGTCAGGGCGATCTCCGGCACCAGCACCAGCGCGGTGCGCCCCGCCGCCAGCGCCGCTTCGATCGCCCCCAGATAAATCTCCGTCTTTCCGCTGCCGGTCACGCCGTGCAGCAGGTTGACGTGAAATTCTCCCGAGGCCAGATCGGCACGCACCGCGTCGAGCGCGCCACATTGCTGCGGATTCAAGGCGTGGCGCGGCGCATCCAGGGACCATTCTTCCGGCGCTTCGGACTCAAATTCCACGCGGGGAGCACGGCGCCGGCGCGAGCGGACGATGGAGTGTGCCTCCAGCGCGCCGCGGCGCAGCAGTCGCGCGATCGCCGGCTCGCCCCCGGCCAGCCGCCGCAGCCGCGCGCTCGCCAGCGGTGCGGCCTCGCCGGAAAACGCCTGGAGAATGGCGGCCTCGGCGCGTTCGTCTCCGGTGCGCTCTTCGAGTGCCCGCAGCTCCGCGAGCAGCGCAGCGCCCGCCGCCGTGCGCGTCAACTCCTGGACCGAGCGCACCTCCACCACCGGCGGCAGCATGGAGCGGAAGACTTCTCCCACTGGCGCGAGATAATAGCCGGCCACCCAGCGGCCCAGCGCCACCAGCGCGGGCGTGAGCGCAGGCTGGGCATCGAGGACGTCGGAGATTTCGCGGATACCCCCTGCGGGAGCCTGCTGCGGCGCGCGGCCCAGCACCAGGCCGACCATGGCGCGATTGCGGAACGGAACCACCACACGCGTGCCGCTGGCCGGCGTTCCATTCGATGCAGCCGCCGGAGCGGCGTAGGTAAACGTCGTGCGCAGCGGAACCGGAAGCGCGACCTCACAAAGTTCCCGCATCGAGGAATCAGTGTAGCAGCAGCACCGCCTGCCCTGCGCTCCGCGAGACTGGCATTCTTACCCGTCGGCGCGGTGGGACAGGCATTCCTGCCTGTCCTCCCTATCTTCCCCCCGCCGTGAGCCAGGCCCTGCCACTTCACTCCTCACCGCATCCAGAAGTGGCCGCGCCCTACTTCGCCGGAAAATCAATCAGCAGGATCCCCGCAAAGATCAGCGCTACCCCCATCCACTGCCGCCGGTGCAGGCGCTCGCCAAGAATAGCGAAGGCCAGCAGCAGCGTGACCGCGCCGAACAACGATCCCAGCACCGTCACCACCCCCACCTGCTCCTGCTGGAATCCGCGATTGCTCAGCACGAACCCCAATGCATCCAGCATGCCCACGACAAGTACCAGCCACCACCCGTTCCCGGCAGGCGGCGCCAGGCTGCGCCGCAACGGCACCACCGCCGCGGCCAGCCACGCCACCGTGGAGAGCCGCTGCGTCCACACCGTCCCCAGGGCGCCCCACGCAGCGATCGCGCGGAATCCCAGCGCCCAATACGTCACCCCAAAGCCCAGCGCGCACAGCATCGCCAGCAGCACCCCCGGCGCCAGACCGCGCGATTCCCCGCCCCTCGGCGTGACCGCGGAGTTCTCCGGGATGGACGCCAGCACCACTCCCCCCAGCGTCAGCGCCACTCCGGCAGCTCGCATCGCCGTTAGCCGTTCTCCGCTCGCATACGCCAGCAGCACGGTCAGCGCCGGATAGCTGCTCGCAATCGGAGCCACGATCGAGAGCGTGCCGAATTCCAGCGCGCTGTAGAACGCCAGCATGCTCAGTCCGCTCGAAGCTCCCAGGAACGCCGCCAGTTCCCAGTGTTCGCGCGCGCCGCGCCCCACCGCCAAGATTCCGCCGCCCGGGTCCGCTGCCGCGCTCCACACGCTCGCGAACGCCAGCCCCGCCACCTGCATGTAGAAAAGTGTGCGGTACGCCCCGATGCGCCGGGAGGAATACCGGGCGATGAAATCCGCCACCCCCCAGCACAGGGCGGCGGAAAGTCCAAGCAGGATTCCCGCATTCATGGAAATGGAGGCGCGGCCGGCGGCGGCGGCGCCGCTGCGTTCAGGTGGACCGTGGTTTCGGTTTGGGCGGCTTCATGCCCAGCTCGGCCATCACTTTTTTCAAGTCCGTCCACACATCGCTCTTCGCAGAAGGTGTGCGCAACAAAAACGCGGGGTGATAGGTGGCCATCAGCTTCGACCCGCGGAACTCGAACCACTGGCCGCGAAACTGGGAAATGGTTTTGTTGGTGCCCAGCAGCGTCTGCGCGGCCACCCCTCCCAGGCAGACGATCACTTTCGGCCGGATCACCGCCAGCTGCCGGTCCAGAAACGGCGAGCAGGTGGCCACTTCGTCGCGCTCCGGCTGCCGGTTCTGCGGCGGGCGGCATTTTACGATGTTGCAGATGTACACGTCCTGCCTCCGCAGGCCCATGGCCTCGATCATCTGCGTCAATAGCTTCCCCGCCCGGCCCACGAAGGGCAAGCCCTGGATGTCTTCGTCGTGTCCCGGACCTTCCCCCACGAACACCAGCTCCGCCTGGCCATTCCCGTCGCCGAACACGATGCTGTTGCGGCCTTCGCACAGCCGGCAGCGTTTGCAATCGCC
>DATIYQ010000314.1:0-4880 GCA_035517515.1 Binatia bacterium
CCCAGACCGAGGCGCTCAAGAAACGCCTGGGCACCGACGAGAAAACCAAACCCATCGTGGAAGCGGCCGACGCGCTCCTGAAGAAGATGGGCGCCATCGAGGGCAAGATCGTCGAGCCGCGCTCCAAGAGCAACGAAGATCCGCTGAATTACCCCATCCAGACTGCGGACCAGTTGGTGGCCTTGCAGGAAACCGTGGAGAGCGCGGACACCGCTCCCACCAAGCAAAGCGGCGTAGTGTACGGGGAGTTGCTCAGCAGGCTGAACGTGCAGCTCAGCGCGTGGCGCGAGGCGCAGTCTAAGGACCTGGCCGCGCTCAACGAAATGATCCAGAAGAGCGGAATTCCGCCCATCGCCCCGGCCGCGGAACAGAAGCACGTTCCGGGGTAGCCACGGTCAGTGACTTTCTGACCGTGGGCACGTTCCTGAGTAGCCACGGTCAGTTTTTTCTGACCATGGACTTGTTCCGTATTCATCTGATCTCAAAACGAAACCACGGTCAGAAAGTCACTGACCGTGGCTACCCCGGATTGCCTCCGGGTTCGGGGTCTTCGGCAAACCCGAGCTTGGAGAGGCGGTAGCGCAGGGCGTTCCGCGAAAGACCCAGCAGGCGCGCGGCCTGGCTTTTGTTGCCGCCGGCGCGGCGCATGGCTTCGCGGATCATTTCGTCCTCCCACTGTTCCAGGGTCAAACCCTCAGGGAGAAACGCGCCATCGGCCGCAGAGGAACCACCGCGCGCCCCGGCGGGCTCATCGATCAGGATATCGCCGGGCTGCAGCACCGGCCCCGGTGAAAGCGCCACGGCGCGCTCGATGACATTCTCCAGTTCACGCACGTTGCCCGGCCAGTGGAAACGCGTGAGGCGATCCAGCGCCGCCGGGCTGATGCTCTCGATCTTTTTCCCGGAAGCCGTTGCGTATTTCTTCAGAAACAGATCGGCCAGCGCGGGGATGTCCTCCTTGTGTTCGCGCAGCGGCGGGACGTTGATAGGCACCACGTTCAGCCGGTAGTAGAGGTCTTCGCGAAACGTGCCCTCTTCGAGCGCGGCGCGTAGGTCGCGGTTGGTGGCGGCCACCAGGCGCACGTCCACTTTGATGGTGCGCGTTCCGCCCAGGCGCTCGAATTCACGCTCCTGCAGCACGCGCAGCAGCTTCACCTGAACCGGCGGAGGCACTTCGCCGATTTCATCCAGAAACAGCGTGCCTCCGTCCGCAATCTCGAATTTTCCCGGTTTGCTGCCCACCGCCCCGGTGAAGGCGCCCTTGTCGTACCCGAACAGCTCGCTTTCCAGCAGGGTCTCGGGGATCGCGGCGCTGTTCATCTTGACGAACGGGCCGGAGGCGCGCCGCGAACGCTGATGAATGGCCCGCGCGATCAAATCCTTCCCCACTCCGCTCTCGCCGCAGATGAGCACCGTGGAATTGGTCTGTGCCACGCGCTCCACCAGTCCCAGCGCTTCCTGCATTTTGGGGCTCTGGGCGATGATGCCGGGAACTTCGTAGCGCTGGCCCAGGGCCTCGCGCAGGTCGCGGTTTTCGCGGCGCAGGCGCAGCACATCCAGCTCCCGATGGACCACCAGTTTGATTTCATCCAGCGAGAAAGGCTTCAGCACGTAATCGCTGGCGCCCGCGCGCATCGCTTCCACCGCGCTCTCCACCGTGCCGTAAGCAGTCATGACGATCACCGAAAGTCCGGGATGCAGCCGGCGCGCCTCGGCCAGAAATTCCAGCCCGCTCTTGCCGGGAAGCTTCAGGTCGGTGACCGCCAGGTCCACGGATTCGCGCTCCAGAAATTTGATGGCCGCCTCCGCGGTCTCCTCCGAATGCGTGGCGTAGCCTTCTTCGGCAAGGCTCAGCTCCAGCAGACGCCGCATGCGCGCCTCATCTTCGACGATGAGAATGGAGGGCCTCATCCGGCGGTCCTTGCCGTTTCGGGCGCTCCCGATTCGCGAACTCCGGAGCCCGGGGCGGCGGCTTGCTCGGCGGGAAAGAAGAGCCGGAAGCTGGCCCCGCCCCGCGCGGGCGTCTCCAGGCGAATGCTGCCGCCATGCTCATCCATGATTTTCGAAACGATCGAAAGGCCCAGGCCGACGCCGGTCTTTTTGGTGGTCACGAAGGGATTGAACACCTGCTCGCGCATGGTTTCCGGGACGCCCGGGCCGGTATCGCGGAATTCGATTTCCGCGCCGCGGCGTCCGTCCAACTCCGCCGGGCAAATGGAAACGCGCAGCGTGCCACCGCCTTCGCCCATGGCTTCCAGCGCATTTGCGGCCAGATTGGCGAACACCTGCTCAGCCATGGCCTCATCGAGCAGCAGGCGCGGGACGCCGGGGTGGAAATCGCGCTCGATGCGCACAGGAAAGTCTGGATGCAGCTCCTGCGCAGACCGGAGCGCGCGCTCCACCAGGGGCGCGGCTTCCGCGGCATGGCGCTCCAGACGCAAGGGGCGCGCAAAATCCAGGAACCGCGCCACCAGGCCGTTCAGCCGGTTCACTTCGCCGGAGATGTACCCCGCCAGCTCGCTGGAGAGCGGATCGGCGGAAGCCAGTTTCCTGTTCAGCATTTCCGCGGAACCTTTGATGATTCCCAGCGGATTCCGGATTTCGTGCGCCAAACCGGCGGAGAGTTGGCCCAGCGCGGCCAGGCGCTCGGATCGCCGCGCTGCTTCCTGCGCCTGCTCGAGTTGAAGATTTGTCTCCGCCAGCTCCGCGGCCAGCCGTTTGTAGCTTTCCGTTTGCCGCCGCCGTTCCACCGAGAACCGGTTCACCACCAGCCCGGCCAGATAGAAAAACAGAATGCGCAGCGCCAGTTCCGTCTCTCCGCTGGGCGAAAGTTCATAGAACTGCAGGGCCGGAATCAGGTAGGAGCAGTACGCGGCTGCGGCCAGCGTGGTCCACAGCAACGTCCCCAGAGGACCGAAGTAAATGGCCGCGGTCATCACCGGCAGGTAGTAGATGGGGTAGTAGCTGCTGTTGATGCCGATCTCGCCGGTGTGCCCGATCAGCAGCGTGGCCAGCAGAATTTTGATCAGCACGCTGTAGGCCGCGCCGCGCACCGGCTTCCACTCCACCAGGCGACCTTCCAACCACTGCGAGATGGCGATGGCCAGCAGGATCAGTTGCTTGTGCGGCTCCGCGACCGGCTCCGCGACCGCCAGTCCGCCCAAAAAGAGCAGAAGCAGCGCGTCCAGCCAGCGGAAGGATTTCGGCTTTTGCCAGGATGTCGCCGTGAAAGCCATGCGCCTTAGAACAATGTAACACGCAGCGCGGGCCGCGGTTTCAACCTCGGAAGCCGGTCAGACCCGCGTTCTGCAACGCAGGGCAATCAGCCCTTTGGGTCTTCGGTAGCGGATCGGGATTCACTAAATGTGGCAGCTGGCGATGCCGCGCTTTTCGAGATATTGCTGGTGGTACTCCTCGGCGCGCCAGAACTCCGAGGCGGGAGTGATTTCCGTGGCGATGGGCCGGCGGAATTTTCCGGATGCCTCCAGACGGGCCTTCGAGGCCCGGGCCGCGGCTTCCTGCTCCGGCGTGAAATAGAAAATGGCCGTGCGGTACTGTGTCCCGTGATCCGGTCCCTGGCGGTTCACCTGCGTGGGGTCGTGATTTTCCCAGAAAACTTCCAGCAACTGTTCGTAGCTCACTTTGGCGGGATCGAACTCCACCTGCACCACTTCGGCGTGGCCGGTGCGGTGCGAGCAGACATCCTCATAGCTGGGGTTCTTGAAATTTCCGCCGGAGTATCCCACGGCAGTATTCGTCACGCCGGGAACGCGGCGGAACGCCGCCTCCACGCCCCAGAAGCAGCCCGCGCCGAACATCGCTTTCTCGTTGTGGGTGCCAGCCGGTGATTCCATGGGTTCCTTCCTCTCTGTTGGCGTCTTATTGGATGACGCCAGCGGTCGGATGGTTCCGTTGCGCTCTACTTCTGACCGCGCAGATAGGCGTCGGTTTTTCCCAGCCAGTCCGCGCGCGGCGGAGTGAATACGTCCAGGTCGATGGTGTCTTCCACCGCCCAGGCTTCGTGCGGGAGGTTCGAGGGGATGGTCAGCACTTCCCCCGCGCGCACCAGGATCTCTCGGCCTTCAATGGAAAATTTGAGCGCGCCTTCCAGGATGTACGTCACCTGCTCGTTCACGTGGCTGTGCATGGGCACGTGCGAGCCTTTGGCCAGGTGGATCCGCGCCACCATGATCTGGTCGCCCACCACCATCTGGCGGCGAAACGTAGGATTCACCTGCTCGGCTTCCTTGTCGTTCCAGCGGATGTGTTGCAGCATGGTTTCCTCATTCTAGCAAACGGTGGGAATCCTCTCGCGGCGCGCCAGGGAGCGCGGTGGGGCAGGCCACCCCGAGACACCAGAATCGCCTTCCCCGAACCCAGCTACGCGGCAGCCCCGCGATCGGCCGCTCCAGTTCAGGCGACTTCCAGCCGGCAGCCCAGTCGCTGCGCCATCGCGTAAAAGCAGCTCAGATGATACTGCACGTCCTCGTGCGTGGGGCTGGGAATGCATTTCGTTTCCCGCGGAACCACCACGCCGCAGTGAGGACAGAACCGGTTGGAATCCTTTTGAGTCATCACGTACAGGGTCAAAATATTTTTTTTCTTTCCGGGCATCCTGTTCCCCCCCAGGGAAGTAAGCCGGGCGGACCGAGTATACGCAGGCGGACCATGCCAGGCCAGAGCCTTCTCGGAAAAGCGGAAACGCTGGTTTCGAATTGTGAACGCCCCAAGAACACCGGCCCGCGGCCTTCCTTCCGTGGTTAGTGCGGGGCCATGGGCAGTCCGATGTGCGAGGGGTGCTCGCGGCTGCGGTAGATGCGCTGGGTTGCCGGGCGATAGTCCTCCGCGCGAGCCAGGAAAATGTTGGGCACGTACGTCTG
>DATIYQ010000315.1:0-3369 GCA_035517515.1 Binatia bacterium
GAAACTCCAACCCCCTCCCTCCCATCTCCATCCTCTAATCCGTAGTGCCAACCCGCTGTCTATCTTCAAGCCACGTTCCTTTCCGTGGGGCTTGCTGCCGCGCCGTGCGATTTGTTACGGTCTAGGCACGATTTGCTCACCATGCTCTCTCCGGACACCCAGCCGGCCACAGAGCACCAGATCGTTGTGGATCTGCTGCCCTGCGCGGCCGAGATCGAACTGACCACACTGAGCCCCGGTGTGGACAACGTCCGCTACGACGTGGCCCTTAGTCCGCGCTTTGCCGAAGGCGCCCGGCGCTACCTGGCGGACCTCATCCGCCATTCCGGGCAGCTTGGCCGCTTCTACGGCACGGACGCCAAGACCGTGCGCACCCCGGAGACCGGCACGTTCCGCAAATTACTGACCGACTTCCTTCAGGCTGGACTGAACGAAGCGCATTACCAGAAAAACGTCGAGCTCGACGTCCTTCTGCGGCTCGGCGTGCTGCGCCTTTTCACCCGCGAAATCGGCGCGCAGTTCGCCGCCGTGGTCCAGGAGTGCAACGATTGGATCAAGCGTCGCGGCGAATTCTTCGAGCGCAGTGAAGGCGCGCAGGTGAAGAAGTCCATCCTCGCGGAGTTCCAGGCGGATCGCCGCAACGTCTTCCGCCAGACCGGACTCCAGATTTACGGCCTGCTTTCGGAGCTGGAGGAGGGGGTGCTGGCCAAATCCCGCCGCGCCCTGTTTGGAGACAGCTTCGCGGCCACCTATGAGCTGCTCAACAACCGCTTGCTCTTCGTGGAAGGCGGGCGCGACGACCTGGTGCTACTCGATCACTACGTTCTGCTGGGGAATTTCGCCCGCGACGCGGACCGCTATCAGGTCTTCGAAACCACCCTGCGCGACTTTCTGCGCGAACACGTGCTCGTGGGAGCCCACGGGGAAGAGGTCTTGCAGGCCTGGCGTTCCTTCGACGAACTGGCGCGAAAGGGAATTGACGCCCAGGCCGAAATCGCACGCCTTTCCGCGGAGCGCGAGACCCTGGACAAGAAGCTCTCCGGGGAGCAGGGCCTGTTCGATCGCCTGCTGGGCAGCCAGGACCCCCAGGCCATGCGCAGCTCGCGCGCGGCGCTGGATGCCCGCCTGCGGCAAATCCAGCAGGAGCAGGAAACTCTCGGCCAGAACCTCGAAGAGGCCAAGCAAAAGGCCGAACTGCTGGCCGAGTCCTACCACGCTCGGCTCGCCAGCTATCTCGACCATCCGGAAAATGCCCGCCGCCTTTTCGACCCCGCCTGGGGCGGCCCGGAGCAAGTCTCGGGGTCCGCGGCGCGCGAGTGGCTGCTGGACCGCTGGACGGAGCGGCTTGAGCATCGCGAGCTGATGATTCACATCCTGGCGGCCTACGAGCTGCGCAATCTTTATCCGCCCTTTTGCCCGCCGCTCCATCTTCAGCAGCTCAAGAAAGCGCTGGTGCTGCGCGAAGAAGCGCGCCGCGTGGAGGAGATCCTCAAGCAGTTTCCCAACCGGCAGTTTCCCCTGGGCAAGCTGGACGAATCCGCCCGTCGCCTGCGCCGCTTTTCGCGCGAAGAGCTGCGGCCCATTGCCCTGCGCTTTGCCGAAGATTACATGCGCCTGCGGCGGGACCTGGGCAACGCCGCGCGGGTCAGCGCAACCCTGGAAAAAATCAGCCTGGTGGAGAACGAGCGCACCCGTGAGCTCTCCCACCTGAACAACAGCCTGTACGAATACCTCCTGCCCGATGAATCGCGCCGCACCGAAGAGCGCGTCACCTCCCACGTGGTGATCAAGGCAGACGTGCGCAATTCCACGCAGATTACCCACGACCTGCTCGAGCGCGGGCTCAATCCCGCCTCACACTTCAGCCTCAATCTTTACGAGCCGACCAAGAAGCTCCTGGACCGCTACGGCGCCGCGCGCGTCTTCATTGAAGGCGACGCCATCATCCTGGCCATCTACGAGACCATCACCACGCGCACCAGCCAGCGCGCCGTGGCCAAGGCCTGCTCTCTGGCCCGCGAGATGGTAGGCATTTGCGAGGCCTACAACGCGCGCCCGGAGAACAACAAGCTGCCTCGCCTGGAATTGGGCGTGGGCATCGCCTTCCAGGATTCCGCCCCCACCCTGTGGATGGACGGCGATTTCCGCATCATGATTTCCCGCGCGCTTAATCTCTCCGACCGCCTCTCCAGTTGTTCCAAGATGGCCCGCCGCCTGGTGGAACTGAATCGCGCCCCGTTCCGCGTGTTCCTGTTCCAGACCATGATCGAAGGGACCGCGGAGGAGGAAGCCCAGGAGCTGCTCATCCGCTACAACGTGGGCGGCATCCTGCTGAACGAAGAGGGATTCCAGAAGCTGGTCCAGGAGATTTCCCTGACCCGCGTCGAGACCTCTTTCACATTTCCCTGGGGCGAAGAGGACGTGCAGATTTTCTACGGAGAAGTGCCTGTGGGCAACGGACTGGAGAAACTGGTGGTGCGCCGCGGATGGGTGCGTTACCTGCTGCCCGGCGGGGGATTCGGCGGCGCCAGCCACATGACCTATTACGAAGTGTGCGCCGATATGCGCGTGTTTGAATTGGCGGAGGCTCTTTCGCGTTCTGCAGCGAGCTCAGAGATCTCCGCCGGCCAGGCCGCTCCCGCTGGCTGAGACCCGTCAGGCCGCCGCAAAGCTGGCCAGCGCCTGCCGGTTGGGAATGATAAAGGTGCCGCCGTGGCGGGTGACCAGGCGGCGGCTGCGGAATTCGCTGAGCGTGCGCGTCACCGTCTCCCGGCTGGTGCCGATCAGTTCGGCAATCTCTTCATGGGTGAGTGGCAGCCGCACCCGCATCCCTTCGCGGGTGTCCACGGCGCTTTCGCACCGGTCCAGCAGCAGCTTGGCCAGTTTCTCGTGCGCCGAGCCGGAAAGCCCCAGCGTCCGCAGTTGTTCGCACGCGCTCCGGTAATGCGCGCTGAGGCTGCGCACCACGGATTGGTTGACTTCCGGGAATTTGGCGAGGAAGCGCTGAAAATCGTCCCGGCGCAGATAGGCCACTTGGCAGGGGTACATGGCCTCTCCGGTCAGTTCGTAGGGCTGTCCGCTGATTGTGGACATCAGGCCCAGCAGTTCCCCCGGCCGCGCCAGTCGCAGGATCAGCGTTTTCCCCCCGCTCGATCCCAGCGAGAGCTTGATCTCGCCTTCCAGAAGCAGAAAGACTCCCCGCGGCGCCTGTCCTTCCAGAAACAGCACCGAGCCGGAAGGATACGACGTCGGGATGGCCAGCGCCTGGAACTCCTTCAGCGCCGCGGGCGAAAGCTGCGAGAGAAATCCACCCGTCGCGCCTTTCCCCGGCTGGATGGAATTCAATTCACAAGTGTCCGCGGTTCGCAT
>DATIYQ010000316.1:0-2229 GCA_035517515.1 Binatia bacterium
TGTTTTTGAAGTAGTCGTAGTAGAGCGAGCCGATGGGGTCCACCCCCACGATGCGCACTTGAGGGTTCTTTTCCTTGAGATATTTTCCCACTCCGCTGATGGTGCCGCCGGTGCCGACTCCGCAAACAAAATGCGAGACGCGCCCTTCCGTGTCTTCCCAGATTTCCGGACCGGTGGTCTCGTAATGGGCGCGGGGATTGTCCGGATTTTCGTACTGATTCGGATAGTAGGAATTGGGAATTTCCTTGGCCAGCTTCTTGGCCACGGAGTAATAGCTGCGCGGGTCCTCCGGTTCCACGGCGGTGGGGCACACGATCACCTCCGCGCCCAGGGCTTTCAGCAGGTCAATTTTTTCGCGCGACTGCTTGTCGGTGATGGTGAAAACGACTTTGTATCCGCGCACCGCGGCCACCAGCGCCAGGCCCATGCCGGTATTTCCGGAAGTGCCTTCGATTATCGTGCCGCCGGGCTTCAACAGGCCCTTCTTCTCCGCCGTCTCGATCATGGAAATGCCGATGCGGTCCTTTACCGATCCCCCGGGATTCAGATAGTCGGCCTTCACCCACACCTCGCACCGCAGCCCGTCGGTGATGCGGTTCAAGCGAATCATCGGCGTATGGCCAACGGCGTCCAGAATGTTCCGGCACTTCATCGGTTTCGCTCCAGATGCGGCAATTCGAGAGAGTAAGTCGTTCCCCGCGCGCTGTCCAGACTGCCGGGAGAAAAGGTGCGAGGAGGGGCGGATGCATGCGTTTGGCCTCCACGACTCGCGGGGCTATACTGCCGGCCCGGCGCGTGAAGCGGCGGAGGAACAGCAGTGCCGAGAAAGAACATCGCAAGCGGAACCATCTGGGAACCCGTGGTGGGCTATTCGCGCGCGGTGCGCGTGGGAGACACCGTTTTCGTCTCCGGGACCACAGCCACCGATCAGAACGGCCACGTGGTGGGAGTGGGAGACGCCTACGCGCAGACGGTCCAGACGCTGAAGAATATCGCCTGGGCCCTGAAGCAAGCCGGCGCCCGTGTGGAGGACGTGGTACGCACGCGCATCTACGTGACCGACATTTCCGAGTGGGAAAAGGTCGGCCGGGCTCACGGCGAGGTGTTCCGCGAAGTGCGTCCGGCGACTTCCATGGTCCAGGTGCCGGCGCTGATCGATCCAAGCATGCTGGTGGAGATTGAGGCGGTGGCCATCGCCTCCCCGCACCAGGTGAAAGCGAGGCGCGTGCCTCCACGGAAAAGGGGGAAACGTGGCCGGGCACGATCGAGTCATAGCGCCAGGGGCCGGAATACGCTTCGGGAGGCGTGAGGCAGGCACGGCACGCCGGTAAACGCGGAGATGGCAGGAAATCACCAATCAAACGGCGCGGCGCATTGGATCCGGTCCCTGGAGCGGGCGACCTCGCTGGTCAATCCACCCGCGCGGCACCTGGGCCGCCGCAGCGCGGTGTACATCGGCACCGGCCGGCAGCACGACAGCGGTCCAGTGGAGGGTTGGCTCTCCATCAAGACGATGCTCTCCGGCACCGCCGTGTGGGAAACCGCGGAACGGCGGTTCCTGGTCAGCGAAAGCAGTTGCCTGATTCTGAACGACCGTCACCCCTACCGCCTGCGTTTCGAATCTGCAACGCCAGTCACCACGTTCGTCCTGTTCTTTGAGCGCGGAATGGTAGAGGACGTCTTGCGCTGCCGAAGCACACCGAGCGAGCGCCTCCTGGACGCTCCGCTTCACCCATCCGGTCCCGTGGAATTCATCGAGCGCCTGGAAACGCGGGAAAATCCGCTTTTCACGCTGGTCGAACGGTTCCGCCGGAATCTCGGCGCCGGACTTTCCCTGCCGGAGGCCGAGGACTGGTTCCTGGGCCTCGCGCGGCAGTTGGTGGCAGAACACCGCGGGCGGGAGCGCGCCGCCACCCGCTTGGGGGCCGTCCGTGCGTCCACCCGTTACGAACTCTTTCGCCGGGTGCTGCGCGGACGGGACTACCTGCTGTCGCAAGCCGGGGAGCGCACTACGCTGGCCGATGCGGCGCGTGCCGCTTGCCTCTCTCCCTACCACTTCCACCGGGCATTCACGCGGACGTTTGGCCTGACGCCGCACCAGGCGCTGACACGCCACCGGCTGGAGCGCGCGGCTGCGCTTCTCGCCGATGGCGAAAGCGTGACCCAGGTGTGTCTGGCCTCGGGATTTGACAGCCTGGGCTCGTTCAGCAGCCTGTTTCGCCGCCACTA
>DATIYQ010000317.1:0-16328 GCA_035517515.1 Binatia bacterium
GCCAGCTCCATCTCTTGTTCGTGCTGCTCCAAGCGCCTCTCCTTGCCGCTGCGGCCGCCCCAACCATTAGATGCAGGACCCTGGGTCCGGCAATCTCGCCTGTCTCTGCGGGGAAATGATACGCCAGCACCGCGGCCCCGCGCACCCGATTCCCCGGCCACGTTGCGAAATGCCAAAGCTCCTGCGCCGCGCGCGTGGCTCCCACCGTCGCCCTCCACGGCGAATCATTCCCGCGCGGGCACGGAACCCGGAGTTTCAACCCATCAGCCTCCCGGTACCTGGCTGGACTGGTTTCGCTTTCGGTTGGCTCGAGGGAAAAAACCGGCCGCCCTGGTAACCCAAACCCGCCGGTAAACCGGCAGAGTGCGCGCGCGTTACGCGGCCGGGCCTGCCGCCTGCATCTGCCGGACCAAAGGCTCGAGGTCTTTCACCAGCGCGTCAATGCTTTTGTATCGCTCGGTGCGATCCTTCTTCAACGCACGGCGCAGCACATCGTCGAGTTCTGTGGGAAGGTCCGGGCGCAGCTCGTGGATCGGGGTCGGCTCCTGGCTCATCACCGCGATCATAAACGCCGTCACGTTTTCCGTCTGGAACGGCTTCTTGTAGGTGAGCAGTTCGTAGAGCGTGCAGCCCACCGCCCAGATGTCGCCCCCCGCATCCACCCGCCCGCCGCGCACCTGCTCCGGAGACATGTAGTCGAACGTCCCCGTCGGAATTCCCGCGGAAACCGGTGTGAACGCCTCCGGCAGGCGCGCATGAACGAAGTTCGTGAGTTTGGCGGTCCCGTTGTTCATCACGAAGATGCTCTGCGGCCGCACGTCCCGGTGGATCACTCCCCGCTGGTGCGCGTAGCTCAGCGCGCGGCAGGCTTGCAGCAAGTAATCCAGCAGCTTGGCCGACGCTTGCGGCGTCTGCGCTTCCTTCTCCTTCTCCCGCCCGGCCAGCTCTCCTAGGTCACACCCTTCCAGCAGTTCCCGGGTGATGAACGGATTTCCCCGGTCCACCCCCAGGTCGTAGATGGCCACGATGTTCGGATGTTGCAGGGAGCCGGCCGCCCGCGCCTCGCGGTAGAATCGCTGCAGCAGGATTGGACTCTCCGCGGACTCCTCGCTCGGCACCGTCAGCACAACGGTTCGGCCCGTCGCCGGGTCATTCGCCCGGTAATCCACGGTCATGGGTCCCCGGCCCAGTTCGCCCAGGATTTCGAATCTGCCAATCTTTTTTGGAATTGCCGGTTACCCCCCAAGGGCTGAACCAGGTTCCCGCGGCCTTCCGTATCATATGCTAAGCGCGAAGCGCAACGTTCTTCAGCAGTTTTCCGGCCGGCCGTAGAACAATAAGCAACCCGGCCCTTCCCATTCCGCCCGGCGCTACCATCGCCGCCCAACGTGGGAGCCGCGCACCTCTGCGACCGCAGCTCTCTTGCGTCGCAAGAAATTTCGGCTACGATCCAAAGAGGAATCGCCGGTTCCCGGAGCGGGCCCCGCGGCTCACTCCGGAGATGGAGTCAGCCCATGAAACTCTCCTGGCAAGCGAACGCCGGCCGACTGGTCTGCGGCTGGTCGGAAGCAGGGAAGGGCATCGTCTGCGGCCCGCCGGCTTTTCGCGACGCTCCCGGTCACGTTTCCCGCGAGATTGTTTTTCCGCCTGTGTTCGAGTTCACCCGGCACAGCCCATTCGGTGGGAGCCTATGGCATGCGTCCTGGAGCGGCCGCGGCTCGTGCGTGGGTCCGATTGCCCCGTAGCACACACGTTCCTGTTCCTGCCGGCGCCGGACCCTCCGCCCGCATCGGCGCCGCGCCGCGCGCGGCCTCCGCGAATCTCACGCCGTAAGCCTCTGATTCCTGCACGGTGGGAAACAATCGCCACCGGCCGCCGTCTCCCGTCAGGCCGCCTTCGACTTTGCCGGCGGGGCCAGCGCCACCGCCGCTTCACTGGTGAGCATCAGAAACGTAAGAGTCTCCTGCAGGTAAAGGCGCACTGCGGCCTCGGTGTGGCTCAGATAGCCGATGGACGCGTCCTGGCCAAGATGCAGATCGAAATCCCCGCCGCGCGTGGTCAGCACAAAAGCGCCGGAGATGGCCGGCGCCCAGATGATCTGGTCGTTCACCAGCCGCTTCACGTGCTCCAGCACCGGGTAGCCGTGGTCGCTGGTCTCCGCCAGCGCGGTGTACGCATCCGCGCTCAGAACCACCGCGTAAGGTCCGTTCACTCCAACCAGCCGCAATTGGCTCAATGCCTGGGCGATCGCCTCCGGATACTCGCGCACTTCTCCCGGCAGCTTCATCTTGGGATTGCTGCTTCCCTGCCGGATGCCTCCGATCCCCGCCGCGGCGTAGCCTTCAAAGATCGCCCCATCTTCGGCAAAGGCGATCTGCCGCGCCGCCTCCTTGGCCGGTTGCCAGTCGGAGTCGTTCGCGCCCCGCTCCACGTCGTCAATTGTCTGCCGGTCCAGTTCAAAGGGAACCCGCAGCTCCACCAGCGCCTTGATCTCGCGCTGCTTCGCTACGATTCCGGTCCCCGGCGGCGCGATCGTGCGCTGGTGGCCGGTTCCGATTGCCGCAAGCCCGGCTCCCCCCGGCCCTTTCACGTCCACCACTCGCCGCCCGGCAAGATAGCGTTTCAGCGTGCGCGATGCTTCCTCTTCGATTTGCGCCCACGCCGCCTCCGGGATGGGAGCGAGCTCGCGATGCAGATTATTCATGGCTGGGTGTCTCCTTTGAGCGATCCGATGCCGAGCGATCCATTCTGCGGCGCAGGGGCGGGCGATGCGGGCGCGGCCGCCTCCTCCGCGCCGGCCGGCTGCGCCTCTCCCGCAGCCTCCTCTCCCACGGACTCCAGAAATGTCGCCGAGGGCACGAAAAACAGGTTCCCGGTCACCGCGCGGCTGAAATCGAGCAACCGGTCGTAGTTGCCGGCCGGCCGGCCGGCGAACATGTTCTCCAGCATCTGCTCGATCGTGCGCGGCGAACGGCTGTAGCCGATGAAATAGGTCCCGAATTCACCGTGCCCGGCCCGGCCGAACGGCATGTTGTCCCGCAGGATTTTCACTTCTTTGCCGTTCTCCACGATCACCGTCAGCGCGCTGTGCGCGGAGGTGGGCTTCACGGACTCGTCCAGCTCGATATCGGAAAGCTTGGTGCGGCCGATGATTTGCTCCTGCGCTTCCGTGGAAAGCGCGTTCCACGCGTCCAGGTCATGGAGATATTTCTGCACGATCACGTAGCTGCCGCCGGCGAACCCCGCGTCCTCTTCTCCGATCAGCACCGCATCCACCGCCGCCTGTCCCCGCGGATTCTCCGTCCCGTCCACAAAACCCAGCAGGTCGCGGTCGTCGAAGTAGCGGAACCCCTGCACTTCATCCACCGTGGTTACCGCCGTCCCGATCCGCGCCATGATCTGAGTGGCCAGCTCGAAGCATAGATCCATGCGCTTGGCCCGGATGTGCAGCAGCACATCTCCCGGTGTGGAGATCGCATCGCGCCCTCCGGCCCGGATCTCCCGGAACGGATGCAGCTCCGCCGGCCGCGGGGAACCGAACAGCCGGTCCCAGGCCTCCGACCCGATCCCGAGCACGCAGGAAAGGCCCCCCTCCAGATCGCGAAATTCCACCGCGCGCAGCAACGCGGAGAGCTCTGGGCAGAAGGCACGCAGCGTCGCCCGGTTTTCCGCGCCCGGCTTGAGTGTCGCCACCAGAAAAATCGCCGCGCGCGTGAGCGGCCCGGCCACCGGTTGCGCAACCGCCGCCATGCCGCCTGCCTCCTCCGGTGTGCTCATCGGTTCGGGCTTCATCGACTGTCCGTCCTGCGGTTCTCGCGAGGTATCGCTCCGCGAACTTCCGCGCGCGCCGGCAGTGCGAAAATTCGGACCGTCAGCTTACCATCGCCCGCCGTCCATCGTCCAAGCGTCGCCCCCGTCAGCAAGTCCGGAATCGGAAACCGCCGGGTTCGCCTTTGGATCGTCCTGGCTGCGGGTCTCCCCGCCATCCGGAGACGCCAGCCATTCTGTCTTGTAGGGATTGGATCCCCTGCGCAGCGTGACGTGCAAATGGGATTGGGCATCGCCGCGTCAGGGCACGCTCCGCCGCCTGTCTAGAGTCGCTTGATGGTCGCCAGCCAGGCCGGTGCGCCGTGCTCGTGGAATCTCGTCTGGATCCGCTCCGGCACGATGGCCGCGATGTTCCATCCATGCCTCGGGTGGAACGCCCCTCTCAGTTCTTCCTCCCGCACGGGGTGCGGGCCGGTATCCGGACCCGCGTCACTGAAGCACAGCACATACAGCGTTGCATCGTGTTCGGTTACCGACGCCAGGCTCGCCACGTACCCGGGGCGCTCCTCGGCGTTGAACGTGTGGAAGAGTCCGCAGTCCATCACCGTGTCAAACTTGCGCCCCAGACGCCCCAAATGGAACGCGTCCGCGGCAACGAACTCAGCTTCAATTCCGCGCTCTCGGGCCTTCTCCCGCGCCATCGCCAGCGCCGTCTCCGCCACGTCGAAGCCCACAACCGGCAATCCCAGCGACGCCACCAGCAGCGCATTCTCGCCGGTCCCGCAGCCCGCATCGAGCACCGCGCCGGCAAATTCGCCCGCAGACGCCAAACGCGCGATGGCCGGCTGCGCCTGGCCAATATCCCAGGGCGCGGGGCCGTCGTGGTAGGACGCATCCCACGGCCGTCCCGACATCCGTTCGTGACTGGTGGGCTGCCGGCCCCGGAGTGGATCGTCCGCGTCGGTTCCTGATCGCTCCGGCAATTTCCTCCCCTCCCGCATCGGATCTTACCACCCCATCCTGCACCACGACCTCAAACGAAACTGCCGCGGTCCGCACCCGCCCTTGAGACTTGCTGGTTGCGCCGGCTGAAATTGCCTGTCCCCCGTGGGCGTTGCCCTTGCTCGAACCCGTCTTTGCCCTTCACTCCCTTGGCATTCGCATCGCGCGGCACCATATCGCCCGAACGCCTCGATGGTACCCACTCAGAACCCGCTGCCACCTGTGCCCACGACGAAGACCTGGCGATCTCCCAATTCATTGGCGCGCCCATGACACCCGGCCAGCGCGCCCAGATCATGCCGCACGAGGTGCACGACACGGTCGAGGCTTATCTCGCGGGCAAGATAGACCAGTGGTATTTCCAGACCGACGGGAAGGGTGTGGTCTTCATCGTCAACGCAAGCACACCGGAAGAGGCGAAAAACATTCTGGGGAGATTCCCGCTAGGGCAGGCCGGCTTGATGCGCTTTGACTGTATCCCGCTCGGGCCGCTCAGTCCGCTGCGCATGATCAATAACATGCTGAAGTGATTTTGCCTCGCCGCGAGAATCGCTGGCGGGCGGATCTCCTCCGCGAGGATGCCGAACTCGCTCAGTTGCCGGCACTCCGCCAGCCCTGAGTATTGCTGGCTGCGGGGGCTGGATTTGCCTGCCAGCCTCCTCTGGCGAGATCCAGCGGCCCTCGGCCCCGGCCCACGGAGCGGGTCGCAAGAAACAAGACCGCCCGACGATCGCGTGAAAGCCGGATAGGGCCGCAAAAAAATAGGCCGGGAAGGCTCCCGGCCCCAAGAATGGCTGGTTGCGGGGGCTGGATTTGAACCAGCGACCTCCGGGTTATGAGCCCGACGAGCTACCAGGCTGCTCCACCCCGCGACAACTTCTATCTTATGGGAAATGTCGCGAGCCGTCAACGCGCGCCCCGCGGCTCCCCGTCACCAGGTGCTGTAGGGCGTCCCCTCGAACGGCGAAACCTGGTCGGATGCGGAGTGCACATCGATGATCCCCGTGCCGCTTTGATCCGCGCTCAGCACCACGTCGCCCGTTTCCACGTTCCAGTTGCGCTGGTTGGTCATGGGATCGAGGGGCACCGGCCCGCGCAGGTACTGCTCGCTCACCAGTTCGTCGAGAGAAGAGGGCGCGCGCTGCTTATCCAGCGTGAACTGGTCAATGGCCTGCCGCATCACCTGCAAATCCTGCCGCAGCACCGCTTCCTTGCTCCGGGTGATGGATCGGGAGTATTTCGCCGCCGCAATCCCCAGCAGCACCATGATGATGGTAATCACCACCATCATTTCGATCAGTGTGAAGCCCCGCGCCGCTCGCCGCATCCGCTCCGAACTGTGTCTCCGCTGCATGCGCGTCACCAATCCGAATACTTCGTGCCGTCCACCGCCAGGTCCATCGACCGCGAATACACGTCAAACACGTTTTGTCCGCCCCAGGAACTGGAGTCCAGATCATCCTGATTCGACCGCAGCCCCCAATCCGCCTTCCCGGTCATGGGGTCAATGGGGATGCGGCGCAGAAAGCGGATGCGCTTATTCGACGTCGTGCCGCCCACGCTGGCCAGGGACACGCCCTTCACCAGGGTTTCCAGGTCCGGCGGATACCCGTTGGAGTCCGCGGACACCCGAATCTGGTTTTTGTCGGCCGCATCCTTGTAGCGGTCGATGGCGGTGCGAATCTCCCGCAAATCGCGACGCAATTCCGCTTCTTTGGCGGTGCGCACCGTGGCCCGCGCATAGGGCAGCGCCGCGCCGGCCAGTACCAGCAGGATTCCCGTGGCCAGAATCAGTTCGATCAGCGTCAGGCCGGCCTGCGGATGGCTCCCGCGGCGGGTCCGGGGGCGCGTGCGGCGGTCGTCCCCCGCGCGGCATGCGCGCAGCCCCCGCGCCCGGCGGAAAGTGCCCGCGCACACCGCCGGCGTTTCGAGAGCAGGCCCAGCCGGAGTGCGATCAGCCGCTGGCACGCTTCCCCCCGCTATTGCACCTGGATGCTTGCTTCGGTGGAGACCATGGGGATGAGCTTCTGCTGCGAATCCCGCGCGCTTACCTGGATGATGCTCAGGTTCGAGCTGCCTTTGGCCACGCCGTGCACCACCACGCCCAGGATGGTGCCCGTTCCGCTGACGCCCCCGGTATTCGGCGGCCGCGATGCGCTGATGATTGCCTGGCCGCGTTCTTTATCCACGCGCTGCACCAGGGCCACGGGCTGCGTGCCGCCGGAGAGGAATCCCCCCTGGCGCACCTCCTCCACCATCACCACCGCGGGATTGAAACTGATCAGCACCGGCATGGAGAAAAGATCCTTCACGTTTTCCACCACCAGGCCGATGGTGGTGTTGTCCCCCTCTTTAATCGTCGTCGAAGCAGGCTCGAAATGCAGCTTCACCGTCTGGTCCGCGGCCGCCGCGGCAGCCCCTGCTCCCGCAGCGCCCCCCGCCGCAGGCGGATTGGCCCCTGCTGCCGCGGGCGGATTGGCGCCAGCCCCGGCAGGCGGCGTGGTTCCGGCGTGCCCGGGCGCTGCCGACGGGCCACCCGGAGTGGCCGGTGCCCCCGGCGCCGCCGTGGGCGTCAGCACTTCCAATTCGCGCCGCACCTGGATGTTTTGATCCGAGCCCGTGCTCAGACTGCGCAGATTCTCCGCGGTCAGCTCCGGCAACCGCACGATGCGCGGCTGCAGCACAATCAGCACTTCGCTCTCTTCCTTCTCGACGTTTTCACCCGAAAAGAAATAGCGGAAAAACGGAATCTGCGCGAAACCCGGCCATCCGGTCACGCTCTTGGTTTGCGTGCGCTCCATCAAGCCGCCCAGCACGCTCACCTCGCCCTCTTTCAGCCGCACGTCGTGCTCGATCTTCCGCTGGCTGATGATCGGCTGGTTGATGCCGCCGATGTTCACGCTTCCGGTCACCGAAGATACTTCCACCACCACTTTCAGGCTCACTTCGCGGTTCAGGTGCACGCGCGGGGTGACGTCGATGTTCACGCCCACGTCCTGATACTGGAACTGCGTGTTCACCAGCGGGTTGATGGTCCCCACCGTGCTGGTGGCGCCGATTCCGGCCTGAAAGCTGCCCGTGGCGATGGGGATGCGGTCGCCGATCTTTAATTTCGCGGACTGGCCATCCACCACCCGGATTTCCGGATTGTCGATGATTTTTGTGGTGGTGTCCGTCAGCAGCGCCATGGCCGTGGCCCCCGGAAGGGTCAGGCTGTAATCCATCCCGGTAATCGGCAGCGAGCTGATGGGCAAGCCGGCCACGGTCGTGGTCGAGCCGTTCTGGTTGTTATTGTTGTTCGTGGTCGAATTGGGGGTAAAGCTCAGCACTGCGCTGGAGCCGGGGGTGATGCCCAGGTCGCGCGCGCGGTCCGTGCGCGCCTGCAGCACGGAAACCTGCACCACCACTTCCGGCCGCGCACGGTCCACGTCGCGCAGCACTTTCTCCACCAGCGCGATCTGGTCGGCCGTGGCCCGGATTACGATCGCGTTCTGGCTGCTGATCTGTTGCAGATGCTTCAGGTCTGCGATCTGCCGCAGCCCGGCCACGATCTCCGTCAGCTCCTGGGGCTGCACGGTATTGGAAAGGTAGAAGGTCTTGACGATGTAATCGTCATAGTCCTTGCGCTTCTGCGCCTGCTCCGGGACCACAAAGATGATGTTGTTGGTCACCGGCTTCCAGAAGGTTTTGCTCTCCAGTGCCACCACGTCCAGCGCCTGCTCCAGCGTCAGGTTGGTCAACTCTCCGCTCACCCGCCGCGACTGCATGTCCGGGTCGAAGATCACCGTCAGCCCGGCCAGCTTGCAGATCGTCTCGTACACGATACGCACGTCATTCGAGTACTTGATGTTGATCGGCTCGTGGGACATGGGCTTCAAGTCCGGCGGGCGGTCCAGCAGGTGGGATTCCTCAGGCAGCGCCGGAGAGCCGCCCCCGGGCGCTCCGGGCAGGTTGGGTTTGCCGGCCAGCATCTCCATCGTCTTCCGGGCTTCCTGGCCGGCCACCGTGTTGGAGGGATCAATGGCCATGGCCTTCTCGAATTCCGCCAGGGCGATCTTCAATTCTCCCTTGTCACGCTGCTTCTGTCCCTCTTTCACGTGGGCCATTCCGTCTTCGAAGCGGATCTGGGCCACCTTCAGCTTGTATTCCGTATTGGAGGGGTCCGCGTTCAGGGCGTGCTGGTAATGGACCAGCGCCGTGTCCCAGTCCTGCAAGTCCTCTGCTTTCTGTCCTTGGCTGTACTCGCTGGAACCGCGCGGGCAGCCGGCCAGCAGCAGCGCCACCGGCAGCAGCAGCGCCATGCGCAGGCTTCTCTTCATCAATCCTCCGGCGGCTGGCATCGATTTTTTACTCTAGCATCCGCATCTGCATGCGGCAAGCAAGCTCCCGGCGATGTGTGCGGAGCTTGCCGCATCAGGAAACGCCCGGCTATCATGCTGGGGTCGTGGCTTCTCCCCGCAAATCCGCCGAAGACGCTGCCGGGCGCACCCTGGCCACCAACCGCCAGGCCTCGTTCCATTACCACATCCTGGAACGCTTCGAAGCCGGTGTCGCCCTGCGCGGCACCGAAGTAAAATCCGTGCGCTCCGGCAGAGCCGGCCTCCGCGACTCCTACGTGATGGTGCGCGGGGCGGAGTGCTGGCTGGTGAATTGCCACATCCCGGAATATTCTCCCGGGGGCCACTGGAATCATCCCCCGCTTCAGGATCGCAAGCTCTTGCTCCACCGCCGGGAGATTGAGAAACTCGCGGTCAAAGTCCAGCAGAAAGGGCTGGCGCTGGTGGCCCTCCGGCTTTATATGAAGGGCGCCCGGGTGAAGTGCGAAATCGCCTTGGCCAAAGGGAAGAAGGAATGGGACCGCCGCGCCACCATCCGCGAGCGGGAAGAGAAGCGCGAGGCTGCCCAGGCCATTCATGAGTACAAAACCCGTTTTTGAGGAGATTCGGAAACCCTATGAACCTGTCCATGGAATCCCGTTCCCCCGCCAAGATCGAAACTCCCGCTCTGGTCTCTTACGTGTTTGAAAAAGACGACCGCATCCAGGGCGCCCTGGTCGAGTTGGACAACGCCGCCGGCGGCCGCCTGAAACGCCTGGCCGAGACCGGCGAATTGACGGGGAAACTGCTGGAGATGACGTTCGTGCATGAGTTGCCCGGGGTCGCGGCCTCCCGCGTGCTGCTGGTCGGCGCGGGCAAACCTGATAAGTTCGACGGCGCCGTGCTGCGCAGGGTTGCCGCAGCCGCGCTGCGCTGGCTGCGCGCAAAGTCCGTCACTCGTATGACGTTTCTGCTGCGCGAAGGTGAGCGCACCGCCGCCGGCAGCCAGGCCGCCATCGAAGGCCTGCTCCTGGGTGCCTTCGATTCTGATTTCTACAAAACCGAAAAGAAGAACGGCAAGGTGATGGAGGCCGTGGCCCTGGCTCCCGGCGAAGGCGGCGCCGCCGCGGAAATCGAGCAGGGCATGGCCCGCGGACGCATCCTCGCCGAGGCCCAGAATTTCACCCGCACCCTGGTCAACGAACCCTCCAACCGCCTCACCCCGCGCATCCTCGCAGACCGCGCCGTGGAGATGGCTCGCCAGGCCGGCCTGTCCATCGATGTCCTGGACGAGACGCGCATCGCGGAACTGAAAATGGGCGCCCTGCTCAGCGTCGCCCAGGGATCCGCGGAGCCCCCTCGCGTGATTGTCGTCACCTACACTCCCGCGCAACTCAAGCCCGGCGCACCCGTACTCGGCCTGGTGGGCAAGGCCGTCACCTTCGATACCGGCGGCATCTCCATCAAACCTTCCGACGGCATGGAGAAGATGAAATACGACATGGCCGGCGGCGCGGCCATGCTCGGCGCCATGAAAGCGCTGGCCGCGCTCAAACCCGCCATCAAGGTGATTGCCGTCATCCCCGCCACAGAAAACATGCCCGGCGGCAAGGCCCAAAAACCCGGCGACGTGCAGTTCGCCATGTCCGGCAAATCCATCGAGGTGATCAACACCGATGCCGAAGGGCGGTTGATTCTCGCCGACGGCATCACCTACGCAAAGCGGCTGGGCTGTACCCACCTGGTCAACGCCGCCACCCTCACCGGCGCCATTGTCGTGGCCCTCTCCAATATCAATGCCGGCGTCTTCACCAACAATCCGGAATGGCAGGAAAAGGTGCTGGCCAGCGCCCGCCGCGCCGGCGAAAAAATGTGGCCCATGCCGCTGGACGACGATTACCGCGACCTGATCAAGAGCACCATCGCGGATATCCAGAACGTTGGCAGCGGGCGCGGCGGCGGCGCCAGTGTGGGTGCCGCCTTCATCCGCGAATTTACCGACGATACCCCCTGGGTCCATCTGGATATCGCCGGCACTGCCTGGCTCGATGAGCAAAAACCCTGGGCCGCCAAGGGGCCCACCGGCATCGCCGTGCGCACCCTGGCCGACCTGGCCATGAGTCTTTCGTAAGGGGAAGCGGGAGGCGCGCCGGCTCGCTGCGCCGCGCGGAGCCAGATGAGCGAACTGAAACTCTCCGGCAAGGCGGCCCTGGTGACCGGGGCAGGGAAGCGCATGGGCCGCTCCATCTCGCTGGCTCTCGCCCGCGCCGGCGCAAACGTGGTCGTGAATTACAACCGCTCGCGCGGGGAAGCCGAAGGAGTTGTTCGCGAAATTCAGGCCCTGGGGCCGCGGGCGGTTGCGCTCCAGGCCGATGTCAGCCGGCGCGCCGATGTGCAGCGCATGTTCGGCGCCGCGCAGCTCGAGTTCGGCCGCCTGGATATCCTGGTGAACAATGCCGGAGCGTTCTTTGCCGCGCCGTTCGAAAAGCTCACCGATGAGCAGTGGGATGGAATCCTGAACGCCAACCTGAAGTCGCAATTCCTCTGTGCGCAGGCCGCGGCCCCGCTGATGAAGAAGCAGGGCCATGGCCGCATCATCAATATCTCCTCGCTCGGCGGATTGCTGGCCTGGCCCGGCTACACGCATTACTGCGTATCGAAAGCAGGCTCCATCATGCTCACCCGCTGCCTGGCGCGCGCCCTGGCTCCGGAAATTCTGGTGAACAGCGTGGCCCCGGGTACCATTCAATTCCCCGGCGAGCCGCCCGACGAGGACTACATTCAGCGCGTCCCGCTGCACCGCACCGGCACCGGTGAGGATATTGCCGAAGCCGTTCTTTTCCTGGCCACCACGGAGTTCATCACCGGACAGGTGATTGCGGTGGACGGCGGCCGCCTCTTGGTCTGAAGCAAACCCGCAAGCTCCAATCGCGGCAAAAGCAGGTCGGCCTCGTGGCCCCCGGAAGTGGATTTCTACCCGTTTTCGGATTTCGACTTTCGCTTTTCGCGATTCTCGTTTCCCCGCGCAAGCCGTTCCACCAGTTCCCGGTCCGCCGGCAGAAAGTCGTACTCCGTCAGTCGGCCACGCTCCGCCCACACGATCTGCTCGAATGCCAGGTTTTCCATCCGCGCGTTGCCCGGCGCCGCGGAATAAAAAATCAGCTCCAGCTCCCGGTCGAGCTGCTCATAGCGGTGCCGCGTGCGGTGGATTTCCCGCCCCACCCGCGCCTCGATGCCCAATTCCTCTCTCAGTTCCCGCGCCAGCCCCTGCTCCGCCGATTCGCCCGGCTGCACTTTCCCTCCCGGAAATTCCCACAGCAGCTCAAAGCGGTCCCCGCGCCTCCGCTGGCAAATCAGGATGCGGCCCTCCTGTTCCATCACTGCGGCCACCACCAGCACCGGCCCGCTGCCTGCTCCCGTAGGAGCGCTGCTGGCCGCTGTCGTAGGCACGCCGCCGGCCGCAGGCGTAGGGGCGCTGCTTGCTGCGCCCTCCCCGCGCCATGCCCGATGGATCAGCCTGAACAGCTCGCTCGCGCCCCGCACCAGAATCGGCGCCGGGGTATTCAGCAATTCGTCGCGCACCACGTGCACCTGCCCCAGCCGCACCGCGGGCACTTCCCGCCACACCGGATTCTCCAGCGCCCGCCCCGCATCTGCTCGATCTCCCGTGGCGGTCCACGCCAGCACCATCACCTCCGGCGCGGCCGCCGCCACCTGCTCCTCCGTCACCTTCGTTCCGGCCGGAAGCACCGGCTCGCCGCCCGCAAGGCGCACCAGTTCTGCCACCCAGGGTGGGGAAGTGATGCGTGGATTGGGCCAGGCTTCACAGTAGACGCGGGGCGGATGCCCCGAGCCCCGCTGCGGGCCATTTCGGCGCTTTGCGCGCAGGGCGATGCGCGCCAGCGCGCTCTGCATCGCACGCACCACCCGCTCGGCCGCCGCGGCCCGCCGGGTTAAGGACCCCAGCAGCCGAATGTCTTCGTAAACATCCGCCAGCGATCGCGGATTCAGGGCCACCAGCGGAGCGCCGAGTTCCAGAAGTCGCGTCACCATCTCCGCTTTGAACGGCACGGAACCGATCAGCAGCGTCGGATGCAACCGCGCGATTTCCGCCGGTTCCGCCGCCCAGCAATCCCCCACCCGCGGCAGCCGCCCCACCGGCGCCACCGCCGCGCACCACTTGCTCACCCCCACCACGTGCCGCCGCGCCCCGAGGGTCCACAAAATGGACGTTGCACTCGGCGCCAGCGATACGATGCGCATCGGCCGCGGCCCGCGACGAACTCGAGAAGTCATCGCCCCGGATTGTACCCCGTCATTTCCCGCGGCGGCGCGCTCGCCCGCAGTGCCCCTTCCGTTTCCGCGCCCTCCCGCGCGAGTTGACGCTACCCGCCACTCTCCCTAAAATGAAAACAGGGGCGCGGCAATCTCCGCGGGAGATTCCGCGCGGCGCCTGGGCAACACATGATCGAACGCCGACATCGCGAGATTCTGGCCGACGTGGTGCGCACCTTTATCGAGACCGGCGAACCCGTCTCTTCGCGCTCCATCTCCCGCCGGCACGCCGAGCATCTGAGCGCCGCCACCGTGCGCAACGTGATGGCGGATCTCGAAGACGAGGGGTACCTCTGCCAGCCCCACACCTCCGCCGGCCGCGTGCCCACTTCCGCCGGCTTCCGCTTTTTTGTCCAGCACGTGGCGGAGCAGCCCGCGCAGCTCTCCGAGCAGGACCGCGAATGGATTCACCGCGAACTCTCCGGCGCCGCCACTCCGGAAGAGGTGATGGAGCGGGCCAGTCACGTGCTCGCCTCGGTCACCCAGGGCATGGGCATCGTGATCTCTCCCTCCGTCTCCCAGATGGTCATGGAGCACGTGCGCTTCATCGCCCTGCCGGACGGCCGCGTCGTGGTGGTCCTGGTCAGCGCCGGCGGCATGACCCGCGACAAAGTGGTTCGCGTCCCTCGCCCCATTTCCACCGCGGAGTTGGACCGCACCGCGGAAATGCTGAACACCCAATACCGCGGATGGACCCTGCAGGCCATTCGCTCCCACCTCAGGCAGCGCCTGGAGCGCGACCGCGAGCGCTACGACCAGCTCGGCTCCAACGCCTTGCTGCTGTGTGACCCGCAGGTGCTCGGGGAAGACGAGCCCCGCGAACTCTACGTAGAAGGCGCCGCGCAGGTGGCCACCGCCGCCGGCCTCGCCGGGCCGGAGGAGGTCCGCTCGCTTCTCCAGGCCATCGAAGAGCGCAGCCGCCTGGTCGATCTGCTCACCAGTTGCATCGAGGCCCCGGAGCCCGTGCACGTGGAAATCGGCGTGCGCGGCATGGACCGCGCCGGCGCCCGCCTCGCTCTGGTCACCGCGCCCTATGCCTGGAACGAGCCCTTGCAGGGCTCCCTCGGAATCCTCGGTCCCATGCGCATGCACTACGAGCGCGCCATTACCACCGTGGCCTGCGTGGCCCAATACTTCAACGGTTACGTTTCGGGGAGCCGCACCACATGAGCGATGCTGCCGATAAACTCCGGTCCGGCCCCGCGGCGCACGAAGCCGCTGGCGCCGCCACCGCCGGCGATCCGCCCGCGGACCCGGCCGCTCCTGCCGCGGCCGTCCCGCGCGAGGAATTCGATGCCCTGCGCGCCGAGCGCGACGATCTGTTGAACTCCCTGGTCCGCCTCAAGGCCGATTTCGAGAATTACCGCAAGCGCATCGAGCGCGATCGCGCCGCCGAATATCACCGCGCCGTCGGCGCTGCCATCGAGCCCATCCTCCCCGCGCTCGATGATTTCGAGCGCGCGCTCGAAGCCCACCGCGATCCCGCCTACGAGAAATTCCGCGAGGGCTTCGAAGCGATTTACCGCAGCCTCTGGTCCGCTCTCTCCAAAATGGGCCTGGAGCGCATCGAGGCCGCCGGCAAACCCTTTGACCCGCACGAGCAGCAGGCTGTGGACCGCGTGGAATCCGCGGATCACGCCGATGGGCACGTGCTCGCCGTGCTGCGGCCCGGCTACCGCTTCCGCGACCGCGTCCTGCGTCCCGCCATGGTTCGCGTCGCCGTCCATCCCGCGCCGCCCGACCGCGCCTGAGGCCGCCTCCGCCGATGCCTGCCGCCAAACGGGATTTTTACGAAGTGCTCAGCGTGGAGCGCAATGCCTCCGCCGACGAGATCAAAAGCGCCTACCGCAAGGCCGCCTTGCAATGGCATCCCGACCGCAATCCGGACAATAAGAGCCACGCGGAAGACAAATTTCGCGAAGCCACCGAAGCCTACGCCGTTCTCTCCGATCCCCAGAAGCGCCAGATGTACGACGCCTACGGCCATGCGGGAATCTCCTCCGCGGGTGGCGGCTACCAGTCCGTGGATTTCTCCGTGTTCGAGGGCTTGCAGGATATCCTCGGCGACTTCTTTCAAGTGGACGACGTCTTCGGGTTTGGCGGTGGCCGGCGCGGTCGCGGGCGCCGTGCCCAGCGCGGCGCGGACCTGCGCTACGACCTCACCTTGTCGTTTGAAGAGGCCGCCGCCGGCAAAAAACTCAAAGTTCGCATCCCGCGCACCGAAGCCTGCGAAACCTGCGGCGGCTCCGGCGCCAAGCCGGGCACCTCTCCGGTCTCCTGCCCGGCCTGCGGTGGCCGCGGCCAGAAAACCTTTCAACAGGGATTCTTCGCCGTCACCCGCACCTGCCCGCAGTGCCAGGGCGCCGGCCGCGTGATTCGCGATGCCTGTTCCGGCTGCGGCGGCTCCGGCCGCATCGAGCGCCAGCGCACCCTGGAAGTGGAAATTCCCCCGGGCGTGGATAACGGGATGCGTGTGCGTTTGCCCGGCGAAGGCGAGGTGGGCGCCCACGGCGGTCCCCCCGGCGATCTCTACGTGGTCATCGAGGTCCGCGAGCACAATTTCTTCGACCGCAAGGGCTCTGACCTGTTCTGCACCATTCCCATCTCCATCGCCCAGGCCGCACTGGGCACGGAGATTCTCGTCCCCGGACTCCACGGCGACGAGAAACTGAAAATCCCCGAAGGCACGCAGAGCGGCCACATCTTCCGCCTGAAAGGCAAAGGTCTGCCCAGCCCCCACGGCCACGGAAAAGGCGACCTCCACGTCCGCGTGCACGTCCAGATTCCCGCAAAGCTTTCCCGGGAGCAGCGCCGCCTGCTCGAAGAATTGGGCGCCACCCTCAGCGCCGATAACGCCCCGGCCGCACGCAACTCCTCCCTCTTTGAAAAAGTAAAAGACATGTTCGG
>DATIYQ010000318.1:0-7456 GCA_035517515.1 Binatia bacterium
TCCTGATTGGCCTGACGCGCCGCGGCCGGCAGAGCAAACAGCCCGGCGGCCGCCAACAACGCCCAGGCTTGCCAAATGCTATTTCGATGGGTTCCAAACATGAACCATCATTATCCTATAGTCGAGCGGCGGCTCCAACGGGCTCCGTGCCTGGGTGTTGGAGCATGTCGCCCTGGCCGAAGACGACCTTCGCGGCTTAATCGAGGAGAAGGTGATGAAGGCCCCAGCCGCGCCCGACCGTGACGTCAAGAAGATTGACGCCATGATTCTCGCGGGAGTTCCGGACCGCAGCCAGAAATTCCAGGCGCCGAAGGAATTGCAGCCGGCGAACACCTTCGGGACGCCACAGGCCACGTTGAAGCACTTCCTGGAGTCGCGCGCGAAAGCCGAGGCTCTGCTGAAGAACACACCCGATCTTCGCGACCATGCGATTGACAGCCCGATGGGGACGAAGCTCGACGCCTATGAATGGATTCTGTTCATCGGCGCGCACAGCGAGCGGCACGCCAAGCAGATCCTGGAAGTGAAGGCCGACCCGAACTCCCCCAAAGAGTAGAGCCCGCGCGGGGGAGGCGTTCAAACAGATAGCAGGGAAGGGCTGGCTCAGGCGAGTGAGTCAGCCCTCGCGGAGCTTGCAGCACTCACGTCCTGCCCTCGGTCCGCCCAGCGCGTCCTGGCCGCGCTGAGTTTCTCTGCCGTTTAGGCCGGACGCCTTCTCAGCAGCGTCGCCGCGGCCACCCCGGCGGCCAGCAGGAGCGTGGTGGCCGGCTCCGGCACGGTCGTAGGTGCGCTGACCGTGGCGGAGTAGCTCAGCGTCAGCTCCTGCTCTGGAGTATCCGTGCAACCCAAATCCGCCGGATCGCAGAAATGCGCATCCAGGTAGAAGGTTCCGCTGTTCACGAATCCCACAGGAGCGTCCGCGTCCCAGGTGAGCTCGTATAGCCCGTCCACGCCGGGATTGTAGGTGACGGAGAACCCGGAATTAGGATCCACGATGGGGAAGCTGAAAACGTTCGCATTGGCAGTGGCGTGCGCAAAGCTGTCGGCACTGACGCCGTCGAGAATCAACGAGTCCGTGCTGCTGAAGTTGGTGATCGTGAATCCCCAACCGATGGTCGAGCCCGCCGGGCCGGAGATGTCGGGCCCGGGGAGGAGCGAGATCGTCCATGCGTCGTCGGCGAGCGCCGCGGGGCAAAGGAACAGCATTACGGCGATGACTCCGAGCAGTGCCGGCAGTTTCTTCATGACGTCCTCCTTTTGCCCTCAGACCACCCTCAGACCAAATGGTTCGCGCGACTCACCTACGGGATCACGGACTGCGCCAGCGAGTAGCTGTACGACGCGCCGGTCACGTCCTGCAGCGTGCCGGTCTCGGTGATTGAGAACCGCGTGACGCTCGCCGGCAGGCCAAGATAGATGCGCACGGGCACGCTGGCCCCGGCGTCGAGGCTGCCCAGTGGGAGCGGCAGAGCACCGGAGAGCGCGCTGTTGTACGTAACCGTGCCGGAGCCGGCAAGCGCGCGCAAAGCGACCTGGGTGATTTTCACTGCGCGCGCGCTGCCGGTGCCGGTATTGCTGACCTGCAAATCCAAGTAGTAGTTGCCGGAGCCGTCGCGGCCTTTCCCCACCACCGCGGCCCCGATGCGCGCGCTCCCCAGGATTACGGTGACGCTGGCCGTGCCGCTGCCCACATTCCCACTGGCGTCCAGGAAACGGAACGTGACCACCGTGGTGCCCAGCGGGAAGAGCGTGCTGTTGCTCACATTCATGCCGCCGGCCTGCGGAGAAAGCCGCACGGGCGAGGGATCCATATCGTCCAGTGCGAAGCCACCGGCGAGAAACGCGGCGAGGGCCGCTGAAGCGCTTCCTCGCGCTCCTCCGGCTTCCGTGGCCGCAATGCTGATGGACGCGGGTGGCGTGACCACCGGTGGAGTGGTGTCCGCAGGCGCTGCCGGATTCACCGTGATCGTTACGTTGGCGGACGCAGTGCCGCCCTTGCCGTCGTCGGCGGTCAGTTGCAAGACGTTCACTCCGACGGGCACGGTCACTTGAGGCTGCGCGCCGGTCACCAGCCCGAACGGGCCAGCCCACGTGAAGGTGAGTGCGTCGCCATCAGGGTCGCTCGATGCGGAGCCGTCCAACGTGACGGTTGCAGTGCCGCCGGCCGCGACAGTAACGGTTTGGTCGGGGCCGGCATTCGCGGTGGGCGGGTGATTCGTGAAAGCGATGCCACCGCCCGCACCCATCGTGAAGTTCTGACTGCTCAAGGCACCGGGTGAGGCGGTTCCGGTGTTGAAGATGTGGTGGCCGAATGGCTTCGAAGTATCCACGGAGTAGACGTGGACGGCGTAAGGACCGCTGCCGGTGCCCACGCTCTGCACCGTGTAGTCGCCCGCGACGGGATTGTTGATTGCGTAGAAGCGCGGATGCGTGCCCGCGCCGGTGTCAGCTCCATTCCCGCCAAAGTCATTTACAGCGGCGCCGTTCTGGACGCCGAGCTTCTTTCCGTTGGGATCGGTCACCAGCACGTCTACCGGCGAGTCAATGCGGATGAGCACGGAGAGAGCGGCGCCGGCGGAGATGCTGGGCGGCCAGGCGGTAATGGGGCCGGCAGCCTCGATGCCTTGGGCGATCAATGACGGGCCGCCCTGTGCGACCGTGAAGACCGCGCCTGCGTAGGAAGATGTGCCGACCAGTCCCGTTTGCGTGCTGGCTACATTGTACGTTCCCCAGAACCCGCCGCCGACAGGCGGGGGAATTTCGGGGTCGTAGCGCACTTCAGGAGTGAGCGCGCATCCGTTGAAGGGATTCTGGAAGTAGTTGGCCATATTGCCGGGGTCGTCGAAGGGAAGCTCGCTGAAGGCAGTGAGCACGCCGTCGGAGGCAGTGGCACCGCTGTCAGATAAAAGAGTAAGTCCATAGCCGGAGTAATCGTCGAAGAGAACCCCACCGAGGCCGTCCATGGCGGCAAGGGCGCTGCCGTCAGTGGGCGCAGGACTCGTGCAGGGAAGGTAGGTCGGATGGGGGCCTGACAAGTTGTCCAAGACCCAGCCGCAGATTTCGCCGGAGGAGCCGAAGAGGTTCAGATTCAGATCGAAACCCACGCCGCCTACGGTCCCTGTCGCGTGGATACTCAGTGGATTCTTAATTCGATCCAGACAGCCGCCCCGCGTGGCGTAGGTGGCGCCTGAGTGAAAAAAGAGAGCGGCGCCGGGACTGTTGATGCTCACGCTCGACAAGCTGGGGCCCAGTTCCGGCATTCTCTCCCAAAAATCCTGTTTCACGTGGTAGGTCACCGGCTGGTTGGTGTTCTGGGTGCTCCCGGGAAGTACCAGATTCAGCATGTAGGCATCTTCATTGACCACGAAGGGATCGCCGTGGTTCTGGTTGTCGTCGATCACCACTTCGCGAAGCCGGGCCAGGGTGAGACCGCTACCATCCGCGATGTGCAAGCCCGGAAACGGTTCGGGATAACCAGTGGGCACGCCACCGACATCCTGGAACCAAGCGAACTTCTCGGGGGGCGCGCCCTTCACGGCGCAGCGCACCAGTTCCACGCCCGCGCTGCCGGCGATGTTGACGGCGAAGCGGAGCGCCACGACGCGACCGCTCGAATCGAGGATGATGCCGTCTTGCGGAGAAGAGCCTCCGGCAAGCTGGCAAAAATCCTCGACGGCGCCGCCGCGGATGCGCTGGATGACGTTGTCGCAGGGTGTACCGTAGCAGTTGCCTTCGCCGCTTTGAATGAAGAGATCGTTGTCCTGCCGGTCTACTACGTGGACGGTAGCAGAGGAGGCCCCGATGTTGCCGGCTTGATCCTTGTACTCGACCACGATCGGAGTATCACCCTCGGGAAAGACAGTGGAGGACGTGACCGGAGTGCCGTTGGCCACCACGCGATAGAACTGCGGGCTGGCATCGACATCGTCCACGGCCGAGGTGGTGGCGCCGGAGAGCATGTAGCTGGATAGTTTCGAGGATTGGCTGACCGTGGCGCTGCCCGGTTCAGTGACGCTGACCGTGATGTCGGGAGCGTCCACGACCGGAGGGGTGACGTCCACCACCACCTCGACGCTGGCCCCTGCGTATGCGCAGGAATGCAGCACGCGGTTCTGGCTATCGTAGTGGGTGTCGCACACGGTCAGGGTAAAGAAGTAGTCGCCTGGATTGGGGATGGTTGTCTGGACGATGGAGCTCGTGCCGATCAGGGCGCCATAGTTGTCCCTCCACTCGTAGGTGATGGGATCGCCGTCAGGATCGAACGACTGTGATGCGTCGAGCGTGGGCATGGCAGCCACGCCGGGGTGGACGCCGATTCTCTGTGGTGGCCCGGTCATGGCGTGCGGAGGATTGTTTGCAGCGAGGGCGGGCAAGGCCAGCAAGGTAAGCAGCGCACACCCAAGCGGAGGAGACGCGTACCGCAGGGCTCTTAAGCGAATCTTCATAAGAGAGCCTCCACCACCAACCGCGGCCCGCGCGATAGGCGGAAATGGTTGCTTCGGTATCGGCCGGCGCGTTACTCTAGATGTCAGGCAGTACTCCTGAGGGCGCCGCACCGCCGATAGGTCGGCAGCATAAGCCGTGCGCGCGTGACGCGTCTTACTCGCAGGTTCGTCTTTTTCTGAAAGTTTCTTGAATTCGCCTATGAGGCAGGCAGCACAGAGCTTATTCGCCTTCGGGCCCTTCCACCTGGACCCTGCCCAGCGGTTGCTCTTTCGCGATGCTGAGGTCGTTTCCTTGACTCCCAAGGCCCTCGACACCTTGCTCGTGCTTGTGGAAAACCGCGGCCGCCTGCTCACGAAAGACGAACTGCTGGAGCGCGTGTGGCCCGGCACGTTTGTCGAAGAGGTGACCCTCGCCAAGAACATTTCCACGCTGCGCAAAGCGCTCGGGGACGCCCCGGGCGGCGGGGAGTACATCGAGACGCACTCGAAGCGGGGATATCGCTTCGTTGCCGAGGTGCGCAAAGTTGAGCCGGAAACGATGGCTGTTCCCGCTCCCGCTCCATTCCAAGACCAGGCAGCCCCAGGCGCGCCTCCGCGTTCCGTTTCCAATGCCTGGCGAGTTCCGGCCATCGTTCTCGTATGTCTGCTGTTTGCCGGAGGGGCCATCTGGTATCGAAGCCGTTCCCAGGTCGCGCCCGTGGGAACAAAAATCATGCTGGCCGTGCTGCCGTTTGAGAATTTGAGCGGCGACCCGGAGCAGGAATACTTCAGCAACGGACTGACCGAGGAAATGATCACGCACCTCGGGCGGCTCGACCCGGGGCGTCTCGGGGTGATCGCGCGGACCTCCGCCATGCAATATAAGGGCGCGCATAAAGACGCGCGGCAGATCGGAAATGAACTGCACGTGGATTACCTGCTCGAGGGCAGCGTGCGCCGCGAGGGGAGCCGCGTCCGTATCTCCGCCCAGCTCATCCAGGTCAGCGATCAGAGCCATCGGTGGGCAGAAGACTACGACCGGCAGATGAGCGACATCCTCGCCGTCCAGAGCGAGGTGGCCGGCGCCATCGCGCAGGAAATCCGGCTGAAGCTCACGCCCGAAGAGCATTCACGCCTGCAGAACGCCCGCGCCGTCAACCCGGAAGCCTACGAGGATTACCTGAAGGGGCGCTATTTCTGGAACAAGCGCACGGTGGAGGGGCACCGGAAGGCCATCGAGTTTTTCGAGAAGGCAGTGGTGCTGGACCCCAATTACGCGCAGGCCTATGCCGGTCTGGCTGACGCCTCGGCCGGGCTCGGCTCCTGGGCCAACACGGTGATGCCGCGGCGCGAGGCCATGAGTCAGGCGCGCACTGCGGCGCAAAAGGCGCTGGCACTCGATGAGTCGCTGGCCGACGCGCACGCTTCATTGGGATTTGTGAGAATGCATTACGACTGGGATTTCGCAGGGGCAGAGAAGGAATTTCAGCGGGCGATTGCGCTTGATCCCGGCTATGCCACGGCACATCACTGGTATGCGTATGACCTGGTGGCGCTGGCGAGGCTGGACGACGCGCTCGCGGAGATTCGCCGCGCGCAGAAGGCCGACCCTCTCTCGGTGATCATCGTTCGGGACGTGGGAGAGATGCTGCTGTTCGAGGGACGCGATGACGAAGCCATCGTGCAATGCCGCAAGGCACAGGAAATGGATCCGGATTTCGGACTGACGCACTGGTTGTTGGGCTTGGCCTACCAACGAAAGGGCCAATCGCGGAAAGCCATGGAGGAAATGGATGCGGCGGGGCGCAGCACCAATCCGAACGCCGCGGGAGTCGTTTTTGCCCTCCAAGGGAAGCGGGCCGAGGCGCACCGCCTGCTCGCTCACCTGGAGAAAGATTACGGCTCCGCCCTGGACCGCGCCATCGTCTACGTGAATTTGCGGGAAAAGAATATGGCGTTCGCTTCTTTAGAGAAAGCAGTGGAGGAGCGCGATGGCGGCCTGATCATCATGCGCTTTACGCCCGAGTGGGGGCCGATCCGCGCAGACCCGCGGTTCGGGCAATTGGAACGCCGAGTGGGAGTGCTGCAATAGAGAAGGGCTTTCGGGCGGGTAACAGCAGCACGCGCGGAGAGTTCCGGCCGCGGCTACGACTGGCGCTCGTTCTCCAGGTTTTGTGAGGCTTCTGTGGACGGTTAAATCCACGAGCCCAGCGAACGTATCAGCCGAACCAGCGGCGATTCCGGCACCAGCACGTCCTGCGCTTCCTGAATGGCCTCGGGAATGCGTCCGGCACGCGCCAGAGCTTCCGCCAGCCGTTCTCCAATGACCGAAGAATGCGGGTCCAATTCGTAGGCGCGGCGATAGGCGGCGATGGCTTTACCTGCATAGTCCGCCCGGCCGGTGAATTCGTATTGCTCCTCGTACATGCGAGCGATGGAGAACTGGAAGTAGGTCTCCGCGCGGCGGTCGGTTTCCGATTGTGGAACCGCGGGAGCCGAGGCGCCGGAGGCGTCCTGGGATGCACCTTGGGGCGAATCCTGATTGGCCGGACGCGCCGCGGCCGGCAGAGCGAACAGCCCGGCGGCCGCCAACAACGCCCAGGCTTGCCAAATGCTATTTCGATGGGTTCCAAACATGAACCATCATTATCCTATAGTCGAGCGGCGGCTCCAACGGGCTCCGTGCCTGCGCTTTTCTTCGATGCATTCCCGTGCTGCGGAGATCCCTTCGAGGGAACGAGTTTTGTGAACGCATCGGCTGCAAATGCACGGGTTGTTCGCGGGCAGCGGGGAGGAAAAGGCGAGAGGCTCCTGGAAAGCGGCGCCCCTCGCAGTCAAAGGCCTTCAGGCCGGCTGCTGGGTGAACCGCGCCGGGGCCTGAGACTGAGGGCAGGGCGGAATGGCCCTTAGTGGCGAAAGTGGCGGACACCGGTGAAGACCATGGCCATGCCGGCGTGGTCCGCGGCGGCAATCACGTCTGCGTCACGGACGGAACCGCCGGGCTGAATCACGGCGGTGGCTCCGGCGCGGGC
>DATIYQ010000319.1:0-9953 GCA_035517515.1 Binatia bacterium
CTAGGAAACGCAGCCGGGCCTGGAACTGTTCCGCAAAACCCTGATTCGCCAGGCACCCCTCAGGGCTCATCCCGTCATTCATGCCGCAACGCCACCAGTGGATCCACACCCATCGCGCGGCGTGCCGGCAGGTAGCAGGCCCCGAGCGCCACCGCCAGTAACAGCGCCGAGCCACAGAGCAATATGACCGGATCGAACGGGCTGACCTGAAAGAGCAATGAGGAGAGAGCGCGGCCCAATCCGAGGGCCACGGCAATTCCCGCCGTGATGCCGATGGCCGCCAGCCGCGCACCCTGGCCGATCACCAGGCGCAGGATATCCGTCCGCTGCGCGCCAACGGCCAGGCGGATGCCAATCTCATGGCGCCGCCGCAACACCAGAAAGGAGACCACGCCGTAGATTCCGACCCCCGATAACAGCAGCGCCAGCCCGGCAAATGCGGCAACCAGTTCCGCAGAGAGGCGGCGGGGCGTGGTGTTCTCCGCCAGGATGTCTTCCATTTCGCGCACGTCGAACACCGGAACGCCGGGATCCACCGATTGCACCACGGAGCGGAGCGCGCTGGCCAGGCTGCCGGGATCCGTGCCGGCGCGTAGCACCAGCGCGCCGCCCTGTCCGGGCGATTGTTCGTTCGGAACATAAACCTCGAACCGCGAGGGCTGATCCACGCCGTAATTTTTCACGTGCGCCACCACGCCCACCACCGTGCGCCACGCCGGCTCGCCTCCTGCCGGGGGAGGGCCGTCCACCCCCAGCCGCTTCCCGATCGGGTCCTCTCCGGGCCACATCTGCGCCGCCAGAGTCTCATCCACGATGCACACTCTCGGGCCATTCTCCGAATCGCGCCGGTCAAAGTACCGCCCGCGCAGCAGGCGGATGCCCATGGCGCGAAATGTGTCCGGGGTCACCCGGCCCATATCCGTGCTGGGAAAACGGCCGGGCTCGGGCATGGGTCTTCCTTCTGCAAAAAAGCCGCTCTGCCAGCCACCCATCAGCGGGAATTTGAAGCCCGCGGCTTCCACACCCGGCAGCGACTCCGCCTTTTCCACCACCTGGCGGATGAATTCCCGGCTTTTCGCTTCGTCGTGGTACGGGGCGTCCGGAAGGGTGAACGAAGCAGTGAGCAGGTGGGAGGAGGTGAACCCGGCGTCCGCACGCATCATCCGGTACAGGCTCTTGCTCATCAGCCCGGCCCCGGCAAGCAGCACCAGAGAGAGCGCGAGTTCTCCCACCACCAGCGCGCTGCGCAAGCGCCCGGTGGAGCGGCCCGCGCCGGAGCGTCCGCCCTCTTGCAGCGCCTGCTGCACGTCCGTGCGCGCGGATTGAATCGCCGGAAAGATTCCGAAGAACAACGCCGTGGCCACCGTCAGGCCCAGGGCGAACAGCAGAACGGTGCGGTCCAGCCCGGATTCGGAAAGCCGCGGCACCGCGGCGTAGAACACTTGGCCGAATCCCCGCGTCATCGCCGCCGCCAGCAGCAGTCCCAGGGCGCTGCCCGCCGCGGACAGCACCAGGCTCTCCGTCAGCGATTGACGCACCAGCCGGCCGGCTCCTGCTCCCAGAGCCCGGCGCACGGCCAGCTCGCGGTAGCGCTCCGTGGCCCGGGCCAGCAGCAGATTGGCGATGTTGGCGCAGGCGATCAGCAGCACCAATGTCACCGCCGCGAGCAGCACCAGCAGCGGCGGACGCACGTCCTCCACGTATGCGTCCAGCAGGGGGAAGGCCTTCGCGGTGATGCGCCGGTTGGTGGTTGGATACTTCTGGGCCAGGCGCGCGGCAATGCTCTGCAATTCAGCGCGCGCTTGCTCCAGGGCGACCCCCGGCTTCAGCCGGGCGAGGGCATAGATTCCCGGATGTTCGTCCCGGTGGGTGGGACCGCCCATTCGGTCCTCCAGCCGCCACAGGGAAGCAAACACGTCCATGCGCTGCCACGGCCCGTGCATCTGTCCGCTGGGAAGCACGCCGATCACCGTGAACGGCTCCCCATCCAGCACCAGCGTGGTGCCCAGCACCCTGGGGTCGCGGCCGAACTTCCGCGCCCAGAATCCTTCGCCCAGCAACACCACCCGCGGTGCCCCTGCTTTGTCCTCTTCCGGCATCAGAGCGCGCCCCAGGATCGGGCGGATGCGCGTGGTGGAAAAGAAACTCGCGGTAAACAGCCGTTCGCGCAGACGTTCCGCTTCCCCCGTGCCGGTCAGCACCACGTTGTTGGTCTGGTAGGCGGCCATGCTTTCAAACACTGTGTTCATGGCCCGCCAATCATCGAAGTCGGCCATGGAGATGCTCGTGTACGGCACCTGATCCGTCCATTCGGTGAGCAGCACCATCCGGTCCGATGCGGGGTAGGAAAGCGGCCGCAACAATACGGCGTTCACCACGCTGAAGATCGCCGTGTTCGCGCCGATGCCCAGAGCCAGGCTGAGCACGGCCACCAGCGCAAACCCGGGCGACTTCCGCAGCATGCGCAGCGCGAAGCGGGCGTCCTGGAGCAACGATTCCATGTTCACCCCCCCGGAACCTTCGCCGTCGTTTCATTCGTAGCGCAGGGCCACCATGGGATCCGTCCGCGCCGCGCGCCGCGCCGGCAGCCAGCACGCCGCCAGCGTCACCAGGGTCAGCAACAGAACCATTCCCCCCATCGTGGCCGGATCGCCCGAGCGCACTCCAAACAGCGAACTCGCCACCAGGCGCGACACCGCGAAGCCCGCCGCTGTGCCCAGCACCAGCCCCGCCGCCACCAGCGCCATCCCCTCGCGCACCACCAGCCTCAGGATTTCCACCTGCTGAGCCCCCAGCGTCACCCGCACGCCGATTTCGTGCGTGCGCCGGGAGATGGAATACGCCAGCACGCCGTAAAGGCCCAGCGCCGCCAGCGCCAGTGCCAGCGCCCCCAGCATGCCCAGCACTAGCGCCGCGGACCGTTGTACATAGGTGCCCGCCGCCGTGTATTCGGTCATCGGGATTCCCGCGAACACGCCCACGCGCGGATCAATGGCCTGCAACTTGGCGCGCACCGCCGCCAGCAGCGCCTCCGGCGCTCCCGCGGCCCGCACCTGCAGCGCCACGTCCGAATCGGAAAAATAAAATTGCCTCAGATCCACGAAGAAATACGGCTCCGCGGCCTGTCCCACTTTGTGGTAATCGCTGTTCTTCACCACGCCGATAATCCGGGTTTTGCGATCGCCCCACACGGTGAAGTAGCGGCCCAGCGGCTCCTGCCCGGGCAGAAAATGTTCCGCGAACGCCTGGTTCACCACCGCCACGTAGTCTTTCGGGGAATCGTCCGCATCGGTAAAATCCCGGCCCTCCACCAGGGGAATCCGCAGCGACTGGAAATACCCCGGCGAGACGATGTTGCGGTAGATCTTGGTATTTTCGTTCGGCTGTGGGACGTACCCTTCCACTTCCACGTTTTCCCAGGAGCCCATATCGAAACCCAGCAGCACGTTCTCCGCCAGGCTCACCGATTCCACGCCGGGCAGCCGCGAAACCTCCGTGCGCACCCGCTCGAAATAGGACTGGGCCTGCGGAATCTCCTGCTGCGTGAACGAAAGCTTCAGCCCGAACAGCAGCACCTGACGCGGGTCGAATCCCGGGTCCACGCGGCTCACGTTTTCAAAGCTGCGTGCAAACAGGCCCGCGCCCACCAGGGCCACTGCCGCCAGCGCTACTTCCGACACCACCAGCGCCCCGCGCACCCGCCGCGCGCCTCTCCCTTCCGTCGCGCCGCGTCCGCTCTCCTTCAGCGATTCGCGCACGTCGCGGCGCAGGGCATTCACCCCCGGCGCCAGCCCGAACAGCACTCCCGCTCCCACGCACAGCGCGAAGCAGAAGGCCATCACCGGCGCATCCACGCGCATCAGGCTGGCGATGGGCAGGCCCGTCACCGGCATCAGCATGCGCAACGGATCTCCCAGCAGATACGTGCAGAACAGTCCCAGGCCGCCCCCCACCAGCGCCAGCAACACGCTTTCGGTCAGCACCTGGCGGAACAGCCGCAGCCGGCCCGCGCCCAGCGCCAGCCGCACGGCCACTTCCTTTCCGCGCGTGGTGGCCCGCGCCAGCAGCAGGTTGGCCAGGTTGGCGCACACGATCAGCAGGATCACCACGCCCGCCCCCAGCAGTACCGGAGCGATTCGCGCAAAGAGCGTCTGCACGCCGTAGCGCGCCTCGCGCACCGGCACCGCGGTCGCGCTCAGTCCCCGGTTGCTATCCGGATAAGCCTTCTCCAGCCGGGCGGCGATGCCCTGCACCTCCGCGCGCGCTTCCGCCACCGGCACTCCGGCCTTCAGCCTGCCCAGGATGTGGAACGGCCGGTCGTTCCGGTCCTCCAGCCAGTTGTTCCCCCCGGTGAGCACCGGAAGCATGGAGACCGGCACATAGGCGTCGAAGGAGAGGCCCACGATGGTCCCCGGAAAATCTTCCGGCGCCACGCCAACGATGGTGAAGGTCTGCCGGTTCAGGCGCAGGGTTTTGCCCAGTACATTCCTGTCTCCTCCGAAGCGCGACTTCCACTCCGCCGCACTCAGCACCACCACCGCGTGCGCCCCGGCCTTCACTTCCTGCTCCTCTTTTGTGAAGAAGCGCCCGGCGAGCGGATGAACGCCCAGCACCTCAAAATAGTTTCCGGTGACCATGTAGATCCACGCGCGGTCGGAGCGGCGGTCATCCCCCAGCGCTACCGCCCGCTCTTTGAACAGCGCCATCCCCGAAAAGGCATTGGCCTGCTGCGCAAAGTCCTGGTAATCCAGGTAGGAGGAATCAATCGTCGTTCCCGAAGGCGTTACCGTTTCGATCGAAACGATCCGGTTGCCGTCCGCCACACCCTCCAGGGGATGCAACAGCACGCTTTCCACCCAGCCGAAGGCCATGGTGCTCGCGCCGATTCCCAGGGCCAGCGAGAGCACGGCAGCCAGCGAAAAGCCCGGGCTCTTGAACATCATGCGCAACGCGAATCGCAGATCCTGAAGCATGCTCATCGATCCATTCCCTTCCTTCTCCCGTGCCCCATCACTCGTAGCGCAAAGCCTCCAGCGGCTCCACGCGCGTCGCCCGCCAGGCCGGGAGCCATGCCGCAAGCAGCGCCACCAGCGTGAGTGTGGCCAGCACCGCAGCGTAGGTCACCGGATCCGCCGCGCTCACTTGGAACAGGGCTTGGCGGATCAGCCGGGTGATGGCCAGTGCGCCGGCGATTCCGACGGCCGCCCCGATGGCCACGGTAGTGACTCCCTCCCGCAGCACCAGGCGAAACACGTCGCCGCGCTGCGCCCCCAGCGCGCGGCGCACTCCGATGTCACGGGTCTGCTGGGCCACCGAGAACGACGTCGTGCCATAGATGCCCACCGCCGCGAGCAACAGCGCCAGCCCGGCAAAGCTGGCCAGCAGGATCAGCGCCAGCCTGCGCCGGGCCACCGAGTCCGCCATCCACTCCTCCATCGGGCGCACGTGAAACAACGGCTGGTCCGGGTCGAGCGCCTGGACCTCGCGCTGGATCATGGTCGCAAGGCTTCGCGGATCGCCGACCGTGCGCACCGCCAAATCCAGCTGCGATTGGGGATAAGGCTGTTGGGCGAACGGCCAATACATCTCCACACGCGAGTTGGCTTCCAGCGACCCGTAATGCACGTGCCGCACCACTCCCACAATCGTCATCCACGGCGTTTTCGAGTCCATGCCCCCGACTTTCACTCGCTTCCCCAGCGCGCTTTCGTTCGGCCAATAGAGACGCGCGAGGCTTTGATCCACGATGGCGACCGGAGCTCCCATCTCGTTATCGTGCGCATCGAAGAACCGGCCCTCCAGAAGTGGAGTGCCCATCGCTTCCATGTATCCCGGGGTGGCCCCGCGGTAATCGGTCTCGGGCGTCCGCTTGTCCATCGGAACGGCCTGAGTGTCTATGGTCAGCGTGCCGGAATTGGGATTGTCCGAAAGAGGCAGCCCGGAGATCGCGCCTGCGGATTGCACTCCAGGAAGCGCGCGGATGCGCTCCAGCGCCTGGCGGAAGAATGTCTGGACCTGTTCCTTTTTGCTGTACTTCTGCTGGGGCAACGAGATTTGCATGGTCAACACGCCCGAGGGACGGAAGCCCGGGTCTACCTCGAGCACGCGCAAGAAGCTGCGCAACAGAAGTCCACCGCCGGCCAATAGCATCAGGCACACCGCAGCCTCGCCCGCCACCAGCACCCGAAGTGTGCGGTTCGCTTTTGGTCCCAGCGAATTGCTGCGCCCACCCTCCTTCAAGGAGGAAAACTGCACGCCTCGCACGGCCCGCATTGCAGGCACCAATCCGAAAAGGATTCCGGTGCCCACGGCCACGCTCAACGTGAAGAGCAGCATGCGCAAATCCACCTCTGCCGCTACCGGACGCGGCAGCGTCTCCGCGCTCAGGGCGACCAGCGCCCGCAAGGCCACCGGCACCAGGGCCACTCCGGCCAGCCCGCCCAACAGTGCCAGCAGCACACTCTCCGTCAGGTGCTGGCGGATCAGGCGTCCCCGGCCTGCACCCAGCGTCATGCGCACGGTGGTCTCCTGGCCGCGTGCCGCCGCCCGGCTCAACAACAAACTGGCCACGTTGGCGCACGCAATCAGGAGCACAAAGCCGACCGCACCCATCAGGATCCACAGCGAACCCCGCATTTCGTCTCCCACCACCTCGTCGAGCAGCGGGTTCGCCAGCAGCGTGTAATCGAACTTCGCGTAGGGGTAGTTCTTGTTTTGTTCGATGATGGTCTTGGCCACCCCGGCAAGCTCGGCGCGCGCCTGCGCCAGCGTTACCCCGGGTTTCAGCCGGGCCACCACCTCGAAACCGTGATTTCCGCGGTTGTCGGGCGTAAGCGCAGAGGGCGCAAACGCCAGCGGTTGCCACATTTCGATCTGGGAGAATCCGGGATACGCGAAACCCTTCGGCAGCACTCCCACGACGGTCATCGGCTGGCTGTTCACCTGGATGGTGCGGCCCACTACAGTTGGGTCGCCCGCGAACGCCCGCTGCCACAATCCGTCGCTGAGCAGCACCACGGAATCATGTCCCGGCTGGGCTTCGTCTTCGGTGAACGTTCGCCCGATCTGGGCATTCACCCCCAGCGCCCGGAACAGGCTGGGCGTGGCCTGCGCCCCGGCGAGCTGCTCCGGCGTGCCGCGAACGCCCATGTTGAAGGAATTCGTGGTGGCCGAAGCGATCTCCGAAAAACTGCGGCTCAACTCATTCAGGTCGCGGAGTTCCGGCGCCGAAAACCACATCTGATCCTTCGGCAGGCCGATGCCGGTAAATCGTCCCCAGACTTTTACCAACTGTTCCGGCTGGGGGTAGGGCAACGGGCGCAGCAGGACCGCGCTCAACACGCTGAAGATGGCCGTGTTTGCGCCGATGCCCAACGCCAGGGTGAAAATGGCCGTCAGCGTGACGCCGCCATTCTTCACCAGCATTCGAGCCGCAAATTTTATGTCCTGCAGAATGGTGTCCATCATTCCTCCCGTAGAGCCACCAGCGGGTCCACCCGGGAGGCGCGGCGCGCGGGCAGGTAGCCGGCCAGCAGCACCGCCGCCCCCAGCACCGCCACGGCCCCGGCGAGCGTCAGCGGGTCGCTGGGGGAAACGCCGAACAGCCGGCTGGAGAGCACGCGCAGCGCCCCGAACGCCAGCAACACCCCGACCACCACACCTGCGGCCAGCAGGCCCGCGGATTCTCCCAGCACCATGCGCAGCACCGTGCCGCGCTCCGCGCCCAGCGCCATGCGGATGCCGATTTCGTTGGTGCGCTGCGACGTGGTGTAGGACATCACCCCGTACAACCCGGTCACCGCCAGCACCAGCGCCAGCCCGCCGAAAAACAACGCCAGTTGCGCCAGCAGCCGCTGCGCGGTGATGTCTTCCCGCATCAATTCGGCCACGGGAGAGACATCCAGAATGCGCAGGTTCGGGTAACGCTCGGCCAGGCGCGCGCGGACCGCGGAGCGCAATGCCCGCGGGTCGCCCGGCGTGCGCAGAATGAAGCGCAGGAAGCCGACCGCGTCCGGGCGCTGGAGAATGGGCACGAAGAATCGCCTCCCGGCGTCCGCCGAGAGGTCGCCTTCCTTGATGTCGCTGACCACGCCGACAATCTGGATGGGCACGGGGTGTTCATCGTCGCCATAGTTCAGGTAGTGGCCGATGGGATCCACGCCTTCGTAGAGATGATTGGCCATCCGGCTGCCGATCACCGCCACCTTCTGCGAAGTCTCGGTATCCTGCGGCCCGATTCCCCGGCCCCGCACAATGTGCGCACCGATGATCTGGAAGTAATCGGGGCCTACCTGGTCGTAGAGCGCCAGCCGGTCGTTGCGTTCGGTCCGTTTCAGATCTCCGTGGCCGAGCAGGGTTTCGCTCTCCGTGCCGCTGAACAGGCCGTTGTAGGAGGTGACCACGCCGGTCACTCCGGGCAGTTCCGCCAGCGCCGCGGCCGCCTGGCTCATCACCGGATTCAATTGCGCATCGGCGTATCCGCCGGCCACCGGATCCGTTTCCACTTCCAGCAGGTGGTCGCGATCAAAGCCCACGTCCTGCTGGAAAAGATTCCCCAGGCTGCGCGCGAGCAATCCGGCGCCGGCCAGCAGCACCAGCGAGACGGCCACCTGCGCGATCACCAATGCCTTGCCCAGGCGGAACTTCCCTCCCGTACCGGCCGCCTGGCCGGAACGTCCCATGGCAGGTTTAAGCGCCGTGAGCAGGTCTACGCGAATGGCGCGCATCGCCGGAGCCAGCCCGAACAGAAGCGCCGTAAGCACGGCAATTCCCAGCGTGAAGCCGAGCACGCGCAGATCGGGCTGCACATTCAGCGGGATGGGATCGGACGTGAAGGAGGCGAATTGCAACAGCAGCCGCGTGCCCCAGGCTGCCAGCAAGGCGCCGCCCGCGGTTCCGGCGATCGCCAGCAGCAGGCACTCCGTAAACATCTGCCGCACCAGCCGCCCGCGCCCGGCTCCGATGGCCAGCCGGACTCCGATCTCGCGGGTGCGCCCGGCGGCCCGGGTGAGCATCAGGTTGGCGATGTTCGCGCAACAAATCAGCAGCACCACTCCCACCATGCCGAATAACAGGAACAAGGGCTGGGCAAATCGCGCGCGCACCGAAGAAAATCCCATCCCGCCGGGCGTTACGATTACATGGAGGTTCGCGATCGATTGCACATCATCCGGGTCGAGTTTGACTCCGGGAAGCGTGGGCACCAGGCGGTGCGCCAGCGGATCCAACTCCGCGCGCGCCTGTTCCAGGGTCACGCCCGGCTTCAGCCGGCCCATCAACAAAAGCCAGTTCACGTTGGGCGCGTTCAGCCAGTTCCGGCCGGGGTCCACCACCGGTTGCTGCGTTACCGGAAGCCACAAATCGGCTCTCGAGCCCACCACTTCGCCTTCGAAATTTGGCGCAGCGATGCCGATTATGGTGAAGACTCCTCCATTGATGCTCAGCCGTTTCCCGACCACCGCCGGGTCCAGTCCGAAGCGCCGCTGCCAATACTGATAGGAGAGAACCACCGCAGGCGCGGACACCCCGCCGGGGCGATCGTCCTCATCCGTGAAGGTTCGGCCGAGCACGGGACGCACCCCCAGCACGGAAAAGTAGTTCCCGGTAACCATGCGGGCCCGCGGGTGATCCGGTTCCGCCGAGGGCGGCGCGCCCTCCACGCGCACATCCAGTTTTTCCGTTCTCCCCGTGGCCACCAGCCCGCTGAAGCTGCGGTTCGCGTCGCGCACCGCGTAGTACAACGGCACGGAGAACAGCCCGAATTGCGGCGTCCCCTGGGAAACCCCGCCCACCCGCGACGGCAGCCCTACCGCCGCCAATTCCTCCGGATGCGCCACCGGCAGATGCCGCAGCAGCAGCCCGTTCACCAGGCTGAACAGCGCGGTGTTGGCGCCGATGCCCAGCGCCAGGGAGAGCACGGCCACCGCGGTGAACCCGGGGTTCTTTGCCAGCGT
>DATIYQ010000320.1:0-4181 GCA_035517515.1 Binatia bacterium
CCGCGACGTTTTGTATGCTGGCGGCCTATGCCGCGTCCCAAACCCATCGTGCTGACCGTGCTGGACGGCTGGGGCTATCGCGCGGAAACTCACGGCAACGCCATCGCCCTGGCGAAAAAACCCGCTTACGACCTGCTGCTGCGCAAATTTCCCAACACCCTGGTGCACACCTCCGGCCCGGCCGTGGGCCTTCCCGAAGGGCAGATGGGCAACAGCGAAGTAGGCCACATGAACCTGGGCGCCGGCCGCGTGGTGCACATGGACATCACTCGGATCGACCTGATGATCCAGTCCGGTGAGTTCTTCCGCCAGCCGCTGCTGCTGGAAGCCATGGCCCGCGGACGCGAGCGCCGCCTGCATCTTCTGGGCCTGGTGAGCGACGGCGGCGTGCACTCGCAGCTCGAACATCTGATCGCCCTGGTGCGCATGGCCGCGGAGCAGAAAGTCGATAACGTTTTCATCCATGCGTTCACCGACGGCCGCGACACCCCGCCCACCAGCGGCGCAGGCTACCTCGAGCAGCTCGAGCAGAAGTTGCGCCAGTACGGCGTGGGCCGCATCGCTTCCGTCATCGGCCGCTACTACGCGATGGACCGCGACAACCGCTGGGAGCGCATCGAGCGCGCCTACCGCGCCATGGTTCATGGCTACGCACTGCACCAGGACTCGAGTCCCATCGCCGCTCTTCGCCAGAGCTACGAGCGCGGAGTCACCGACGAATTTGTGGAACCGATTGTCGTCACCCAGGGGATGCGCCACGGCCAATCCGCTGTGCCTGTGGGCACAATCCGCGAAGATGACGCCGTCATCTTCTTTAACTTCCGCGCGGACCGCGCGCGGCAAATCACCCGCACCCTCGCCGAGCCCGGTTTCGACAAGTTCGCGGACCCCAAACGCCCCGCCAACCTCTTCTACGTCGCCATGACCCAGTACGAAAAAACCTGGCCGTGGCTGCGCTACGTCCTGGCCCCGGAGCGTCCCGAGCACATCCTGGCCCAGGTCTTCGCGGAGATGAACCTGCGTAATCTGCGCTGCGCGGAGACGGAGAAGTACGCCCACGTCACCTACTTCTTCAACGGCGGCGAGGAAAAGCCCTATGGCGGCGAAGAGCGCGTGCTGGTCCCCTCGCCAAAGGTGGCCACCTACGACCTGAAGCCGGAGATGAGCGCCGCGGGCATCACCGATACGGTGGTGAAAGCCATTGAGAAGGGCGACTTCGACGCCATCATCATGAACTACGCCAACGCAGACATGGTGGGCCATTCCGGCAAGCTTGAAGCGGCCATCAAAGCCGTCGAAGCCGTGGACGCCGGCCTGGGCCGGCTTTACCAATCTCTCCAGCGGCGTAGCTGCGCCTGGATCATCACCGCGGACCACGGCAACGCCGAAACCATGATTGATCCCGTCACCGGCGGGCCGCACACCTACCACACCACCAACCCCGTGCCGTTGATCCTGGTCAGCGGCGAAGAGCACATCGCGCTGCGCTCCGGAGGCGCGCTCCAGGACGTGGCCCCCACAATCATCCGCTTGTTGCGGGCGGAGCAACCGAAGGAAATGACCGGCCGCGACCTCGTGATCAGAAATGAGCGGCGATAGGCGGCCGATGGACGCGCCGAATCCCACCGACACAAAGCTCGTCCTCTGCGTCTGGCACCCGTTCACTCTGTGGCGCGCGCCGGAGTGGCTGGCGGCGCATCTGCGCGAGCGCTATCCCGCCATGCAGGTGGTGCACCTGCTCGATTACAGCGGGCTGGACCCGGAACTGCCGGACGCGGACATCTTTGTCGGCTGGTCGCTGCGCCCGCAGCAATTCCTCGCGGCAAAAAAACTCAAGTGGCTGCATTCCACGGCGGCCGGAGTGGCCCAGCTCATGTATCCCGAGCTGCGCCAAAGCGGCATCGCCGTAACCAACGCCAGCGGCGTGCACACCATCCCCATCGCCGAGCACGTGCTGGGGCTGCTGCTGGCCCTGGCGCGGCGCTTCCCCTCTTCCTTCCGCCATCAGGCCGCGCGGAATTGGGGCCAGCAGGACATCTGGGACGAGCCGGTGAAGCCGCGCGAATTGCGCGGGGCCACGCTGCTGCTGGTGGGTCTGGGCGCCATCGGCCGCGAGATCGCGCGGCTTGCCCGCGCGCTGGGCATGCGCGTGGCCGCGGTCACTCGCTCCGGCCGCGACCTCACCGGAGTCACGGATCTGGTCGTCCCGCCCATCGAGCTGGACGCCCTGCTCGCCCAGGCCGATTTCGTGGTGCTCGCCGCTCCGGAAACTCCCGAAACGCACCACCTGATGGACGCGCAGCGGCTGGCGCGCATGAAGCCGTCCGCCTACCTGGTGAATGTGGCGCGCGGCTCGCTGGTGGATGAACCGGCGCTGATTGCCGCTTTGCGCGAACGGCGCATTGCCGGCGCCGCACTGGACGTGGCCGGCGAGGAGCCGCTCCCGGAATCCAGCCCGCTCTGGCCGCTGGAGAACTGTTTCCTCACCCCGCACCTGAGCGGCGCCGGAGACGCGCTCTGGCCGCGCCAAGCGGAGCTGCTGCTGGACAATCTGGAGCGCTGGTTCGCCGGGCGCGGGCTGCGCAACCGGGTGGATCTGGTGCGTGGATATTGATTCCGCGGCGGCGCATCGGGCCGCGCCACCCGGACTATCGAAGTTCAGGAAACGGGGCCTTTGGGCGCGTTGTAACCCTGGCGGGCAAACACCACCAGCTTCAATTTCTTCCCCTTCTGATCCTGCACGGTCAGTGGCCCGCCGTTCTTATCCACGACCTCCACCTTGATTTTCCGGTATTTCCCGTCGCGCGCCGCGTTGGTCGGGGTATAACCCAAGCTATATTGCGCGCGCAGCATGCCCGCTACCTGCTGCATAATTCCGGGAATTTCTCCGTCGAAGCGTGGGAAAAACGCCTGGCCGCCCGTGAGAATGGCGAACTCCTTCATCTGGCTGTTGGATTGGGCATCGGTGATTGAGCCGCGGGAGTACGGACTGTTCGATTCCCGCATAATCTGCACAATCTGTGAAACACTGACCGGAAAGACGGCCACATCGGTTTCTTTCAATCGCTTCATGGTCTGGTCGAAGGTGTGTTTGCTGAAGGTGTCGTGCCCCGACGCCAGCAGCAGCACCGCCTTGCGCCCTTTCACGTCTGCCATGCGATCCAGGGTGTCCAGCAGCGCGTCGTAGACGCAAGACTCGCGGAAGCCGGGAATGATCATGCGGGAGAGATACTGGTGCACGGCCATCTTGTCCTGCGTGAAGTCCACTTCGACCCGGGTGTGCAGGTCGAAAGACATCAGCGCCACCCAGTCCTGCTGTTTCAGTTGATGGAGGAAGGAATCGGCCCAGTTCACCGCGTTGGCGGCAAACACGGGATACCCATAGATTCCGATGCTGCTGAACTCCACCAGCAGCACGGCGGTGATCGGCGCTTCCGGCACGGCAAAGTTGGTGATGCTCTGCGGCACGCCATCTTCGGTCACTCGAAAATTGACCTGCTTCAGCCCGGTGATGGTGTCCCCCCGGTCGTCCGCCACCACCACCGGGACGTTCACCACCGGCACTTCCACGCTCAGCGTGTACTGGTCGCCTGGTTTATTCCCCTGCTGCTGGCCGCTTCCCGGATTCAGCACGTTCACCGGCGGTTTTTGTTCCTGGCCCTGCTCCGGGGCCGGCTTCTGGCTCTGATCCTGACTCTGGCCCTGGCTTTGCCCCTGCGTCTGGGCCGCGGCGCGGACCGCCGGAAGCCAGGCCGGCTCAAACGTCAAACCGCAAAACAGCAATCCCGCAAGAAATTCGCGAAGGTGAGTGGTCTTCATCGCCTCTGCCTCGAATCCTTAGATGCTGCCACGAGGCCGGAAGGCGGTCAACGCATCCGCCCAGGATGCCGTGACGCACGCGGATGTAGCCCATCCCGGCTTGTGGGGGCGGGTTCGTCCCGGGTTTTTCAGCCTCCTCCGCACTCCAACCCCGGGAAAAAGCCCGGATCGTGGCCCGGGTCTGACAACCCGTGCCACCAGCCAACAATGGGTCACACCCACACAGGGCCGCGGCCCGGCAGCCCGGAATGGCGTGTTAACATTTGCGGTCTCCAAACGAACGGCACGGAGGAACTTTTGACTTCGCCCCGAACCATCCTGACGCTCGCGCTGCTCGCCGGGCTCTCTGCGATCCCCGCGAT
>DATIYQ010000321.1:0-61023 GCA_035517515.1 Binatia bacterium
CGTGACCACCAGAAATCCCAGGGGATGCATCGGGACCAGTGAGCCCGGCGGCAGCACCGGGCGCTGCACTCCCTTTTGACCTCCGGCGGCCACAAAGGTGCGCAGGTTGCCGAAATTGGCGAACTCCTGGCGATAGACCGCAGACTTCGCGCCGATGGGAAGCGGCTGGCCAACCTGGGCGATGACGACTCCGATCTCACCCGCAGGCACCTGGACCCAGGGATACTTTTCAACGGAGAAGTACAGCCAGGGCATCCAGCGCATGCCGGACATGAGCAGGTCGGCCTGATAGCCGGCCTCGCCGTCGAATGCCACGGGGCTGTCTTTGGCCAGTTTTTTCCAGCCGAACCGCTTGTTCACCAGGCCCACTTCGGTGGGGCCGATGCGGTGCAAGGACTGCACCACATACGCGCCGGCCAAAAGGACCAGCAGGGTGCCCCACGGATGTTCGAAAAGGATATCGAGCAGGAACATAGACGCCTCCCCGGCACGCGCCGACTGACCCGAAGGGTGGCTGCAATTTATTCGTGTCGCGTGAAACTCCGAATTTCGAGCGCATCGTGCGCCCGCCAGTCACGGAAGTCAATGGCAGGACTAGTACTCAACTTAAAGTCTCGAAGAATCAGCGAGCGGGGAAACCAGGCGACTGAGAATCTGCGTTTTCGCTTATGTTTTCTTTATCCGGGAATTGGAATGGGCAGCCACCCCGCTGCTGTGGCGGGCTTGCAGCGGGTGATTTCCGATGCACCGCGCGCATGGGATCGAGCCTGGGTCGCGGATTGAAGCGCGGCCAATGGACTAGGCGGAGGAGAGCGCCTCGCGCACCTTCAACGCCAGCGACTGTCGCGAGAAGGGCTTCATAATCAGGTGACGTCCGGCTTCGAGGACTCCGTGACTGGCGATGGCGGTTTCCGTATAGCCGGACATGAACAGGACCCGAATCTCCGGACGCAGGGCCTTGATCCGGTCGGCGAGCTGCGGCCCGCTCATGCCGGGCATGATGACGTCGGTGAGCAACAAGTGAACCGGAATGTTCCGTTGATGCAGGAGTTCGAGGGCTTCGGCGCCATTGCTGGCGGCCAGCACGGTGTAGCCGCCGAGATTGAGGAACTCCTGGGCGACGGCCCGCATAGGCTCGGCATCTTCGACCAGAAGAATCGTTTCGCTGCCGGCAGGAATGGATTCGGCGGGGAGCCTGACCTGGCTCTCCTGGTCGGAGTGATCGAGCCGGGGGAAGGAGATGCGAAAGGTGGTGCCCTTGCCGAGTTCCGTTTCGACGGAGATCTGTCCGCCGCTCTGTTTGACGATGCCGTGGACGGTGGCGAGGCCGAGGCCGGTGCCGGTTTTTTTGGTGGTGAAAAACGGCTCGAAGATGTGCGTGCGGGTCTTCTCATCCATACCCATTCCCGTATCGGAGACCAGGAGCAGCACATAGGAGCCGGGCGGGAGGGAATCCCGCGGATGGGCCGCATCCGCGGAGGATTCGATGTTGCGGGTTTGCAGGATCAGGCGGCCGCCGTTGGGCATGGCGTCCCGTGAATTGACCGCCAAATTCATCAAGACCTGTTCCAATTGACCGGGGTCCACGCGCACCTGGCCCAGGGCCGGATCGAGATCGGCGTTGAGAGCAACATCTTCGCCGAGGAGGCGATGCAGCATTTTTTCGAGGTCGGTAATCAGGCTGTTGAGGTTCAACACCCGTGGTTCGAGCACCTGCTTACGGCTGAAGGCCAGAAGCTGGCGAGTGAGTCCGGTGGCGCGCTGCCCGGCTTTTTCGACCTCCTCGACCTGGCGGCGAAGCGCCGGGTCCTCGAGCTTGTCGAGCACCAGCGAACAGTATCCGAGGATGACGCCGAGGATGTTGTTAAAGTCGTGGGCCACGCCACCGGCCAGCCTTCCCACGGCTTCCATCTTCTGAGCCTGGCGAAGCTGGTCTTCGAGCAAATGGCGGTCGGTGATGTCGCGGTTTACCTCGAGGATGTAGGCGCGTCCCGATTCGCGCAGGAGAACCATGCGGCTCTCCAGACGGATGATTTTGCCGTCGCGGGTGGTCTGTTCGAGTTCGCCCTCCCAGCGCGAATCGCGGGCCAGTGCGCCCAGGAAAACGTCGTTGCCTCCCCGGGCCTTAGTGGCGAGCAAGGTGTGCGGGTACTTGCCGAGGGCTTCCTCGCGCTCATACCCGTAGAGCCGCTCGGCGCCACGATTCCAGAAGGTGAGCGGGCCATCCCACTCCCACACCAACACAGCGTCGTAGGTCTGGTCAAAGAGCGAGGACTGGCGGCGGAGGGCTTCTTCGGCCTCCTTGCGCCGGGTGATGTCTTCTTTTACCGCCAGAAAGTGAGTGACGCGGCCAGCCTCGTCCACGATGGGGGAGATGGAAGCAAATTCCCAGTACAGCTCGCCGGACTTCTTCCGGTTGTGAAATTCGCCCTGCCACTCGTCTCCCCGGGTAATGCTGGTCCAGAGGCGCCGGTATTCTTCCGGAGAGGTCTCGCCGGACTTGAGGATTCGGGGGTTCAAGCCGCGCACGTCCTCGAAGGAATAGCCGGTCACCTGGGTGAATTTGGGGTTGGTGTACTCAATCCTTCCCTGCAAATCGGTGATCAGGATGGCCGCAGAGCTCTGCTCGACGGCCCGGGAGAGCTTGCGCAAGCGCTCTCCGGCTTGCCTGCTTTCAGTGACGTCGGTGGCCACACCGCAGGTGCGGAAGACGCGGCCGGAGGAGTCGAAGCGGGGGTAGCCGCGGTCGTTGATCCAGCGCTCCGTACCATCCGCGCGGAGGATGCGGTACTCGAGGTTGTAGGGCTCACCTTGGGCCAACCGCTCCAGCGCGGCCACCACGCGCGCCTGATCCTCGGGGTGAATCACTTCCAGCCAGAGCCGCGGGTTGGCGTAGAGCTCGGCGCAGGGCCGTCCCCAGACCCACTCGAAGGAAGGATTCACGTAGAGGACGACATCGCACTGCGCGTCGGCCAGCCAAAAGACCTCCTTGATGGATTCGGCGATCTGCAGGAAGCGTTCCTCGCTGGTGCGCAGGTTGCTTTCGGCCTGCAGCCGCTTGCGCTCCTGCTCCAGATGATTCAGGGCGAAGGAGGCGTCCCGGGCGGCCTCGGCGAGCAAGTCCAACTCGCGACCGTGAAACGCATCGGGCTCTTCGGCGTAGACGGTGAAGGCGCCGCGGACCTTGCCCTCCAACTGGATGGGGAGCGCCGCGACGGAGCGCAGACCGATGGAAGCGGCCGCCTGGTGCCAGGGAGTCGTGTGGCCTTCAACCAGGAAATCGTTGGAAACACAGGGACGGCCTTCCCGGATGCAGGTGCCCACGGGTCCGCGGCCTTCCGGGCGATCGTCGGTGAAGACGTGCACCTGGTCCAGATAGGCGTGGCCTTCGCCGGCCCAAGCCACCCTTTTCACTTCGGGGTCGCCATCTTCGCACCAGCCGATCCACACCAATTTGAAACCGGCGTGCTCGACGGTGGCCTGACAGATTCCCTGGAACAGCTCCTCCCGGGAACTGACCCGCACGATGGTGCCGTTGATCGCGCTGAGGGCCCCGTAGAGGCGATTGAGCCGCTCGATTTCACGCTCATGGGCATGGCGCTCGGTCATGTCCTGCACGGTGGCGACGCGGTAGAGAACACAGCCCTCCTGGTTTCTCACGCTGACCACATCCACCTGCGCGGGAAACACAGAACCATCGCGGCGGCGGCGAAGGGTTTGGAACTGGAATTGGCCGTTGCGATCCGCCTCCCGCAGGGAGAATTCGAAGTAGGGCCGGGCTGACGGCTCGTACAAATCGGCCACGGATATGCTGGAGATTTCCTCCGCGGTCATCCCGTGCATCCGGGCGAAGGCGGAGTTGCACGCGACAGTTTGAGGCGAGTCCCTAAGGCCGACGGCGATGCCATGCGCGCAATGTTCGAACGCATCGGCCCAGAGGCGCCGGGCGGCTTCCGCTTCGCGGCGCAATTCGGACTCGTGCTCCTGGCTGCACACCTGTTTGTCCATCCAGAGATAGAGCAGCAGGGAACACAAGCCCACGAAGGCCCAGTCTTTGGAGACGTCCAGGGCGCTGTGCAGGGTTTGATCCGCGACCCAGCGCACCATCAAGACATCGGAAAGCACCGTCCAGACAGCCGCGGAAATGCCAAAGAGAAGCGTGGCACGCAGGATCATGACGCGCATCGCGCTGTGCGTAGGAGTTTGGGCGGCGAGCCGGGCCCGGCGGAGGGCCTCCCCCAGCAAGCTCAGCAAGCACCCAGCCACGGCGAATTGAAGCCACGCTGCGGTTTGCAAGTCCGGTGAGAAAGGAACGAGTGCGGCCGGGGAGAGCTGTAAAAGTGTGAATCCAGTGAGAGCGGCTGCCGCACAGGCCAGGCCGGCGCAGAGCCCGCCCAGAAAAGCGGAAATCGGAATGGTGGCCGCCAGGAACAACGCGGTAAGGGACATGCCGCGCTCGTACGGCAGCCACAACCTTGCCAAAAGGATGGCTCCGGGCGCGAGCGCGCCCCAGGCACAGCCGGCGCGCGAGCGGAGGCGTACGGATTCCGTTCCCCAGAATTGGGCTACGGCTCGACCGGGAGGGCCAGGTTGCTGGGACAACTCTCGTTCAATTTTCATTCGTGGATGTTCTCCCCATGGATGTGTGCCCCGGGACGGGAGAGCTGGACGCAGGCCAGTTCAGGCGAAGCCCGGCGAATTCTTATCGGCTCATGGACCGGGTTCATTACCCCCTTGCGAAAATTCTCAGGGAGGGAAGGGGAGATCACGAAAGCTGGTGAAAAGGCATGAGGCGAACGGGTTGGGGAATGGCCGGGTTCCGAACAGGGAATTCCCTAAACAGGAGTGTCAACGGGCAATCCGCCGGCCAATTGGTACGCGGATTGCGGTTCGGTGGGGAGATGAGTGCGACGCAAGGGATGCAAATTAAAGTGCTCTGAGCCTTCAAGGTTCACGGGCCGGAGTCTCGAATGAACAACCCCTCAGGAAACGCTGCCCGAAACGGGTCCGGCATTTCAGGTGATGCCCCGTCCAGAGGCGCGGAACTGCCCGTGCGCGGTGAGCCGGGAAAGCCGGCGCGCCAAGATTCCCGGCCGGTTTTTATCCAGGCGATGTGGCGTACGGGAAGCACATACATCTGGAAGAAATTCCGGGAGCAGGCGAAGTACCGCGCGTATTACGAGCCGCTGCATCACTCGCTGGTGAAGAATCGGGCCGAAAATCTAGCGGAACACTCAGCGGCGGTGGTGGCCAGCCTGCGGCATCCTCGGGTGGAGCATTTTTACTTTGCGGAATTCCCGTTCACGGTTTCCGGGGGGGCGGCGTTTTTTGAAAAGGCACTGAGCTACGAGCGGTACTGTCTGGCGGAGAGAGAGAACGACGAGGCGCTGCACCGCTACATCACGTATCTGATCGAATTTGCGCGGCTGCACGGGCAAACACCGGCGTTGCAGCTCAACCGCGGGATGCTGCGAGCGGGCTGGCTGACCCGAAACTTTCAGCCCATCAATCTTCTGCTGCTGCGGCGCCCGGCCAACGTGTGGAAATCGTTTTTGTCGTTCGAGAGCCACTCATTCACGACCCTGTTCACGATGGTGATGGGCCAGAACCAGCACCGCGCGCCGCTCCATCAGTTGCCGCGCTGGGTGGAGATTCCGCATCACACCGGCCCAAGCTTCGAGGAGGAGTATGCCTATTACCGTCCGATCGCCGTGGAATTGGAGACGCAGCTCTATCCCGTCTTTTTCGATTTTTACCTGCTGGCTATCCTGCACAGCGCGCGCACCGCGGATTGCATCCTGGATCTGGACGAACTCTCCACGAGTGCGCGAGCGCGGCGGGCGGCCACGGAGCGTCTCGACGAGCTGGGCATCCGGCTGGATCTGGAGGATTGCGCGCTGCCGGGTTACCGCCTGACGGAGCAGGAGCGCAGGGCGTGGGGAGCGCACGAAGACTACGCACTGTCATTTCTGCCGCATCTGCTGCCGGCGGAGTGCATCTTGCCGCGGGAAATCCGGAGCGCGCATCAGGGGATGCTGAGCGGGTATTTCGAGGAACTCTTCCACCGATTCACGCTCCGCGAGTCCGCGCTGGCGGCCTGCACGTGAGCCCGCGCGCAGGGGTCACGCGGGCGGAGGCAGAGCCCATCACCGCCGCGGCACCGCGGTTTCGCTGGAGAGAAGCGAATCCACCAGGGAGCTCACTTCCACTGCAAACTCTTCGAGCTCAAAGGTAAAGCGGACGAGGTCCAGCCGCGCGGCCTCCGGGTACTTCTCCGCCAGGAGACGCCAGGCCGGTGCGGCGGTCAGATCGAACGGGCGAGCTTCGGCGTATCCGTAGCCGAGATCGCGAACCCGGCACAGAGTGTCGGCCAGGTGGACCACCGCAGTGATCTCCCGCGCGGGGCCTTCCGGCCGGTCCAGGTGATGGAACTGGATGACATCGGTGAGGTCGGGGGCGAGCTTCCAGACCTCCGCGAGAATGCGTCCGGAATCGCAGTGTGAGAAGCCCAGCACCTGGAGTTCGGCTTCGTGCAGGGGCATTTCCAAATCCCGGGCCTGACGCAGGGCGTTTTGAAATTCCTGCGGGTACAAAAGGGAATTGACCAGGATACCGATATCGTGGAGCAAGCCGGCCAGATAGGCCTTTTCCTGAGGCCCGGCGGCCAGGCGCTGGGCAATACGCTGGCTGATGAAGGCCGTGGCCAGGGCGTGGCGCCAGAAGACGGCGGGAACCATTCCATCCACGACGGCGGAGAAAAGGCGGGGGAGAGTGCAAGAATGCACGAGGTCGCGGACGCGCCAAAGGCCCAGGGCGGTTACCGCCTGGCGCAGGGATTCGAGGTGGGTGCGGGCGGAGAACAGGGCGGAATTTGCGCTGCGCAGACACTGCGCGGCGAGCGATTGGTCACATTGAATGGCGTCGATCACCCGGTCGAGATTCACGCTCTCCGGGTCCCGGGAGAGCAGTTCCGTGAGGGTGCGCAGGATCGAGGGCAGCACCGGCAAACGGTCGAGGTTGCGCACTTTCTGCGTGAGGACCTCAAAAGAGGTGGCGTTCATGGCAAGGCTCCCCCGGGCTCGCCGGCAAGGGGCTTGGAGTCGGCTGAGGCGGCGGGAAAATGAACCAGCCGGAACGGGTGGCAGACACCAGACAGCGATTGGGAAAGCAGAATGCGGGCAGCCGGCGGGCGGCCCTCGGAAATGGCAAACAATCGGCGGCTCTCCAAATGGCGGAAATGGACCGCGGTCGAACCGCCGGCGCTGCCGCGCCGGACAGTTCTACCCGAAGCCGCGGGGAGTCTGGATCTGACGGCGCCGGTCAGACGCTCACCGAGACGCTTGCAGAACCGGGCTGGCCGGAGGCCCCGGCCCCAGCGCCGTTTTGAGCGATCTGCTGAAAGGCCTGCTGCAAGGACGAGTAGGCCTGCTGCGCGGCGCCCACATTGCCGGTTTGCAGATCCTGGCCCAACTGGTTGAACAACTGGGCGACGGGTCCCTGGCCAGCCCCTCCACCATGATGGTGGTGGTGATGCGCTTGCGTCACCTGGCTCTGGATATCCTGCTGGAGCGAGGAGAAGTCCTGCTGGGCCGCGGGAAGATTCCCGGCCTGCAGGTCCTGCGAAAGCTGGCTGAAGGCTTGGGCAATCGGATTGGGATTCTGGTTTGAGGAGACCGCATTGGCTTGCGGGGAGAGCTGCTGCAAATTCGCAAAATCGGCCTGGGCCGCCGACAGGTTTCCCGCCCCCAGATCCTGGCCCAGTTGCTGAAAGTCCTGGCGGAACTGCTGGAACCGCGACGGGGTGTTTTGCACTTCGAAAGCATTCAAATTGCCGCTGAAGATTCCGGCTACAGACATGGCTTCCTCCTCATTGAAACAATTCCTCTGGTGCTTGCATCGGCACCGGGGAACTGCGCTTGAGCTGGCCGCGACAATGAGTGAGGCAAGTTGGCTTCCACGGCGGCTGTTTCGCTGGAGCGCTGATTCCATGGAGCTTGCGCACTTTGAAGAGCTGCACCAAGCGGAATGACCAGGGAAACTCGGCAATACTTGCCGGCGGAGGAGTGGCAGAAAGGGACGGCGGAGCGTGGGCCGAAGCGGGCGCTCTGTGCGGACACGTGAAAGGGCGAGGGCGGAGGCGCGGAGGAAGCCTGGCGTTCACATACGATACAGCAGCGAGCCGCTGAGGCTGAGGGTGCGCCCAAAATTAAATTAGTTCCAACTAATATCGATTGACATTCCATATATTCCGGCGCTAACTGGGAACCCCTTCACGGCGCTCGCTTCCAAATGAGAAGTTTCTCTTGCGAGTCGTTGGTTCTGATTCGGAAAAGATCGTCAGGGCCGCGACTCTCTTCCATAGGTGTTCTCAGGGCGGTTTCAGATGGGTCGGATCGACGATCGAAGTTTAATCACGGAGCTTCCAAGCCGGCAAGTGATGTGAAGTGTGTGGCAATTCAGGTCGAAGGGTGACGGCGCCAATGGCGGCCGGCGTGGCATCCGCGGGAGCAGCGTCCGGAAGGAGTGGATCACCATGGAGAGCACCCAACTCAGCCCTCAAGTAAGCAACACGCCGCGGCCGGTGCCTTCGGGCGGTACTGCCCGCCGCATCCTGCTGGCCAGCTCGAGACAAGATCTTCGGTCCTGGCTTGCAGTCCACCGCCCGATGGAATCGGGGGAACTGGTGGAGGCGTCCGGCGGAGCGGATGCGCTTTTGAAGCTGGAGTCGGGCAAGTTTGAAGCGCTCTATCTCGACCGGCACCTGAACGATTTGATGTTCGAGGACGTGCTGGCGATCGTTCACGCGCAATTCCCGGACGTAGAGGTGGTGACAGTGGACTCCGCGGGAGCATGCGACGCGCCGGGACCCGCGGGCGGGCCCGAGCCGGCGCCGTCCTGCCCCGATGCAGACCTTTGCGCGGCGGCCGCGCCCGCAGTGGGCCCGCCGGGAGCCGCCGGCTCGAGTTGCGGAGACCGCGAAGATGCGCAGGCGCGGCCGCTTCCGGGAATCATCGGCACGAACAGCCTGATGCGGCGTGTGTATCGCCTAGCGCGCCTGGTCTCCCGGCGCGACACCACTGTGCTGGTGATCGGCGACACGGGGACCGGAAAGGAACTGGTGGCGCGGGCGATCCACGAACTCAGCCCGCGGGCCAAGCAACCGGTGATCGTTGTAAATTGCGCGGCGATCCCGGAGACCCTGCTGGAGGCGGAGCTTTTCGGCTACGCCCGGGGCGCGTTTACCGGCGCGTTTCAATCGCGCATCGGACGGATCCACGCGGCGCAGGGGGGCACGCTGCTGCTGGACGAAGTGGGGGAGCTGCCGCTGAGCGTGCAGGCCAAATTGCTGCGCTTTGTGCAGGAGGGAGAAGTGCAGCGTCTGGGATGCGCGGACGTTTTCCGTGTGGACGTGCGGCTAATCTGCGCCACCAATGCCAACCTGCTGCAATGCGTGGGCGAGCGGAAATTCCGCGAGGACCTGTATTACCGCCTGGCGGTATTTCCGATTGAGATCCCCCCCTTGCGCCGGCGTCCCGAGGACGTGCTCCCGCTGGCGGAACATTTCCTGGGATTGCTTTGCCAAAAATGCGGCGCGCCCCAGAAGCGATTTTCGCCGGAGGCGGCAAGCCAGTTACAGCAGAATCCCTGGCCGGGGAACGTCCGGCAGCTGCACAACGTGGTGGAGCGAGCGTTTGTAATCTCCGAAGGCGCGGAACTGATCACGGCGCGCCATCTCAGCATGGACGCTGGAGGGTCCTGAAATCAGCAACTTCTAACCGTGGGCTGGCCGGGGGTGGCAGGCGCCGTGCAGAGGGAGGATGCCCCGGCCATTTCTGCCGGGGTCACGGAAGAAAATGCACACGCGAGAAGCCCCGGCGGCCCGGCGGAAGACCCTTACCCGGGCCTTTGTGCAGTTCACGCGCGCGGCGGATTCCCTGGAAAAATCCTACGGACATCTCCAGTCCGAAGCCCAGCGGCTGCGGTGCGAGCTGGAGGAGAGGAATCGAGACCTATCGAGAAGCCTGGAAGAAAACGCGCGAATCCGGCAGTACCTGACGCGGATCCTGGAGTGTCTGCCGTGCGGTGTGCTGGTGCTGGGCCCGGCCGGCAAGCTGCGCATGGCCAATGCGGAAGCCAAGAAACTGCTGGAGACTTCCGGTGGGGCGAACGCCGGGCCGAGCGTAGCGGGTGAAACGAACGCGTGCTACGAGGAACTGCTCCGCCGGCTGGAAGCAGAGGGGAATTCGAACGGAGGGGGAGAACTCACCTGGGAGACCGCAGAGGGGGGGCGCCTGCTGGGGGTGGCGTGCGCGGTCATGCCGGATGGGGAGGGAAAGAGCTCGGAGCGCGCCCTGCTGCTGCGGGACATTACCGAAGCGCACCGTCTGGCGGAGGCCGCCGAAGCGGCGCACCGGCGTGATTCCCTGGCCCAGATGGCCACACTCTTGGCGCATGAGATTCGCAATCCGCTGGGAAGCCTGGAACTTTTCGCGGGGCTGCTCTCCGATGCCGCAACCAGCCAGCCGGATCTGCGCCGATGGACGGACCAAATCCAGGCCGGGCTGCGGCAGCTTTCCGCCACTGTAGACAACGTGCTCCAGTTTCACAGCCAGGCTCCTCCTCAACTCCAGGATGTAAACCTTGGCCTGCTGCTGCGAGAGGCCGCGCAGTTCCTGCGCCCGCTGGCGCGGCAGAGGGAGCTGCGCATCGATCTGATCAACACCATCGGAGCGATCGTGCTGCCGCTGGACCCGCACCGCATCCAGCAAGTGATTTTCAACCTGGCGCTGAACGCCTTCCGGGCCATGACCCGGGGAGGAGCCTTCACCATGCGCCTGGGCTGGGCCGACGGGCGGGAGGGTGAAGCGATTGCGTGCCGGTTTGAGGATCAAGGAGCGGGAATCGCAGAGGAGATTCTGCCCAGAATTCTGGAGCCGGGATTCACCACCCAGGCGGGCAATCCCGGCCTGGGCCTTGCCGTCTGCCGGACGGTGATTCAGCAACACCTCGGGACGCTGGAAATCAGCAGCGTCCCCGGCCAGGGGACCGCCGTGACCATCACACTGCCATACGCGGGGGGACGGGAATGAACCAGGTGCTGGTGGTTGACGATGAAGCGCCGATGCGCGCGGCCCTGGAGGCTACGTTCCGGAGGGACGGGTGGGAGGTGGCCACGGCCATGCATGCCCAGGATGCGCTCACGAAATTCCGGGCCGCGCCCACGCCGCTGGTGATCAGCGACATGCGCATGCCGGGAGGCGATGGGCTGAGCGTGCTGCACGGGGTGCGCGAGATGGCTCCGCACGTCGCGGTGATATTTCTGACGGCGTTCGCCACGGTTCCGGAAGCGGTGGAGGCCATGCGCGAAGGGGCGTGCGATTACCTGGTGAAGCCGGTCAGTTTCGACCGGCTGAAGGAAACCGCGCGGCGGGCGCTGGCCCGCCCGCCGGCCCAGGTTCCCGGGCCATCGGTGCGGACGGGGTGCGGCGCGCTGGTGGGATCTTCACCGGCGCTGGCCCGCGCCGTGGAGCGCGCCCGGCGAATCGCGGCCACGGATATGGACGTGCTGATTGAAGCCGAAAGCGGCTCGGGAAAGGAACTGCTGGCGCGGCTGATCCACTCCGCGAGTGATCGCCGCACTCAGCCGTTTCTGGCGGTGAATTGCGCGGCCTTTCCGGAGGCGTTGCTGGAAAGCGAGCTGTTCGGGCACGCGCGCGGCGCATTTACCGGGGCCTTTTCGGCGAAACTGGGAAAATTCGAGGCGGCGCATCGCGGCACGCTGCTGCTCGATGAAATCGGGGAGCTGCCGCTCTCCCTGCAGCCGAAATTGCTGCGCGTGTTGCAGGAACGCGAGGTGGACCGGCTGGGCGAGACCCGGCCGGTTCGCGTGGACGTGCGCGTGGTGGCCACGACCAACCAGCCGCTGCAATCCCTGGTGCAGGCCGGAAAATTCCGCGCCGACCTGTATTACCGGCTGAAGGTGGCCCCGCTCAGCCTGCCGCCCCTGCGCGAACGGCGCGAAGACATCCGGGAGCTTGCCGAACACTTTATCGAGAAGCACGCACCCGCCCGCGGTGTCCGGCCACGTATTTCCGCCGGTCTGCTTTCCCGCCTGGAACAGCACGGCTGGCCCGGCAACGTCCGCGAACTGGAAAACTTCGTGCGCCATGCCCTGGCATTTTCCCGTGGCCCGGAGCTGAGCCAGGAGGATTGGGAGGAGTGCCCGCCACCGGAGCCGGCCGGGGAACCGCCGGCGCCTCCCGCGGGACAAACGCTGCGGGAAATGGAGCGAAGCCTGCTGGAATCGACGTTGGCCGCACAGGGGGGAAACCGCACGCGAGCCGCGCGCCAATTAGGCATTTGCCCGCGCACCATGCGCAACAAAATCCGGGAGTACGGCCTGCCCCCGCGGAGGCCGATGTGAGTCTGATTGACAGCAGCCGTCTGGATCCGCTGGAGCGCTTCCTGAGCCTGACCGCGTTCCGGCAGCAACTGGTGGCCAATAACCTGGCGAACATCGATACCCCGGGCTACCGCGCCAAGGACATCCTGTTTCACCAGGAGATGGCGCGGGTGGAGGACGGCCTGGGGGATGAAGAACAGCGGCCGTTTGTGCTGCCCGTGGCCGGTCTGGTGGAGCGGCCAGACGGAAACAATGTGAGCATGGATCGCGAGGGGCTGCTGCTGCTGCGGTTGCAATTGGAATACAAGACGGGGGTGGAGCTGCTTCGCAGCGAGCTGCGGCAGATCAATGAAGCCATCAATGACGGGAGGGCGGCATGAACCTTTTCGGGGTGCTGGACATCAGCGGTTCGGCGCTGGTTGCGGAGCGGCAGCGGGCGGAAGTGGTGGCCAGCAACCTGGCGAATGCCGACACCACGCGCACGGCAGCGGGCGGACCGTACCGGAGGCAACATGTGGTATTTGCGGCGGCCGCGCCGTTTGCAGAGGAGCTGGGCATGCAGATGGCCTCTTTCGCGGACTTCAGCCTGCGCGGCGTGCGCGTCCAGCAGGTGGTGGAGGATACGGCTCCGCCTCTGCGGCGCTTCGATCCTTCGCATCCGGATGCGGACGCCGAGGGTTATGTCTCTTCCCCGGCGGTCAACCCGATTGAAGAGATGGTGAACCTGATGGGGGCCTCGCGGGCGTATGAAATCAACGTGTCCGCCATCCAGGCCACCAAGAACATGATTGTTTCCGCGCTGGAAATCGGAAGCTGAGTGCGGGGCCCAAAGCCGGGCCGAGGAGCAGAAGCCGATGAGCGATCCAGTGTCCAGCATGAGCGCAGTGCAATCCGCGATTCGCCCCGCCGCCGCGGGCGGGCCGGAAGCCGCGGGCGCGGCCAATGGACCGGGATTCCTGGACACGTTGCGCAACGCCCTGGACGAGGTGGGCCAACTGCAGGCCGACGCGGATACGAAAGTTTCCGGACTGATCCGTGGGAACGGGGAAGATGTCCATACCGCGATGCTGGCGGTGGAGAAGGCGGATCTCACGTTTCAACTGATGATGCAGGTGCGGAACAAGATCCTGGCGGCGTACCAGGAGATTTCGCAGATGCAATTCTAAGCCCGGGGCCGCATCCGGGGGCAAGCCCCGCGAGGATCGTCCAAAGCCGTGCCACAACTGGCGCAAAAACTGCTGAACTATGTGCGCGGCCTGCGGCCGAAGCAACTGTTGCTGCTGGCCGCGGCACTGCTTGCCACGCTGGGGTGCGTGGCGCTGTTTTTTCGCCTGATCAGCCGCAGTGATTACAAGACGCTCTATTCCGGGCTGGCGCCGGCGGACGCCCAGGCCATGGCATCGCGGCTGGCGGCGAAGAACATCGCCTATGAGATCTCCGCGGACGGCAGCGCGGTGCTGGTGCCCGCCGAGCAACTCGATAAAGCCCGGCTGAACCTGGCCAGCGAGGGATTGCCGCAGTCGGGCCGCATGGGCCTGGAGCTGTTCGATAAACCCAACTGGGCGGGCAGCGACTTTTCCGAACAGGTGAATTATCAGCGGGCGCTCGAGGGGGAACTGGAGCGCACCATCCAGACGCTGGGCGCGGTGCAGGGGGTGCGCGTCCACCTGGTGTTGCCGCACGAGTCGCTGTATTCCTCCCGGGAGCGCGCCGCCAAAGCGGCCGTGGTGATCAAGCTGCGTGGCGGGGGACTGCCGGACGCGGATGTGGCGGCGATCACCAATCTGGTGGCGAGCGCGGTGGACAGTCTTTCTCCCGACAATGTCACGCTGATCGGCGCGGACGGCCGAACCCCGCTGGTGGCCCAGGGAAAGAGTCACAATCCCTTGTTGACCGTGCCGATCGAGCAGGAGGCGGCGCTGGCGGAAAAGGTGGTGGCCACGCTCGCTTCGATCGTGGGACCGGAGCACGTAAAAGCAAGTGTGACGCTGGACTACGAGGCGGGCTCGGGAGATTCGACCTCGGAAATCTACGATCCGAATGCCGCGGTGCTGGTGGCCTCGCAGGTGCACGAGGAGCGGATGGGCGGCTTCATCCCCGCGGGAATTCCCGGGACCGTGTCCAACCTGCCGAGTCCGGAGACCACGCCGGCGAAGGGCCCGGGGACTGCTCCGGCCGGTGCGCCAGCCAATCCCCCCGAAAACGCTCCCGCGAGTGCGTCCCCGAGCACTCCGGCATCACCTCCAGCCAGCGCGAATTCCAAGGAAGCGGCAAAGCCGGGCGCGGGGGGGACGGCCGGTCCGGCCAACGGGGCAGCGGTTTCCGCGATGCAGGTGAGCTCGGAAGCCGGCGGGCAGCACAGCGAAAGCCGGACCTACGCGGTCAGTAAAACGGTACGTCATGTGACGGAACCCGCGGGAAAACTGCGGCGGGTGGCGGCCGCGGTGCTGGTGGATGACGCCGTGGAAACGGCCGAGGACAAAGGCGCCAGGAAGGAAACGCGGCGCAAGCGCACGCCGGAAGAGATGAAGCAGTTTGAAGAACTGGCCAAGGCAGCCATCGGATTTGACGCCGCGCGCGGGGACCAGGTGGTGGTGGAGAACCTGCCGTTCCAGGCGGCGCCGGTGGAGGCACCGGTCCGACCACCGCTCCCGGAGCGTATCCGCGACGTGGCAGAAAAGTGGATGTGGGCGCTGCGCTTTGGAGCGTTGGGGCTGCTCTTTGCCGCGATCTACATGCTGGTGCTGCGGCCGATGAAGGATCAGTTGGTGGCTTCGTTCCGCCAGGCACCGGTGGTGATGGCAGTGGCTCCGCGGACTCCGCGCGCCATGCCCGGGGAGGAGCCTTTGGCGCTGCCCAGCGGAGGGACCAGCGCGGACCTGGAGGAAGAGCTGGCCCAGCCCAGCTCGGACGTGCAGCGGGTGCTGAAGTTAAAGCGGCACCTGGCCGAAAAGATCAAGAAGGAACCCGTCGCGGCCAGTCAATTGATCCGCGGGTGGATGCGCGAAGCGGAGGGACACAAGTGAGTCCATCAGCCGCAGCGGCCCCGGCCATGAGCGGCCTCTACAAGGCCGCGGTCCTGCTGCTTCTGCTGGGAGAGGAAGCGGCCAGCGGGGTGTACAAGAATCTCAGCTCCGAAGAACTGCAGCAAATCACCCAGGAAATCGCCAGCCTGCAAAATGTGCCCCCGGAAACAGCGGCTGAAGTGCTGCATGAATATTACCGGCTGACCCTGACGCAGGAATATCTGGCGCAGGGCGGGCCGGAAGTGGCCGGCCGGCTGCTCACCCGCGCCTTCGGAGAGAAGGCGGCAAGCGCGCTTCTGGCGCAGGTGCTGCAAGTGCGCGAAGAACTGGCCAAAAGCTTCGAATCGCTGCAAAAGGCCGACCCCGCGCAACTGGTGAAGTTTGTGCAGGGCGAGCACCCGCAAACGATCGCCATGATCCTGGCGCATCTGGGCGGAAAGTCGGCGACGGCGCTGCTCACGCTGATGGCGGAGAAGCCGCGGGCGCAAGCCATCCGGCGGCTGGCGGAGATGCAGCAGTTCTCACCGGACATGGTCCAAAAGATTTCCCAGGTGCTGCACGAAAAGATCAAATCCCTTGGGGAGCAAAGCCGGCGCTCGTACGGGGGCGTACACTCGGCGGCGGACCTGCTGAACCGCCTGCCGCCCAACGTGAGCAAAGCGATCCTGGACGCGATGGAGAGCGAGGACGCGAAACTGGCGCTGAGCATCCGCAACCAGATGTTCACGTTCGAGGATTTGACCGGGGTTCCGGAGGCCAACATCCGCGAAATCCTGTCGCAAGTGGACAAGAAGGGGCTGGCCACGGCGCTGAAGGGGGCCACCGAGGAGCTGAAGAGCCACATCTTCAAGACCATGTCCACACGGGCGGTGGAAATGTTGAAGGAGGACATGGAAGCGCTCGGGCCGATGCGCTCCGCCGTGGTGACCCAGGCCCAGCAGGAGATCGTGGCGGTGGCCCGGCGGCTGGAGAGCGAGGGGAAAATCTCGTTGACCACCAATGAAGAAGAAAGCTACGTCGTTTGATTTGCAAGCCGGAGTGAACGCGCAGGGCGGGCGCGTGGCGTCCTTTGTGTACTCGCCCGCGCCGGGATGGACTCCGGCAGCCCCGGCGATTCCCGCTGGCAACGGGAAGGGGGCGGGGCCGGCCGGCGGCGAGCGCGCGAGCGAGGAGGCCGCGGCTGAAAACGCGGCCGCGCTCCAGCACAAGCTGCAGGAGGCCCGGGAGCGCGGGGCGCGCGAGGGGGAAGCGCAAGCGAGAAAGGAACACCAGGCTGCAATCGAAGAACTGCGCAATTCGGTGGGCGCAGCCCTCCTGAAATTCGAGCAGGAGCGCTCCGGCTACTTTCGCCGCGTGGAGCGCGAGGTGGTGGAACTCTCCCTGGCGATCGTGCGCAAGATGCTGCGGCGCGAGGCGCAGATGGACCCGCTGCTGCTGACCGGGCTGGTGCGTGTGGCGCTGGAAAAGGTGGCGGCCAGCCACACGCTGCGGCTGCGGGCGCATCCGGAGCAGATTCCCGCGTGGCGGGAATACTTTGCTCAGGCACGGGACCTGCCGAAGATTCCGGAGCTTCTGGGGGACGCATCGCTGCGCTACAACCAGGTGCAACTGGAATCGGAGATGGGAGTGTCGGACCTGAGCCTGGAATCGCAGCTCAAAGAAATTGAGCAGGGCCTGTTCGACTTGCTGGCGCAGAAGCCGGCCGCGGGATGAGCGGGACCGCCGAGTTGCTGGGTCCCTTCTTCCATTGTCTGGAAGCGATGCCGGTGTGCCGCACCAGCGGGCATGTGACCAAAGTGGTGGGGCACATCGTGGAATCGGAGGGCCCGGCCGGCTCGGTGGGGGACGCATGCGAGATCGTGGATTTTCAGGGAAGGTGCCATCCCGGCGAGATTGTGGGCTTCCGCGGGCGCACGGTGTTTTCCATCCCCCTGGACCGCCCACGCGGAATCCAGTTTGGCGATCGAGTGATTTCCTGGAACGCCCGGCCGGCTCTGGCGGTGGGAAACGACCTGCTGGGCCGGGTGCTGGACGGCAGCGGCCGCCCGCTGGATTCCCAGGGGACATTTCGGGCGCTGGAGCACCGCCCGCTGCACGGCACGCCACCGCAGCCGCTGGAGCGGACGGCGATTCGCGAGCCTCTGGGCTGCGGAATCCGCGCGATCGACGGATTGCTGACCTGCGGGCGCGGGCAACGGCTGGGAATCTTCGGAGGCAGCGGCGTGGGCAAGAGCACGCTGATGGGAATGATGGCCCGGGGCACGGAAGCGGATCTGACGGTGGTGGCGCTGGTGGGAGAGCGCGGCCGCGAGGTGCGGGAGTTCCTGGAAGAATCGCTGGGAGGAGAGGGCCGGGCGCGCTCGGTGGTGGTGGTGGCGACCTCGGACCAGTCTCCGCTGCTGCGGCTGCGCGCGGCCTTTGCCGCGACCACCGTGGCGGAATATTTCTGCTCGCGTGGCAAACACGTTCTGCTGGTGATTGATTCGCTGACGCGCGTGGCCATGGCGCAGCGGGAGATCGGGCTGGCGGCCGGGGAGCCGCCCACGGCGAAGGGCTACACACCATCGGTGTTTTCCCTGCTGGCGCAACTGGTGGAGCGCGCCGGCCATTTTGGGAGCGGAAGCATCACCGGGTTTTACAGTCTGTTGATGGAAGGGGATGATCAGCAGGACCCGCTGGTGGATGCGGTGCGCGCGCTGCTGGATGGGCACATCATCCTGGACCGAAAGCTATCCGCGTTGAACCACTATCCGCCCATCTCGGTCCTGGACAGCCTGAGCCGGCTGATGCCGGCGGTGAGCAGCACGGAGCAATTTGAAAAAATGCAGCGGCTGCGGAAGCTGGTGGCGGCCTATACCGCGTCGGAAGATCTGATCCGGGTAGGCGCGTACCAGAAGAACCTGGATCCGGTGCTGGACCAGGCGATCAGCGTGATGCCTGCGCTGAGCGCATTTCTGCAACAAAAGAAGATGGAAAAGGCGCCTTTTTCGGAAACCCTGGCACGCCTGCTGGCTTTGCCCTGCTGAGGCGGCCATGGCGTTCCGCTTCTCCCTTCGTGGACTGCTGCGGCTCCGCACGGGCCAGGAGCGCATGGAACGGCTGCGGCTGACGGCGCTGGCGGCGGAAATCCTTCAGACGCGGCTCGCGGCCGCCTCCGTGGTCCAGGAAAGCCTTGAGGCAAGGCGGAACATTCAGAAGCAGATGTCCGCGGGCCTTTGGAGCGCGGAATTGTACTGGGAGGGGGCGCGCGAAGAGCGCCGCGTGGCCCGCCGAAACTCTTTGATGCAATCCCTGGCGGAGTTGACGGCTCGCTACAGCCGGCAAGCCGCGGTGTATCAGAAAGTGCGGCGGCAGCTCCGCGTCCTGGAGAACCTGCAAGCCCGGCGTTACCAGCAGTACCTGGTGGAACAGGGCCGAAGGGAGCAACGCGTCCTGGACGAAGCCTTTCTGCTGCATTCCTTCCACCATCCGGAGGGATGATTTTGCCGGCCAAGCGGCAAAGAATGACTCGTCCGAACAGAACGCCCGTCCCGCTCCCGGGGCACATTCCATCGGCCACTCCGCGAAACCCTTGAGTCCTCATTCAGATGGCCGTGCACCGTTCGCGGTGCAGTGCCCAGCGCGTTTGGCGCGCGATGTGCCTGGGTCCACCCGGGGAAACCTCGATGTGGGTCTGTGCACAAGGCAGCGTATCGGACGCAGTTCCAGTGGAGCTGAAAGCGCCGAGCGCACCCTCGCGCGCTCCGGCCATGGCGGACGCGCCTGGAGAGGCTTCCAGCGGCGCCCCAGCGAACCATGACTGGCGCGGCGCGGCGGAAGTGAGAGGCCACGATTCTCATGCGGCGCCTCCCAATTCCGGCAGGCCATCAGCGCAGTCGAGGCCGGGCGCCGCAACGCCATGCACAGCCAGCGGGACATCACCTGCTTCTTCAGCACAGTTTGCGGTGACGCTCGCGGCTTACTTGCATGCCGCGTCCGGCCCGAGTGGCGTGGCCGAACCGGCGCTTCCCTCCGAAGTGCAAGCCACGCGCGCGGGTGAAAGTGCCGGGACCCAGGGCAGCGAGGAAGCAGCCGAAGACAATTCCGGAACGCGCACTACAGGTTTTGTTTCCCGCAGCGAATTTGACGACTTCCCCGCCGGAGCATCCTTCGCGGGCGGAGACCGCGCGGTCGCTGCTTCGATGGCGGCCGAGGGGAATGCAAGTGAAGCGCAAGATTCCTGCGCGAGGCAGCCTTGCGGTACAACGGCGGAAGCAACAGAGCCCACGGACGTGCAAGCAGGTTGGATGGGTGTAACCCCCGCGCCACAGGGGCCCACGGCGGAGGCTCCGGAGATTGCCGAAGCTTGCTCCGCGCCAGCGGAGGCGCCGGCCCAAGCACAGAGAAATATTCCCAAAGCCGCGCAAGATGGAGGAGCCGCCCTGAGAGCCTGTGGACCAGGCGATGGTTCAGCAGGCGCGCCCGGCATGGCCTCTTCGGAATCAGGGATCCTCCCGGCTTGGACTACCGCGCCGCAGGCAGTGGAAGGCATGCAGGCCGGCGAGCGTTTGTCGAGAGGAGCAGATGCACAGTTGGGGCGAGAAGCAGCGCCGGCAGCTGCGCATTCTGCGGAGGGCAATGCGCACGCTGTCCTGCGGATTGACGAGAGTTCAAAGGACGCACCGCCACTTCCGCCCATCCCGGGCCCAAGGGCTGAAGCGATCCGGTTCGCCGACGCAGGGACAAATCCGTCCTCCGCTCCGGTCAGCTCCGAGGCCGTGATTTCGCCCGGCGCTGCGCATGACTCGAGTTCCAGGGAGGCGGCGAGCACGGCTCCGGGGCGTCTGTCTGGCGCGGAGCGGGAAGCGAATGGTCAGAGCGAATCGCCGCGGGATAGACCCGAGCCAAACGTGGAGATGCGCGGCTCAACGGCGCCCGATCCCACCGTGCGCAGCGCGGCTCCGGGCGTTGAAGTTGGGGGCGGGAGCAGCCAAGCAGGGCAGACGCCCGAACACTCGAATGCCGGGCGGGAAGACCTGCACGGAGCGGAGGATTCGGCGTCTCGCCCACGGGGCACGGAGAGGACGGAGGAGACGAGTTCCACGACGGGGCAGGAAAGGGTCAATCCTTCATCCATATTGGTGGGTGACGCGGCGAAGGGAACCTCGTGCTCTGCGCCGCCGGCGACGAACACCATCGCGCAGAACTCCTCGACGGCGATTCCGGCTCCAACCGCGGGACCGCCCGCGCGCGCATACCCGGCCTCCGAGGGGGGGCCGCCTGGAGGAAGCGTGAGAACCGGTGGCGCCGAAGGGGAGTCGTGGAAGTCCGGCGAGCTTTCGGCGCAACCCGGCAGCAGCGAGCTTCACGTTACGTTTCAAACGGATGGACTTGGCCCGGTGGAACTTCGCGCATCGTTGCGCCAGAACATTCTGGCGGCATCGATCGCGGTCACGCGCGGGGACGTGCAGGCGGCGCTCAGTGGCGACTTGCCCGCGGTGCACCAGGCGATGGCGCAACACAACCTGCGGCTGGAGAGCCTCAAGGTGACCCACGGCGCGGGGGGAAATCACCCGGAGCTCTCCGCGGGATCGCATTCTCCGCGCGGAAACCGCGACCGCCCATCCGCGTCAGCGCGCGGGCAGGCGGCCCGGAACTTTGTGGAGGGCGAAGCGGTGCGCTCCGCGGGAAGTTCTCCGGAACTCTGTGCGGCGGGCAGCCGGCGTGGGAGAGTCAGTATTCACGTGTAACGCGACAAAGGAAAGGAGACTGGTTTGTGATCAACGTGTCTGCACCAGCTTTAAGCACGGCGCCAACGAACAGCGCTTCCAGTTCCAGTTCTGGTACGCCCAGCAACGAGCTGACCGGAAATTCTTTCATCACCCTGCTCACCGCCCAGCTTCAGGCGCAGGACCCATTTGATCCCATGGACCCAACCACGTTTCTTAACGAGCTGGTGCAATTCAACTCATTACAGCAGCTCATCAACATCAACACGCTTCTGGCGCAGGCCCTCGGCGGCTCGGCCGCTCCAACTCAGGCCAGCAGCGCAGCCCGGCCCGCCGGCCGGACGCAGTATTAAGGAGAATGACATGCTTTCTTTTTCGACCCCGCTCTCCGGATTGAACGCGAATTCAGAAGATCTGACGGTGATTGCGAACAACGTGGCAAACCTGAACACCGTGGCGTACAAGAGCAGCCAGGCTTCCTTCGAGGACCTGTTCTATCAACAGTTGGGCTCGAGCGGCAACGGCAACCCCATCCAGATCGGCGTGGGGACGCAGGTGTCCAGCATTTCCACGGAGTTTACCCAAGGGGGGCTGCAAGGAACGGGCGTGCCCACCAACGTGGCCATCCAGGGCGACGGTTTTTTCCTGCTCTCAAACAACGGAACGGACGAATACACCCGCGCGGGAAATTTCTCGATTGCCTCGGACGGGAGCCTGGTGGCTTCGGATGGCTCCCTGGTGCTGGGCAATCCGGCCATCAACGGGGTGATCGCGCCGAGCCCGACGCCGACGCCCATCTCCATTCCCACGGGGCTGACCACGCCGCCCAAGGCCACGGGAACCGTGGGCATTACGCTGAATCTGGATTCCGGAACGGCGGTGGGAGGGACCTTCAGCACCTCCGCGTCGGTCCATGACGCGCTGGGCCAGGTGCACGTGCTGACCTACACGTTTACCAAAACGGCAGCCAATGCCTGGAACTATGCGATCACCATTCCCGGCGCGGACGTGGGCGCGGCCAACCCGGTTACGGTCAACAGCGGGACGTTGATGTTCAGCGGGAGCGGGGTGCTCACCTCTCCTGCCGCGGATGTCTCCGGCATCGCCATCACCGGCTTTGCCAATGGCGCCGCCAATTTGAGCTATACGTGGCAACTGTTCAACCCCAATACCGGACCGCTGCTGACGCAATTTTCCGGACCTTCGGCAACCTCCGCCACGCAGGATGACGGTTACGCGGCGGGCACACTGCAGACGTTCAACATCCAAGGGGACGGCACCATTCAGGGCGTCTTCAGCAACGGGCAGACCCAGGCGCTGGGACAGATCACCATCGCCACGTTTGCGGACGAGCAGGGATTGCTGCGCAACGGCTCGAACGCGTTTCTGCAGAGCTTGTCTTCCGGATCGCCGAATATCGGCACGCCGGGGACGGGCGGACGCGGCACCCTGGCCGGAGGATCGCTCGAGCAGTCCAACGTGGACATCTCCGGCGAATTTGCCAACCTGATTCTCGCCGAACGCGGCTTCCAGGCAAACGCCCGGGTGGTGACCACGTTTGACCAGGTGATTCAGGCGGCGATTGCGCTTTCCCAATAGGCTGGCGCCAGCGCTCCAGGTGATTGCGGGCCTGCCCTTCGAATCAGGAGGGGGAGGGCAGGCGCAAACCTGAGAAGTTCCCTCATGAGAATTTTCAAATCTCGCATCGCTCTGCGCTTGTTTTTGCGCCCGTTTTGACAGAGCCCAAAACACCGCACAGACAAATCGACGGGGTTGAGGCACTTAACTGCCAGCCGGGGGCGGGCCCATGCACCACTTCGCCCCTTTGGTTCGGCTGCCCAATTGCAGGAACGCATTCCGGCATGGCAGCCCAACCCACGATGACGGCAAAGGCCTCAGGCACGGCGCAAGCCATCCGCCGGGCGGCGGCGATCGTCGGGGGGCTGACGGTTGTGGTGGGCCTGGTGGGCTGGTTTGTGTGGTCCTCGCAGGCGGCGCAGAGGGAAGCGGAACGGCGAGCGCCGGGCGGCGTGCGCGCGGTCATTCATCTCGAAAACTTCATCGTGAACCTGAGCGGAGCGCAGGAGACCAGCTTTCTCCGCGTGGGGATTGACCTCGGGTCGGGGCTGGAAGAGAAGGAGATTCGGGATGAGCACCGGCTTCCTTTCCGGCCACGGGTGCGGGACGTCATCCTGGGCGTGCTGGCCACGCGCACCAGCGAGGACCTGATGACGTCCGCGGGAAAAAACAAGCTGAAGCAAGACGTGCTGCAGGCGGTCCAGGAGCGCATTCCGGAGCTTCAGGTCCGCGAGATCTATTTCACCGAGTTTCTGGTGCAACGCTGAACCATGGAAAAAACCGCAGCCAACCCGGTGGCAGAGACTCCGGTGGAAGCGCTGGACTCGTGGCCGGCGGTGCTGCGCATGACCGGAACGGCCTCCGTGCAGGTATACATCAATAGCCTGACCATCCGGGACCTTTACCGTCTGGGCCCCGGAACGGTGGTGCGCACCGGCCTGCCGGACGCGGGAAATGTTCCCGTGCGGTTCAACGGGCGGCTGATCGCCTGGGGCGAATTCCAACTGGTGGGCAACCGCCTCGCGGTGCGCATTGCGGAGATCGCCTGAGGGAGAGCGCCGGAGGAGTGGCGCGTGCGGGCGACACAGGGATACGGGGGGCATGGGGTTTCTTCATAAGATGCTGGAAGCGATGAGCGGCCGGGAGCGCCGCTTGAAATTGTGTGAAACCATTTCCCTGGGCGACCGCCGTTTTCTGGCCCTGGTGCAATTCGAGCAGCAGCAGTACCTGGTGGGCAGCACCAGCCAGGCGATTACGCTGATCGCCCGAGTCGCTTCTTCCAACCGCGGTGCCGCGCAGGGTGAGGGTGGGGAGCGCGGGAGTTCTTCCGCGGTCACGTTTTCCGGAAGTCCTGTGGAGAGCGCGGGAAGCCGGGTTCCAGAGAGCCGAGCCTGGAAGCGGGCCTGCGGCTGTGTGCTGCTTTGCGCGCTGGTGCTCGCGGCGGCCACTCCGGCGGCCGCCGCCGGACCGTCCCGCGCGGGAACTCTTGTCCCGCTCCCCGGCCTGCCACCGGCCGCGAACAGCCAGGCCATTTCCATCGCCCTGCTGCTCACCGCGCTGACGCTTCTGCCGGCCTTGCTGCTTTCGATGACTCCGTTTGTGCGCGTGCTGGTGATCTTTCATTTTCTGCGCCAGGCGCTGGGCACGCAGACGGCCCCAACCAACCAGACGCTGGTGGGACTCGCGCTGTTCCTCACCTATTTCATCATGCAGCCGGTGGGCGCCCAGATTGTCTCCAGCGCGGTGGTGCCCTACGAGCACAGCGAGATCAGCGCGATGGAGGCCCTGGACCGCGGGGCAAATCCCCTGCGCGAATTCATGTTGCGGTATGCCCGGGAGAAGGACCTGGCGCTGTTCGTGGAGCTTTCCCACGCGCCGCGTCCGCGCGAGCCGAAGGACCTCCCGCTGCGGGTGGTGGCGCCCGCGTACATTCTTTCGGAGCTGAAAGCCGGCTTCCAGATCGGCGCGGTGCTGTTTCTTCCTTTCCTGGTGGTGGATATGGCGGTGGCGGCGATCACCACCTCCGTCGGCATGTTGCAACTTCCCCCGGTAATTATTTCCACGCCGCTGAAAATCCTGCTGTTTGTGGTGGCCGATGGCTGGAACCTGGTGGTGGGCTCGTTGATGAAGAGTTTCAACTGAGGCGCGGGCAAACGCAGCGGTCCGGCGGCAGCGGAACCGGTCGAAGGGGACATTGATGGAACAACTCGTGCAACTCGTGCAGCACACGTTCGAAGCGGCCATCGTGATCAGCGCGCCCATTTTGCTGGCGGCCATGCTGGTGAGCGTGTTGATCAGCCTGGGCCAGGTGTTGACCTCGATGCAGGAGATGACCGTGGCCACGGTGCCGCGTCTTGCGGCGGTGGCCCTTCTCGCCGTCCTGCTGGCGCCGTGGATGACCCGGCGCATGGTGATGTTCACCACCCAATTGTTCGCGGATTTCCATGTGTATCTGCGTTGAGGGAAGGAGGTGCGGTGAACGCAGGGCTGGCGGGCCTCCTGGCACACATCTTCCTGGTCGCCACGCGCATTGCGGGAGTGATGACCTTCGCTCCGTTTTTCGGAAGCCTGACCATTCCCAAGCGGGTCAAGGCCGGCCTCACGGTGGCGCTTACGCTTGCACTCTACCCGGTGCAGGCCGCGAAGTCCCCTGCGGTGCCGGCCGCTTTAACCCTGGGCGATTGGCTGCTGTGCGAGCTGGGCGAAGTGATGCTGGGAATGTTGTTCGGCTGGTCGGTGCAATTCGTTTTCGAGGGCATGGAACTCGCCGGACAGCTGATGAGCTTCCAGTTCGGCTTCTCGCTGGTCAATGTAATCGACCCGCAGACCCAGGTGGAAACCACGGTCCTCTCCACCTTTCAGGAGCTGTTCGCCGCGCTGATTTTCCTGGAGCTGGGGGTCCACCGCGCCGTGCTGCGCGGCCTGGCCCGGAGTTTCGATCTGCTGCCGGTGGGAGTGCCGCGGGCCACGCTGGGGAGCACGGAAGGGCTGCTGCACGCGGCCACCGCGATGTGGGTGATTGGAGTACAGATGGCGCTTCCGGTGCTGGTGGCCACGCTGATCACGGACCTCGCCCTGGGGTTTTTGGGGCGGGCCACGCCACAGTTTCCGGTCTTGTTTCTGGGGATCTCGGTGAAAAGCCTGCTGGGCTTTGCGGTAGTGATGGGCGTGGTGGTGGCCTGGCCGCGCGTGCTGGAGCAGCACTTTCTGCACGCGCTGGCGGTATCGGAAGACCTGCTGCGGCTGCTGCGCTGAAAGGGCCAGGGAATGCCCGGTGAAGACAAAAGCCAGCGGGCCACGCCGCGCCGGCGCAACAAGGCGCGCGACCGGGGCCAGGTGGTGGCCAGCCGCGAACTGCCGGGGGCGCTCGCGCTGCTGGCGATTACGTGTTTGGTGCACTGGGCCGGCGGCGCAGCCGTGGAGGCCTGGCGCCTGATGTTCGGTCAGTTTCTGCGCCTTGCCGCGCAGGGCGAGTTGAGCGCGCACACGCCGTTGCTGCTACGGACGGGGTGGGCGGCCCTGCGGTGGGTGGGCCCGGTGCTTCTGCTCGGCTGGGTGGTGGCGGCGGGAGCGCTCGAGGGGCAGACCGGATTCGTATTCGCGCCGGAGGCCCTGGTTCCCAACTTTTCGCGGTTCAATCCGGCCAGCAACCTGGGACGGCTGATTTCGCCGGCGGGCTTGAGCATGCTGCTGAAGTCCCTGCTTCCGTTCAGCCTGATTTGCTACCTGGCGGCGGCGATTCTGCTGCGCGAGTGGAACCAGTTGCTCACCGGCTTTTCCCGCGGCATCGCGCCCACGCTCGAGCACCTGGGAGCGGTGGGATTCGAGCTGTGCTGGAAGTCGGGGGCCATCCTGCTGGCGTGGGCGGGAGTGGATTACGCCCTGCAGCGGTGGAATTACGAGCGCGGCCTGCGCATGTCCCATCAGGAGGTTCGCGAGGAATTCCGCGACACCGAGGGAAGCCCGGCCATCAAGTCGCGGATCAAGAGGCGCCGTCGGGAGATGTGGCGGCGCTGGAGCATGAAAGACCTGGCGCGGGCCACGGTGGTGGTCACCAACCCGAACGAGTATGCCGTAGCGCTCGAATATGACCCGGTGCGCGCGCCCGCCCCGGTGGTGATCGCCAAGGGGCGCGACCTGCTGGCCCAGCGCATCAAGCTGGAAGCGCGCTGGCGGGGCCTGCCGCTGGTGGAAAACCCGCCGCTGGCCCGCGCGCTGTACGCCGCGGTGGAGGTGGGCCAGGCGATTCCCGCGAAGCTGTACACCGCCGTGGCGGAGCTGCTGGCCTACCTGTACCGGACGCAGGCGCGGGTACGGCCGCAGGCCCTGGCCGGCGCCGGGCCGCAGGTCCGGGGTTAGGGGGGAGAATGGCGCCGGCGGCGAATCCCATCCTTGCGCTGGACCGCGTCTCTGACTGGTTCCTGCCAGTGGCCGCGGTGCTGATCATCCTGGTGATGATCGTACCGATTCCGGCGTTCCTGCTGGATCTGCTGCTGGCCACGAGCATCACCATCTCGCTTCTGGTGCTGCTCGCCGCGCTGCAGATCCGCCGCCCCGTGGAATTCTCGATTTTTCCGACCCTGCTGCTGCTGCTCACTCTGTTCCGCTTGTCGCTCAATCTGGCCAGCACGCGCCGGATTCTGCTGCACGGCAGCGAGGGACCGGCGGCCGCGGGCCAGGTGATCCAATCCTTCGGGCAATTTGTGGTTGGCGGGAATTACGTGGTTGGTTTCGTGGTGTTTCTGGCGCTCATCGCCATCCAGTATCTGGTGATCAATCACGGCGCGGTGCGCACCGCGGAAGTCTCTGCGCGTTTCACGCTGGACGCCATGCCCGGAAAGCAGATGGCCATTGACGCGGACTTGAATGCCGGACTGATCGACGAGCACGCCGCCCGGGCGCGGCGCGCGCAGATCAACCGGGAGGCGGAATTCTACGGGGCGATGGACGGGGCGGCGCGCTTCAGCCAGCGCGACGCGCTGGCCACCATTCTGATCACGGCCATCAATATTCTGGCCGGTTTTCTGATCGGAGTCTTTCAGCAGGGCGTGCCCCTGGGGGAGGCGCTGAGCACCTACACGATCCTGACGGTGGGAGACGGCCTGGTCACGCTGATTCCGTCGCTGCTGGTTTCGGTTGCCGGGGGCATCGTGATCACCCGCGCGTCTTCGGAATTGAGCATCGGCGTGGAATTGCGGCAGCAATTGGTGTCCCAGCGGCGCCCGCTGTGGATCGCCGCAGGAATCATGCTCTCGCTGACGCTGATTCCGGGACTTCCGAAGATCGCATTTTTCACGCTGGGCGCCGGCGCGGCCTGGCTGGGGTGGCAGATGAAGGAACGCGCGCTGCCGGCAGTTGCCGAGAAGTCGGAGGCGGAGGCCAAAGCAGGCAAGCAGGAGCAGCTCGAAGCCTTGCTGAAGCTCGATGACATCAGCGTGGAGGTGGGCTACGGGCTGGTGCCCTTTGTGGACCAGAAGCAGGGCGGGCAATTGCTGCCGCGCATCCGCGCCTTGCGGCGGCACCTGGCCACCGAACTCGGCTTCATCGTTCCCGCCGTGCACATCACCGACAATATGCGGCTGAAGTCGCGCGAATACCTGATCCGGCTGCACGGAGCGGAGGTGGCGCGGGGGGAAACGTACCAGGACTGGCTGCTGGCGATCAGTTCGGATCCCACCTCGGCCGCCATCGAGGGCGTGGAAACGCGCGAGCCGGCGTTTGGAGTGCCGGCGCGGTGGATTCCGCCCGACCGGCGGGATCAAGCCATCGCCGCAGGATATGCGGTGGTGGAACAGACCTCCGCCATGGCCACGCATCTTTCCGAAGTGATTCGCCGCTTCGCGCACGAAATCTTCACGCGCCAGGAAGCCAAACGGCTGCTGGACAACCTGGCAGAGTCCCACCCCAAGCTGGTGGACGAGCTGGTTCCCAAGCTGCTCAGCCTGGGGGAAGTGCACAAGGTGCTGCAACAACTGCTGCGCGAGCAGGTATCCATCCGCAACCTCCCGCTCATTCTGGAAACCCTGCTGGACGTCCCGGCCGCGAATCGCACCCAGGTGACGATGGTGGAAGCGGTGCGCCAGGCGCTGGGGCGGGTGCTGGTGCAGCGGCTGTTACAGGAAAACGGCAAGCTCGAAGTCCTGGGGATCGATCCGGGAATCGAAGAAGAAATCGCGCGCGCGTTCGATCCGCAGGCCGCGGCCGGCCGTTCCCTTCCGCAACCCCCCGGCTTCCTGCGCCGGCTGGTGGACGGGCTGCGCAAAGTGGTGGGCGACCGCCTGGACGTGGCTTCTCCGGTGTTGCTCTGTTCGAGCCCGGCACGATTTTATCTGCGCCGCCTGCTGGAGCCATTTATTCCCCGCGTGGTGGTGCTTTCTCCGGCGGAGATTCCGCTGATGGTGTCGGTGCATTCGCTCGGCGTGCTGGAGTAAGCCAAGGCGGGGGCCAGAAAAGCCGGCCGGACGGAAACGATGACGCAATTCACCGAAGACGCCCATCTGGCGCAAACGCGCCGGGAGGAGGAGCAGCGCGAAGAGGCCCGGCGGGAGGCCCTGGTGATGGAAAACCTGCGCCAGGTGTATTACTGCGCGCGGCGCATCCACGACAGCTTGCCTCCGCATGTCTTGCTGGAAGACCTGATCCATGCGGGCATTCTGGGATTGATCGACGCGGTGCGCAAATACGATCCCAGCAAAAACGTGGAGCTGAAGCACTACGCCAAGTTTCGAATCCGCGGGGCGATCATCGACAGCCTGCGGGAAAACGACTGGGCACCGCGAGCCCTGCGGAGAAAGGAGCGCGAGGTGGCCCGGGCGCTGCACGAGTGCGGGGTGGAGCTGGGTCGCGAGCCGCAAGAGTCCGAGATGGCCGGAAGGCTGCAGATCAGCGTCGAGGAATTCCGGAAACTTCTCGGTGAGTTCCGCGTCCTGCGCTTCGACAGTTTCGACGCGGAGGCCGCGGAGGACCGCGCGGCCGATGAGTACGCCGGGCCGGGCGCCTCGGCGCGGACACAGGATCCGCTGGGAATGTGCGTTCAGGCCGAACTCCGCCAATTTCTGATCCGGGCGATTGGAGAATTGCCGGAGCGGGAACGCAGGATTCTGGCGCTCTATCACGTGAACGAAATGACCATGAAAGAAGTAGGCGCGGCGTTTGGGATCACGGAATCCCGCGTGTCGCAAATCCATACCATGACCATGATGAGATTGCGCACCCGGATGGAAGAGCTGATGGGCCGCAAGCCCGCGTCCGGGAAAGAAATTGGCGCGGCGGGATGAGCGCCGCGAGGAAAACCCATGGAGAAGACGCTCACACAGGCGGAAATTGACCTGCTGTTCCAGGCGGCCCAGGGCGCGCGGCCCTCCAAACCGACTCCGGCGGACAAACGGATCGTCACTCGATGCGACTTCCTGCAGTCCGGAAGGCTGAGCAAGGAGCAGGCCCAGGCGGTGACCATGCTCCATGAGGGATTCGCCCCGCGGCTCAGCAATTCCCTGGGCGCCTATTTGCGCGAAGGGTTCGAGGCCAGGCTGGTTTCCGTCGAGCAACTGAGCTATTCCGATTTTCTGTCGCGCATCTCCGAGATGACCTTTTTTTGCACCATTCCGGTGAAACCCATGGACTCGCAGGCCGGAGTGCAAATCGACATGCCGCTGGTGTTTCCGATGATCGATCTGCTGCTGGGGGGATCGGGCAAGGGCCAGCCGGAGCGCCAGGACCTGACCGAGATCGAGGAACAGATCATGCAGAGCGTGGTGGCGATCATCTGCCGCGAGCTGCGCGAAGCCTGGAACAGCGTGATGGCGGTGGAATTTTTCGCCGGCACGGCGCTCAAACGATCGCAGATCCGCACGCTGATGGCTTCCGGAGAGAAAGTGCTCACTTTGAGTTTTGAGATCGTGCTGGGGGAAACGCGCGGCATGCTGAACCTGGTGTTCCCACCCCTGGCGGCGAATCTGCTGCTCCGCAAGCTGGCCCAGATGGGGGCCACCAGCCGCAGCCGAACTTCGGGGGAAAGCACCGGACGGCTGCGAGCACGCCTGCTGGGCTGCGAATTCCCGGCGGAGCTGCTGCTGGCGCACGTGCCCGCAACCACGCGCGAGTTGCTGGAGCTCAGTGTGGGACAGGTGCTGCCGTTACGCGTCGCCGTGCAGGTGCCGCCGATGCTTTCGGTGGGCGGCCAGGCGTTGTTTGACGCTGCCCCGGTAAGTTGCGGGAACGCGCGTGGCGCCCTGATCCGCCAGCGGCTCACGGAGCCGCCGGAAGAAGAGCAGGAGGGTTCATGACCGAAACGTCCCCGGCCCCGCCCGGCGCCGGCGCGTTGGACTCGCTTCGCCCATTCCTGGAGGTCTGCGGACGCAGCCTGGCGAAACTGCTGAAATTGTCCGGCCCGCCGCCCGGCGCGCTGACCGCATTTCCGCCGGAAGCGCCCACGCCCGGCGGGGAAGGCGGGGAGGAAGGGCTTGCGTTGCGCTTCGCAGCCTCGGGAGCGCTACGCGGCGGATTTACATTTCTTGTGTCGCGCGCTTGCGCGGCGCGCATCGCGCAATTCCTGCGGGGGGAAGCGGCAGGCGGCTCCGCGGCAGGCGGCGCAGAGCCTGGCGACGCCTGCGGCGAATTCTTCCGCCAGGTAGCCGGCCTGGCGGCCACGGACTCGGCCGAGTTGGCGGGCGGCACCGTGGAATACCACCACCAAGTGGATGAGACCTCAGCCGCCGCCGCTGCCTGGATCACCGGGTGGCGGATTGCGGGAACCGGCGAAGAGCCGCTCGAAATCCGTTTGGCTTTGGACGGGGAGTTGGTGGAGAGCCTGCGAGAAAAGGCGGAGGGTGGAATCGCGGCGCCGGAGGCAGCGGCACCGGCGCCCGCGGCGCCCGGCGCCCCGACGGCTCCGGCGGTGACTGAGGCCAACCTGGGAATTCTGCTCGATGTGGTGCTGGACGCCAGCCTGCGCTTCGGCCAGAAACAACTGTTGCTCAAAGAGGTTCTGGAATTGCGTCCGGGATCGATCGTGGAGCTGGATCGGCAGGTGCAGGATCCCGCAGAACTGCTGGTGGCCGGACGGGTGATCGCACGAGGCGAAGTGGTGGTGGTAGACGGGAATTACGGGTTGCGGATCACCGAGGTGGCCCAGCCGCGCGACCGGCTGGAATCTCTGGATGCCTGAAGGGGCGGGGACGGAGAGCAGGCGGCCGCCCATCCGCATCCCGCGGCGAGGACCGAGCGTGGAGTGTACCAATCCCAAGTGCGACCACCGCCGCACGCTGCTGCAGCGGTGGAAACACGGAACCGAGGGCGTGTTCGTTCAGGGGCAGTGGTATTGCTGCGCGGAATGCTCGGAACCGGCCATCGAGGGACTGGTGGAGGAACTGATTCACGTCCCGGAAGGAACCCAGCAACGCACCTATCGCGTTCCGCTGGGCCTTTTGCTGCTGGGCCGCGGGGTGATCACCGAGGAGCAATTGAAAGAAGCACTGCGCGTGCAGCGCGAGGGAAACGGTGAGCGCGTGGGCCAGTGCCTGTTGCGGCAGGGGGCCATCACCCACCAGGACGTGGCGCAGGCCCTGGGCATGCAGTGGGGCTGTCCGGTATTTCCCATCGAGCGCGATCCCAGCTACCTGGAATGCGCGGCGCGGCTGCCGATCAGCCTGCTGGAGGCGCGGCGCATGCTCCCGGTGCATTATCTTTCCAGCAGCCGGCTGCTGTACGTGGCCTTTTCCGATTCCCTGGACCGCACATCGCTGTACGCGGTGGAGCGCCTGCTCGGGGAGCGCACCGTGGCCTGCGTGGTTTCGGAATCCGCGATGCGCGAAGCGTTTGAGGAGCTGCGGGAAATCCAGCGGCCCACGGAAATCGTTTTTGAATTGCGGACGGCCCGGGCGATCGCCGGGAAAATCCTGGAGCATTGGAGGAAAGCAAGGGCGCAGGAAATGAAATTCGCCCGGCCAGCGGGGCATTTGTGGGTGCGGCTGCTGGCCGCGGCGGAAACCTGGGATCTGCTCTTCCGGCTGCAGAATTGAGGGCCGGCCGGCTGCAACAGCAGCCGCGCGGGTCGCGGCGGAGCCGCGCCGCGCCAGCGGAGTGGTGTCTCTCCCCCTCTTGCATGATTTCTCGCACACACTGAAGCCCCCGGCTTAAAGCCCGGTTTCTTCGTGCCGATGGGAAGGTTGCACTGGGGCCGTGCCCGGCCCGCGGGGGAACCGATGCCGTCGCAAACCAGATCCCAAGCGTGGGGAGCAGCGTATCGGCCGAGCGCGCTCCCTGGAGCTCTGCCCGCGTCGCAAACTGCGAGGCCATCCGGCCAGGAAGTGGCGCGATTCGTGGAACTGGTGCTGGAAGTGGACTCGTTGCTGGATACGCACGCGGTGGACTTGAAGCGAATCGCGGGGACGGTGCGGAGAGATTCCAGGCTGACGCAGGGCATCATTGCGTTCAGCGCGCTCCTGGCGGACCCGCCCCGGCTGGCCGCCGGGTCGCTGGAAGAGGTGGCCGTGCTGCTCGGCAGCGAACGGTTCCGGCTGGCGCTGGTCTCCTCCGCGCTACTGGACGAACGCGGGCGGCTATTTTCGGCGCCGCTCCGGGGGACGGTGGTGAAACACAGCTTGATGAGCGCCTTCGCGTGCGGACAATTGGCCCACTGGAGCGCATTCCACGATCCCGAATTCGCCTATCTCGCCGGCTTGCTGCACTGTGTGGCGCCGGGCGGAGCTTCCCCGCCGAGCGGGGAGACGCGGCCGGGATTTCTGTCCAGCCGCCCGCACTCACCGCGCATGAATCGAGGGTTCACGCTCCCGGCGTGCAACGCGGACGAAGCAGTCCGCCAGGCGCCGGGGGGCCGGGCTCTCGCGTCCCTTTTTGAGGAGCAACACAAGCGCCGGGGTGCGCAAGGGACATTGCTGCTGGAGCATCTGCTGGCCGCGGCCTGCGCGGTGAGCCGGGCGCGGATCTCGATTGAAGCTTCCGCGGTGCCGATTTCCGATTCCGTGATGCAGGACGTGACCGGAGACGCCCTGGCCGCCTTCTTCCCCAAGATGGAAGGGCGAGAGCGGTCGCGGCTTTCCCTGGAACTGCACGTTGCGCTCGAGCCGCTGGCGGCCTACTTCGATTCATCGGACCCGCGGCCGGAACATCCGCAGTTCTGCTGCTCGGTCCAGGCGGCGCGGGAAGGGGAAGACTGAATGAGAGGCATCCGCGTGATGATCGTGGATGATTATGAAGGCATGCGCCGATTGATCGGGCAGTGCCTGCGGGCTGCCGGATTGGATCTGGTTGAGGTGCTGGAAGCGGAGAACGGCCGCGACGCCCTGGTGGCCCTGCGCGAGACTCCGGTGGATCTAATCCTGTGCGACATCAACATGCCGCAGATGGACGGGCTGGACCTGCTGCGGGCCCTGCGGGAGCGTCCGGCCACCCGAAATACGCCGGTGGTGATGATCACCGGTGATGGTGGAGAATCGCGGGTGACGGCCGCGCTGAGGGCGGGCGCAGGGGGCTATCTGCGCAAGCCGTTTTCTCCCGAGCAGGTGAAGGAGCGCGTGCTCCCTCTGCTGGGGAACATGGTCTAAGACCGGGTAAAGTTCAACGCTGCGGTCCTGGCTAGGCAATTCCTTCCCGCGCGTGCCGGGCAAAAAAGTCCCGCGCCGGGGGCTGGACGAACGCGCGCCCCAGCCGGCGAGGCGTATCTTCTTATCCTTCCGCCTGGTGACTTCCCTTCGGCCCGCCGGATGAATTGGCCCATGTCGTGCTCCGTCTGCCGAAGGGGATGGAGACATGAACAGCGGGTTTTACGCCGCATTTGCGGGTCTCACCGCCAAAATGCAGGCGCTCGATTTATTGGCCAACAACCTGGCAAATGCCGGCACGGCTGGATTCAAGGGCCAGCACGAATTTTACAAAGCGGTGACCGCCAGCCTGGGATTCACGCCGCTCAGCAGCTTGAATCGGGCCATAAACAATTACGGGGTGTTGGGCGGCGCCGCACTGGATCTGAGCCAGGGAAACCTCCAAGAGACCGGGAACAATCTGGATGTGGCCATTCAGGGGCACGGCTTTTTCGCGGTGCAGACCGCGGCAGGAGTGCGCTACACCCGGAACGGCAGCTTCGAGCTCAATCCCAAGGGCAGGCTGGTGGACCACGGCGGGGATCCCGTGCTGGGGGACCAGGGTCCTCTGCAGCTTCCGCCGGGAGAGGTATCGGTGGGGCCCAACGGAACCCTTTCGGTGGCCGGGGCAGTGGCCGGAAAGCTGCGGGTGGTTGAATTCCCGCCCGGGGCGCAACTCGCTCCCGAAGGCGGCACGCTGTTCAACGCGCCGGCGGGCGCCGCGCGACCCTCGCCCGACTCGGTGGTGGAACAGGGAGCGCTCGAACAATCCAATGTCAATCCGGTGGAGGGCACAGTCTCACTGATCCTGATCCAGCGGCAGGCGGAATCGCTGGAGCGCGCGCTCTCCGTTTTCCAGAACGATTTTAACCGGACGGCGGCGCAGGAGCTTTCGCGGGTCTGAGGGCCGGGGGGGGACAATCATGTTCCGATCGCTTTATTCAGCAGCCAGCGGCATGACGGCCCAGGAACTGAATCTGGACAACATCGCCAACAACCTTTCGAACTCGAGCACCGCGGGATTTCACCGCCGCCGGCTGCAATTCCAGGATCTGATCTATCAAAACCTGATTGCTCCCGGGGCCGCCGCCACCCAGCAGACCACCATCCCCGAGGGATTGCAGATCGGGCTGGGCACCAAGACCGCCTCCACGGAAATCCTGCAGCAGCAGGGCAGTTTCGAAGCCACGGGAAACGTACTGGATCTGGCCATTCAGGGCGCAGGATTTTTTCAGATTACTTTGCCGACGGGAGAGATTGCCTACACGCGCGCGGGCAATTTCCATCTGGACTTTCAAGGCAACGTGGTGACCGTGGACGGCAACCTGCTCAATCCCGGGGTCACCATTCCACCGAACGCGTTGACCGTGACGGTGGGGACGGATGGGACGGTAAGCGTGACGCTGCCCGGGCAAACCCAGGCGCAGCAGGTGGGCAGCATTCAACTGGCGGTGTTTCAGAATCCCGGGGGCCTCAGCAGCATGGGACAAAACCTGTTTGAGGCCACCACCGCTTCCGGTGAGCCGATTGTGGGCACGCCCGGCGGCTCCGAGGGCATCGGCACCATCCAGCAGGGCGTGCTGGAACAATCCAACGTGGACGTGGTGCAGGAGTTCATCGAACTGATTCTGGCGCAGCGCACCTACGAGGCGAATTCCCGGGTGGTCCATGCCGCCGACGAAATGTTTCAAACCCTGAATGGGTTGACCACCTAGCTATGGCGCGCCGAATCAATCTGCGCGCGCTCGTCTGTGCGGCCTTGCTGCTGGCGCCGGAGTTCGGTTTGGACGTGCACCCGGCCCGCGCGCAAGTCCGCCATCCGGTTCAGCGGGTCTCCCTGCTCGCCTGGGCGGAATCGGCTCAGGACGAGATCCGCCTGGCGGACCTTTTGCCCGCGGGCGTTCCGGTGTGGCTGGCCGAGCTGGCCCCGGGAATCGTTCTGGGCCGCTCGCCGCAGCCCGGCTCGGTGCGCGCCTTTGGCCAGGAGCAATTGGCGCGTTCTCTGGAGGGATATCCCCAGGTACTGGCAGCGATCTCCATACCCTCCCGCGTGGAAGTTCGGTCCAGCGCGCGGGAGGTGACCGGCGAAGAGATTGTGGCCAGCATGGTTCGCTCTCTGGAAGCAAGCCACCTCAGGACGGAGATGCCCCTCGATGGCGGGTTTCTGGTGCGCTTCCCGCGCGTGGCCGTGCACTCCGAAGCTCCCGGCCTGGAAGTGACCCAACTCGAAGAATCCCCAGGGAGCGGGCTGCTGCGTTTCCGGATGTGGACCGCGGCGGAGCCTGGGGTACGGCCGTTCTGGGTGGAGACGCGCGCGCGCCTGGCCGCGGACAGCCGGGCGGGCAGCCAGGCGCTGCCCACGATTTTTCAGAGTTCGGCGCAGCCGATTTCCGGCGCTTCGGCGAGGCGCGGGGAGGCTCCCGCGGGAATCCAACCCTCCAAGCCGGCCACGGATGCAGGGGCGGGGCGCCCCGCCGGCCCGCTGGTGGAGCCGGGCGAACCCGCAACCATTCTGATCCAGGGCAACGGCCTGCGAATTCAAGCCGCCGGGATCGCCCTGGAACGAGGCTGGCGAGGGCAGCGAATCCGCGTGCGGGCCGTCGGCACCGGAAAAGTCCTGATCGCCCGCGTGGTGGGCGAACGAATGCTGCTGGCGCTGTTTTAAGGAGGGTCCATGAGGGCGGAGCACACGCAACCGCGGCGGGAGGCGGGAGTTCTGCTGGTCATTCTGGTTTTGTGGGGCGCGCCGGGTGCCGCGGCCTTTCCCAAGATTCTGCACCGAAAGCCGGCGGTAGACCCATCGCAGCAGGCGCTCTCCGATTACCTGGATCGAGAACGCCAGCAAGGGGCAGCGATGCCGGCCACGCGCGGAAGCCTGTGGGCGCCCCTGGGAAGATTTGCCACGCTGGCTTCCGACGTGACCGCGCGGCGGGTGGGTGATGTCATCGGCATTCAACTGGTCGAGTCCACGACCTCGCAGCAACAAGGTTCTCTGCAGACGCAGCGTACGTTTTCCGCCTCGTCCGGGATCAGCGCGTTCTTCGGTACGCCGGGACCAACCAGCGGGATTCAGAACCTGTTCTCTCCGGCCTCGAGCCAGACGCTCAATGGCAAGGGACAGACGGCGCTTTCCACGACGTTGCAAAGCACGCTGGCTGGCACAGTGGTGGAAGTTCTGCCCAACGGTCAGTTGGTGGTTCAGGCGGTCCGGGAGATGGAAGTGAGCAACGAAAAACAAACCATGGTCCTGCGTGGCGTGGTGCGTCCCGAGGACCTCTCCATTGGAAATACTGTGCTCTCCACGCAAGTGGCATTGCTGGAAGTCCATCTGAAAGGCGCCGGAGCCATGAGCGATGGCACACGCCCGCCCACCCGGTTGATGCGTTTTCTGCTGCACATCTTCGGGTTTTAGCGGGAACTGAGGAGATCAGGCCATGACGCAAATCCCGACCGCACGGGGAGAATTGCTGATGAGGTTCCTGGCCGCGGTGATTGCCGGCGTAATCATCGTGGCGCCGGCGGGGACGGTTACGGCAGCGTCGGTGGGTTCGCAAGCCTCTCCGGCTTCCGCCCGCCCGCCGGCAGCAGTGCCGCCGGCGTCGCCGGCACAGAGCGCTCCCTCTGCGGACGCTCAGGCCGCGCCGAAAACGATTCCACCGCCCCCGGAACGAACGGCCCGCTTGCGGGATATTGCCTCGGTCGAAGGAGTCCGTTCCAACCAATTGATCGGGTACGGCCTCGTAGTGGGGCTGAACGGCACCGGCGACCGCCAGCAGACATTTTTCCCCACGCAGACGCTGGCCAACATGCTGCAACGGATGGGGGTAATTTTTAATCCGCTGACCGCCACGGTGAAAAACATCGCCGCAGTTTTTGTGACTTCCACGCTTCCTCCGTTTGCCCATCCGGGATCCCAGGTGGACGTCACGGTGTCTTCGGTTGGCGACGCGAAGAGTCTGGAGGGTGGTGTGCTCCTGCAAACCCCGCTTTACGCCAGCGCCGGGCAGGTCTACGCGGTGGCGCAGGGCGCGCTCACCCTGGGTGGATATACTGCCGGGGGGCGCGGCAACGTAAAGCAGGTCAACCAGCCGACCGTGGGGCGCATTCCCAACGGCGCGATCGTGGAGCGTGACTCCTCCGTGGACCTTTCGCAACTCGAGCAAGTAGTGTTTCTACTGCACGACAGCAGTTTCGAGGTGGCCAGCGAAGCCGCGCAGGCAATCAATATTGATTTCGGCCACCCACTCGCTCGAGCCGTGGATGGGACGCGGATCGAGATCCAGGCCGGACACAACACGCCGGAAGGCATCACGGATTTGATGGCGCGGATCGGGAACCTTTCCGTGCGCATCCCGGCGGTTTCCAAAGTGGTGGTGAACGAGCGCACCGGCACAATCGTGATGGGGCGCCGCGCCAGCCTGGGATCCTGTTCCATTCTGCAAGGCAGCCTGGCCATCGAAATCAGCACGGAGTTCCAGGTCTCGCAACCGGAGCCATTCTCCCGAGGCGGACAGACCACCGTCGTCCCGCAGACCAAGGTTGAGGTCACGGAAAACGCCGCACAGGCGATTCATCTGCAGGAAGGCGCCACGGTGGAAGACCTGGTGCGCGGACTGCAGGCCATCGGCGCGACGGCGCACGACATCATCGCCGTATTGCAAGCCATCAAATCCGCGGGCGCACTGCAGGCCGATTTAGAGGTGATCTGAGATGGTCCATCTGCTGGCAGAAGCGCTCTTCCTGCTTCCGCATTGGCTGCAGGGCAAAGCGCAGCATCCCCTTTCACCGGATCCGCCCTTCCAGGCCGGCAGCATCACTCCCCCGGGCGCGGCCCTTGCACTCTCCGCGAAAAATGCTTTCGGGCCCGGGGCACATTCCGCCGCGGCAGGGCGCCTTCCGATCCAGCCGGGAGCCCCGGCTGCGGATGCCCAGCACCCGTCTGCGGCGGAGAGAAAGCTGCGCCAGGCGGCGCAGGAATTTGAAGCTCAACTGATTTCGGCTTTTTGGCAATCCATGCATGAGATGAGCCTGACGGGCGAGGACGGTGCCAACGATGACCCCGGGCACGATACGCTCAATCAGATGAGCATTCAGGCCATTGCCAGCGGACTTGCGGCGCATGGGGGCTTCGGAATCGGCGCCCTACTGGCAAAGCAATTGCAGCCATCTTTGCGGGATGCTGGCGGAAAGGATATGGGCAACTGAGGCGAACGCTGAGGATGCTCCGTTTAAGGCATGGAAGCCCAGGAGTTTACGGAAGCCCACCCTCGAACCGGGTTGGGTGACAGCATTCATGTTCCCGCTGGGCTGGCCGATGAGATTGGTGGAAGCTGAGCCAGCGGCAAAGGATTAGGGCCGTCTAACCCCGGCCGGTAGGGAATTGAAATGGGGTGCGGAAGCGGAAGGTGAGCGATGAGAATTGATCCAGCCAGCGGTCTACCGATCGATCCAACCACCGGGCGGGTTGCCGGAGCCACTAGCCCTCCACCGGCCAGCAAATCGGATCCGGCTGCAAATGGAGGCCAGGACCAGGCGCACATTTCCTCAGATGCGCAGCAGCTTTCGCGGTATGCGTCGGCGGTGAAGAACACGCCGGAAATCCGGCAGGAGCAAGTGGACGAGGTGAGAAACGCCCTGAGTGCCGGCACCTATTCGGTGAGCAATGCCCAGATCGCCGACGCCATCCTCCAGGAGCAAAGCAGACTGGGGCCGGAGCAGCACTAAGCCCGGGAAGAAATGCAGTATGGCTGACCTACCTCCTGCGCGCATCGAGAGGCTGCCGCTCGCCTCCGAGAGCGAGCGGGAACCGCCCCTCGCGAAGCGCAAAGGAAAGCGCCCGCCGCGTCCAAGGGAAGAAGCGATCCCTGACATTTCCTCCGGCGATGACGAGGAGAGCAGGCATGAACTGGATACCCTGGCATAACCCATGATCCCTGGAACCGAGCCGCAAATTGAATTTCTGGAACGGCGCCTCGCTTGCCTGCGGCTGCTGGCGCGCGAATTGGCAGAGTGCCAGGGCGCGTATGTCGCCATGGACCTGGATCAAATTCACAAGCACCTGTTTATTCAGGCATCGCTCTGCGAACGCCTGCGTGAGATGGAGCGGGATAGCGCTCCGGCAGCCGCCTGGCCGGCCCGTGGACCCTACCGGGGTCCAAACACCGGGGGGCGCAGGGAGTGTGCGAGCGAAGCGGAGAATTCATTTTCAACCGCACAGCACTTGCGGCAACTGCAGGATGAAAACCGCGCGGCGGGAATCGAGGTTCGCCGGCTGAACGCGATTCAGCGCCGGCTGGTGAACGGGACGCGGGCCACACTGGGCGCGCTGGCGCGAAGCCTGCAGATCCACTGGGCCACCTATTCGCATCCCGCCGGCGCCCAGCGATTCGACCCTGCGGACGGGGCAGGGTCCTGAGCATGTCCGATCTGTTCAGCAGCCTCTCCCTTGCCGTGCGTTCGCTGCTGGCGGACCAGGGGGCCATTGAAGTCACCAGCAACAACGTGGCGAACGTCAATACACCGGGCTATTCCCGCCAGGAGGCCGTGTTCAACGAGACCCCGCCGCTGCAATTCGGCGCACTGCAATTCGGCACCGGGGTGGAACTGGCCACCATTTCGAGCGACCGCGACAACATTTTGAACATCCGCCTGAGCCAGGAAACGCAGCAGCAGGGAAAGTTTGACAGCCTGGTGAATGGCCTCCAACAAATCCAGGCGCTGTTCAATCCCGTGGCAGGCACCGGCCTGGGAGCGAGCATCAACACATTTTTCGACAGCTTCCAGCAGCTCTCCACGAATCCGACGGATCCTACACTCCGCCAGGGCGTGCTGATCGCCGCGGGGAATCTGGCCTCCGCTTTTCGCCTGATCGCCTCCGGGCTGGGCACGCAGCAACAGAGCCTCAACGAATCCGTGGTGCAGCAGGTGGGCCAGGTGAATGACCTGACCTCGCAAATTGCGGCGCTGAACGTGCAATTGGCCGCGGCCCAGGTGGGGACGCAGAGCGGAAACGCGCTGCTCGACCAGCGCACCCAACTGATCCAGCAGCTCTCGCAGATTCTCGATGTGCAGACCATCAACGCCGGAAACGGCAACGTGACCCTGACGACATCGCAGGGGGTGGCGCTGGTGGTGGGGGCGCAGAGTTTCAACCTGCAGACGCAGGTGAACCCGGCCACGGGATTCCAGGACGTGTACGCGCAGGGCTCCGATGTGACCACAGCGATCCAGGCGGGCAGCCTGGGGGCTACGATTCAGCTCCGCGATCAAGAGATTCCCGCGCTGCTCACAAAACTCGATACCCTGGCCTCGGGAATTGCCAGCGCGGTCAATACTCAAAACCAGGCGGGATTCGATCTCGCGGGGAACGCCGGGGGAAATATTTTTGTTCCGCCGGCAGCAGGGCCTGGGGCGGCGTTAAATCTCGCCGTGGCCATTACCGATCCATCGCAAGTCGCGGCCAGTTCCGACGGCACCATCGGCAGCAACGGGAACGCCCTGGCCCTTGCCTCCCTAGCCAATCAGAACATTGCCGGAGGGTTGACCCCGGCGCAGTTCAACGCCGGACTGGTGGCCCAGGTGGGGAGCGATACCGCGGAGGCGCAATCCCAGCAGCAGAGCGCCGGATTGCTCGTCCAGCAGCTTCAAGACCAGCAGGGGGCCATCTCCGGCGTTTCGCTGGATGAAGAGGCCGCCAATCTGGTGCGCTATCAGACGGCCTTCGACGCTTCAGCGCATGTGGTTTCGGTGATCGACGAGCTCACCCAGACGGTCTTGAATATGGCGGGAGCGGCCTGAGATGCCTCTGCGCGTCAACCCGAACCTGAGCACCGATTTCTTCGCGGAATTGCAGATCGTCCGCCGCCAGCAGAACCAGGCCCTGCAGCAACTGGCGTCGGGCAGCCGCATCAATGCTCCCTCAGACGATCCCGCGGGAGCCGCCGCGCTGCTGGAAAACCAGTCCCAGAGCGACCAAGTGGACCAGTTCCAGAAGAATATTCAGGACTTGCAGCCCCAGCTGCAGGCCGCCGACTCCGCGCTCAGTTCCGTGGTCAGCGCCGTGACTCAGGCCATTTCGCTGGGTGTGGAGGGCGGCAATTCCACGCTGGGAGCCAGCAATCTGCAATCGCTGGCGCAGGAAGTTTCCGGCATTCGCGATGAGATTCTGGGCATCGCCAACACCTCCGTGCAGGGCCAGTACATCTTTTCCGGCACACTCACCAAAACCGCACCCTATGTGCTCGATGCAGCCTCGCCCTCCGGGGTCAGCTACCAGGGCAACACCGGGGTCAACTCCATCCAACTCTCCAACGGCCAGACGGCGCCGATCAACCTGCCCGGCAGTCAGTTGTTCAGCAATCCCGGCGGGGACCTGTTCGGCGCGCTGCAGCAGCTCATCACCGCGTTGCAAACCGGCACGGGAGTATCCGCAGCGACCGCGGCATTGAGCCAGGCCTTTTCCCTCCTCGACAACGTGCGGACGTTTTACGGGACCACGCTCAACGAGTTCAACAACAGCGAGACGTTTTTGAGCAACGAGAGCGTGCAGTTGAGCACACAAGCCACGCAAATCGCCGGGGCGGATCTTGCCGCGGCCACCACCACCCTGGCGCAAACGCAAACGGCGACCACGGCGCTGCTCACCTCGCAGGGCAAGGCCCTGTCCCTGCCCACACTGTTCGATTTCCTGCCATAGACGGAGGGAGACCGCCGGCACCACCGGCGGCGCACACCGGCCAGCGCGAAGATTTCAGATGCCAGGGAGAATGTTCAGCGGCGGGAGCTACCCGATTTCGCGGACGTGTTTCGCCCAGGCCGCGGCAGCTTTTAGATGGTCGCCGGAGGATCGCAGCTCGGTACGCCGCACGCGGGCCAGGGTTTCAATCTCCTTCAATAAAGACTGGAGTTCGCTCAGCCGCAGCTTGTAGCCGGCGATCTCCTTCCGCGTGTCCTGCGCGGCCCGTTCTTCCGGAGACAATTCCCGCACAGCGGCCCCGGCCTGTGCCACCCAGGCTTCCACGCGCCGGAGTTCATCACCCGCGGGCAGCAACCCGCATGGGACTGCGCGCCAGGCGCTTATCCACTCGCCCAGTTGCCGGCTGGCCGCGCGGATTCTGGCGCATGGCGGCTGCGGTCTCATCCCGCCCACCCGCTGGCAGGCTCATGTTCCGGGGCGGGCACGGCCATCGCTTCCAGTTCATGCCCCACCTGGCGCCAGGCTTCCGCAGTCTCCGTGAATTCGTGAAGCAAATGCTCGAGGATCTCGGAACTGTTCTGGAGATTCGCCTCGAGCAGCCGGCTGCGGGAAAAGTCGTAGAAGGCGGAAATCTGCACGGCTACCCGCCCTCCTCGCTCGAAGTTCAGCACGGACTGCAGGTACCCGATCACCTGCAAGGCATGGCTGAGGGAAAGCGTGCGCTCTTCAATGTCCCGGCGGGCGACCGCCGCCAACGCACGCCGCAGGTCGCGCAGCGCCTCCTCGTAGAGCAAGACCACCAGTCCCACCGGGGAAGCGCCGCGGACCGCGGCTTCACGATACAGCTTTGCTGTGTCTTCTCTCATCGCTATAGGGAACTCAATTGACTAGCGACCTGCGCCTGGAGGAGCGGAAGCTCCTGGAGAATCGTGTCCACCTGGCTGAATTTTGCGTTCAGGGTCTGCTGCGCGACGGCCAACTGCGCCTGGAAATCGTTAATCTGCTGGGTCAGATCCTGTTGCGTTAGGCTGATACCGTTCAGGTCCAGGGCGACGGGCCCCTGCGTGGGATCGGTGAGGGATTGCAGAGACGCGGTAAGGTTGGCGCCAAACGAGCTGGCGCCCCCTTGCAGAAAGTTCTGCACCGCCTGGAAGTTGGAGGCCAGCGCGCTCGAGAGGGTACCATTGTCCACGGTGAGCGTGCCGTCGTCATTGAAGTTCACGCCGATCGAGGCCAGGTTCACGATCCCGCTGTTGCCGCTGACGGCGTAGGCGACCGCGCTCAACACCTGGTCCTGGACCAGGTTGATGGAGCTGTCCGAACCCAGGGGGCCTTGCTGCCCTGTGGACGGATCGACCGCGACCTGGGAGTTTAAATCGTTGACGACGGCGTTGTACGCGGTCACGAAGGAATTGATCGCCGACTGTGCCTGCGTGGCGTCTGGCGCGACAGAAAGGCTCACCGGCACATTGGGGTTCGCGGACAGCAGATTCAGGGTGACTCCGGAAATCACTCCCGTGACTGTGTTCGAAGCGCTGCTGATGGGAATTCCGTCCACGACCAGAGATGCGTTCAGCCCATTGGCGGACTTGGTGAAACCCAGACCGACCGTATCGCCGGAAATGGAGATGTCGCCGGGCGCGCCACTGGTGTTGCTCACAATGGCCAGCCGGGAGCCGCTGGCGTCATTGATCACGCTGGCGGTTACTCCCGCACCCGCGGCATTGATGGCGGAGGCGATTCCCGCCAGCGTATTGTTGGTTGAGTTTACGGTGATGGGCACGGCGGCCGCGCCACCCACGGAAATGTTGAAGGTGCCTGTGTTCGTGGGCGTGGAGCTGGTGGCAAACGTCTGGCTGTACTCCGAAGAGGTGGTGGCCAGGCTGTTGACGGTCACCGTGTGATTTCCCGTGGCCGCGCCGGCTGTGGCGGAGGCCACCACGGCGGAGGTGTTGGACGAGGTGACCGAGAGCGCGTTGAATTGGCCGGCAGGATCGTTCAGCGCCTGCGCCGCGGCCAGCAGGCTTTGCAGCTCCGAACTGAGGGTATTGAGCGCTGTGGTTTGAGTGGTTAACTGCGATTGCTGCTGCTGCGCCAGAGTGAGCGGCGCGCTCTGCGCGGCCAGCGCCGCCTGCACGTACGAAGAGACGTCGATTCCCGTCCCGAGTCCGGTTTGACTGTCCAGCGCGAGGGCTGCACCTACGTTAAGCGTGCTGGACATAGCCGGTCTCCCTTTCAGAAAGTGAAAGCAGCAAGGAAATTCCGGCCGTCCGGCGGGCGGGGCTTGCGGGGTAGCTGGAGGGGATCATGGTGTTCAGTGGGAGAATGAGTGAGGGCGGGAGGACGCTTCCGCCCTCACTCCGGGGTGGCTCCTTAACGGAGCAGGTTGAGCACGGCCTGCTGCTGGGTATTGGCCTGTGCCAGGGCGGAAATACCCGTTTGTTCCAGGATCGAGTAACGAGAGAGGTTGCCAACCTCGACCCCGATGTCCGCGGCGCGGATGCCGTCTTCCGCCGTGGTCAGGTTCTGCACCTGCACGTTGATGACGTTGGCGGCCGACTGCAGGCGGTTGATGCCCGCGCCGATGGTGCCGCGAGAGCTGGCGACGGTGGCGATGGCCGCATCGATCTGCGTCAGCGAGGTCTGCGCGGTCGGGTCCGTCAGCAGGTTTCCGGCCAAACCCAGCCCGGCCGAAGAGAGCGTTCCGGTGCTCACGGTGATGGTATTGCTGCCGGTGGCCGTCGCGTCACTCAGGAAGATTGAGGTGGTGGCGGCGGAGAACACGGCGGCGCCGTTGAACGTGGTGCTGGTGCCAATGCGGTCGATCTCCTGTTTGATCTGGGTGTATTCCGCATCCAGTGCGGTGCGTTGGCTGTCGGACACCGTGCCCGTGGACGACTCGGTGGCCAGGGTTACGGCGCGTTGCAACAGCGTGGTCACCTGCCCGAGCGCGCCGTCTGCCACCTGCAACGTTCCGACGCCGTCGTTGGCGTTGCTGGCCGACTGGTTCAGCGCCGCGATGTTGGCGTTCAGCCCGTCGGCGATGGCCAGCCCGGCCGCATCATCGGCGCCCGAATTGATGCGCGAGCCGGATGCCAGCCGGAACAGCGTCTTCTGCAGGTTGTTTTGGGTAATCTGCAACTGGTTCTGCGCAACCAGCGCGGGAATGTTGTTCAAGACACTCAGTGCCATGGAATGACTCCTTTGGTTGTTCGGTTTGGGCCGTCCGACGTTCAGAGCCATCCAGCGTGCCGGCGTGATTGCGTGGGCCGAAGGACTCTCAACCGATGAACGGTTCTTTTGTTCTCAACCCACGCATCGGCCTGCAGCCCCCGGGCTTTAGCGGCGGGGAATACCGCGGTTGGGCGCGTGTTACTCTTTCGCTATTCGAAGTACCAGGGAGTCCGGAGAAGTACTAGCGCCGCGCTTTCTCTTCCAGTTCGCCAAGCGCGGCCAGGAGCGAAGCTGCTCCGGGAAACCGGCTTAGGCCCTGCTGGAGGAGCGCAGAGGCGTGCGCATAGTGTTTCAATTTTGCACAAATGCTGGCTGCCCGGAGGTAATCCGCGGCCTCGGCAGCCGTGCAGGTCAGCTTTTCTTCGGCCGCCCGGGCCGCCTGCTCCAGGTGAGAAAGCCAGACTTCCGCTTGGATCAGACGGTCATGATTTTCGGCGCGGCTGGGTTCGCTAAGGATGGCCGCACGCAGGTGTCGCAGCCCATCCGCGGTGGCCCCGGCCCGCACCAGTGCCAGTCCCAGTTTGCTCCGGACGTGGTGACTCTCGCCTGCCAGGTTTCTCGCGCGCCGGTAGCTCGCGGCCGCCGCTGTGAAGTGACCGAGGTTGTACAGGGTGTCTCCGCTGAGTTCCTGGGACTCCGGCGAAGAATATCCGCCCGCGTGCGCGGCGCGAAAGCGCTCGACGGCGGCTGCCAGATTCCCGAGTTTGAGTTGCGCCACGCCACCGCAGAACCAGGCTACCCCCATCTGCGGATTGAGTTCGCAGGCACGCTCGAAACAACGCGAGGCTTGTTCCCATTCCTGGAAGTGATCGAGTTCGAGGAGGCCCAGCTCGAAATGCGCCTGGGCGTTCTGGGGCATCTCCTGCACTTTCAGGCGGCCGAGATCTCTGTACAGGGCATTCTTGCGAGCACGGCTTGCCGCGTCCGCAATCATGCCAAAGTGATGGATCAGGAAGCCGGCCTTGCCCAGCTTTGCCCCGGTCTGGCGGATTCGCCAGCCGGTGCTTTCGTGCACGCGGCCCACGAAGTAGATGTCCGGATGACGCCGGAAGAGCCGCACGTTTTCATGCTCGAGGTAGGCGGGAAACTCCCTGGCCGCGGGAAGCCGGCCGTCATTCGGTTTGGCCGGAACGCCCCAAAGCCTTTCGTGGGGATCTGCCACGTAGTTCCGTATGGTCACCTGAAATCCTCCGGCCTGCGAGCCCTGGATCAACCGGCGAATCTCCGGCCCGGCTTGGGGATCGAGCACCTCGTCGGCATCCAGCACCAGCACCCAATTGGTGTTCAGCGCTTCGAGCGCACGGTTGCGGGCACGCGCAAAATCATTTTCCCAGGGAATCTCCAGGGTTCGGGCGCCAAACTCCCGAGCGATGCGCAGGGTTGCGTCCTTCGAGCCCGTGTCCGCCAGGACCATTTCATCCACCGCGCCGCGCGCGCTCTCCAGGCAACGGGGCAGGTCGCCCTCAGCGTCCCGGACAATCATGGAGAGCGCGACGGTGGCCACGCGTTTATCCCTCGGCGGGAGCGGTGATGGCTTCCTCCCTGGGCGCTTTCAGGCCACAGAGGGAACAGATCCGCTCCCGGTAAATTCCGACGATGCGCTCCCATCCATAATTGGTTCGGGCGCGCAACGCGGCGCGGCGCCCGCGCTCCGCGCTCTCCGCCGGATTTTCGTACGCCTGGCGCAAGGCGCGGGCGAGCGCTTGTACGTCGGGCTCGAACCAGGTCCACTCCCGGGACATCTCACCGAGCGGGGGCGGAGGCTCTGCGACTTCCACTTCTTTCCCCGGGATCAAATAGGCGGTATCTGGCGCGCAGAATTCATTGGCGGGGCCACAATCACTGGTGATCACCGGTTTGCCGCAAGCCATCGCTTCCAAAAGGGGCATGCCGAATCCTTCCGCCCGGAAGGGATGTGCGAGGACATCTGACCCGCGATAGAGTCCGGCAAGCCGGGCGTCCGGCATTTCTTCCGTCAACAGAACCACGTGGGCATTCTCCCGGCGCCGCGCAAACCGCGCGATTTTCTGGATCAGCGTGTTGTGCGCGTAGAAGGAGCGGGAGCCGATGTCCTTGATGATTAACGTCACGTCGTCGTCAGGGTCAAACGCGTCGGCGTAGGCCTCGAGGAGCAGATCCACGCCCTTCCTGCGGATGGCGCCGCCGACAAAGAGAAAGGCAAAGCTCCTGCAGCCGGGTGGCCTCCAGGATTCCCCCGCGGGAGAAAACACAGCGGTGTCCACGCCGTTGGGAATCATCCGCACGCGCGCCGCGTCCACTCCGCCCTGGCGAAACGCCTGGGCCACAAACTCGGAAGGCGCCCACAGCTCGTCCACGTGGCGCTGAATTTCTTCCACCCATTTTCGGGGCACCGCGCGGTGCTCCCAGGGAAGAATGCAGGCCAGCTTTCCAGCTTCCGGTGCGCGGAAATCGGGCGGCCAGTGGTGGCGAATGGTGAGATCCAGGCGGGAGGGCGCGCGGGCCAAACCTTCGGCCAGAGCTTGGGCCTCTCCGAACCGGTTTGGAGGACAATCTCCGAATCCCGCGGGCTCCAAGGCAATTTCGAGCTCCGCGGATCCAGCCAGTCCGGCGGCGAGTTTGCGGTTGATGCGGGCGTGGCCGGAGTGCAGCAGAAATGGGCCAGACAGAATCACTCCGAGGCGCTCTCCCGGCCGCGGAGGGGGAGTGCGGAGATAGGCCTGAGCCGCGGACAAGCGATCTTCGAGAATGCCGCGGCTTTCCTCGCTGAGAGGAAGCGTCTGCAGCAGGCGCCGGGGCGGCCCGAACACGCGATGTCGCAGGTAGAATTGGAAGACCGTTTCCAGATACTGAGGCTGGCGGCGGACCAGTAGGCACAGCTCCTGGTGAATCTGGGCGGCGACCTGGCGGGACATTTGCAGGCCCAGAACCGCGTCGACGGAGGGACGAAACGCCGGCGAGAGGCCAATGCCGGGGAGAAAATAGTTCAGCGCCTTCCCCTGGTCGCCGGCCCGCGCGCAAATGCTGCCCAGCAGCCATGCGGCACGGTAGGAATTCTCACCGCCGCTTCCGAGATAGCCGCGCTCCTCCGAGCCCATGGCTTTTTCCAGGAGGCCCACCGCCTTCCACGGCTCCTGGCGATGGAGACAGAGCACGGCGCCGAGAAAACAAATCTCCGCGTATCCGGAAAAGGCCTCCATGCCAGCAGTGGCCAATTCTCCGGCCAGCGCATGGTTGCCCTGGCGCGTGAGCCGGACAATCAGGTTGCGCAACACCAGCGCCTTGAAGCGAGGCTCCAGCCCCGGGGTTTGCCACAGTTCCTTCAGGCGCTCAGCGCCCTCTGCATCCTGCTCCACGGAGAGCGCGGTGGCGAGTGTTGCCCATGGCCCCGCAGCATGGCGCAAGGCGGTCTGCTTTCTGTGTGATGGCGCCCCGGAGGTGAACAGGCGGATGCGTGGATTCCATATTTCCGTCCCCGCGGCACGCAACTGGATCCGCGGCTCGATGCCGATCAGGTCTGCCTCCGGCAACCCGGGGCGGTGGATGGGAATAAAATTCGTGCGCACACCGCGGGCATGAAAGGTGGCGCGCAGGTCCGCGGGGGCGCCGCGCAGCAGGCGTTCGCCCGACAACCAAACCAGCGCGCCATCCACCTGCGGCGGCAGTTCGCCGGCCAGAAGCGGGCTCACATCCCTGGCAAAAAAGTATTCCGCGGCAGCGCGCACTTCCTGGGGTACGGACTCGGGCGAGGCTGCGTCGGTAAAGATGGCGATTCCAGGACTGCGCGTGGCGCATTGCCTGACGATCCCGGTCTTTGCCGTCACCACATGGATGGGCATCAGATTCGACCCGCCGGTTCCGAGTACGCGAGGGGACGTTGGCGTGCAACCCCTCGGGCGGCCGGAGGATTGGGCCACGGTAGTTTGCGGGGCAGCCCAGCCGGCGTCATGCTTTGGCCACCGTGTATAGAAAACTTTCCCAGCCGCCTGCCGATTGATCCTGTGTCGCGTTGAGCACCCGGCCCCCGCTTTGGGCAACCACGCGATAGATCTCTTCTTTGGGTACCCCGTGCATCTCCATCACCGGAAAACCGCGTGGCGCCCGTTCGCGGTCCGATGCGGCTACCTGGACCTTTTGACACAGCAGCTGGGAGCCGCGGTCTGCAAACCAGGCGATTCCTTCTTCCACCATGTCCAGCTCCAGGAAGTAGGTTCCCTGGGAATCCGGCGCATTCACCGAAAGCGTCAGGTCCACGTGCGCGCCTGCCGCCAAATCAAAGGGCAGCAGGGCACGCGCATCGTCTGCGGCCAGCAGAGTGCCGTCTTCGTTCCGCCAGTGGTTTCCCAACTGCACAAGCCCGTGCCCGTCGCTGCGGCCGGAACACGGCCAGGCCAGACCGCTCCGGTTCCGCACTCGAACGCTTACCTCGAAGGCTTCTCCCGCGTGGACCAGGCCGACCGGCCGGAGCAGCGAAAGATCCGCGCGGCAGGCTGCCCAGGGGAGTTCGGCCACGGGGGGCCGGGCCGCGGGAGGCCGGGACGGACGCGAAGGGATTTGGAAGACGGCGATGCCGGCCGGCGCGAGCACGCGGATAAATTCGCGGATGAAATGTTTGCTGTATTCCGGCCGCAGATGCTGCAAAACGATGAGCGAAAGTACGAAGTCGAAGCGTTGCGCTCCAAGGACCCGCAAGTCCTGCGCGGGGTTCAACAGGTACCGGCAGCGAGTGCCAAACGTGTTGTACTGGTTGGCCAGCGCAATCATGGACGGCGCGATATCCACGCCCGCCACGCAGTGAAACCACGCGCACAAGGCCTGGCTCAACCGGCCCGCCCCGCAGCCGAAGTCCAGCGCCCGCCGGCAGGAGAACGGCACGCCGATCTCCTGCAGGTGCCGCAGAAGGATCTCCACCTCACGCCGCCCGGTTTCAAAAAAGGCCGCCGGGTCCCAGCGATTGTTCTTGAATTGGGCGTGCGTGAGGATGGCCCAGAAGGGGTCGCGCCTGCCGAATTCGTCCCAGTTGTTCTGTACTTCCTGAAGATTCATGGTTCCCCGGTGCCGAATCTCGCTTGCCGCGCGCTGCGGCTTGGCGGATTATTCGAGCAGTTCCTGAATGGCCGGCAGCCAGCGATCGCGCACCACCACATCCCAGTCCCATTTTTCCTTCATCTCCGCGTGGCCAAGCTGCGCGCGGCCGCGGGCCTCCTGAGGGTGCGTAAACACCTGGCGCATGAGTTGCCGCAGATGGTCCACACTGGGCTCGCCCAGGCCATGGCCGGCACTCAATTCCACGTCAATATTCCAGGCCGCGCGATTCGGCTCCACGGCGATCAGATAGCTGTTCCCGTCGTGCAAGAAGTCCAGATGGCCGCTCCACCGGCTGGTAATCACGGGACGCGCGCAGGCCAGCGATTCCATGAACGGCCGCCCCCATCCCTCGCCGCGCGTGGGCAGCACAAAGGCGCTGCAAGTGGCATAGAGGCGCGGCAACTCCTCGGCACGAAGAAACCCCGGCGCAAGGACCAGAATGGGAGCCGTATCTTCCAGGCGCATCCCCAGTCCGCGTTCGATGTACCAGGCAATCCGTGGCAGCAGATCGGCTGTGGCGTCGGGCCGCGCGTAGGCCTTCAGGATCAGGCAGACATCTTCATCGGGCCGGAACTCGCTCAAGTAAGCGCGCAGCAGTACGTCCGGACCTTTGCGCTCGATCCACTCGAAGACGGAGAGAAACCGAAAGCCGCGCAGTCCGGGCAAGGGCAGGGGATCACACCCCGGCCGGAACAGAGTCGTGTCCACTCCCTCTGGCAGGGCGCGCAGTTTGCTCCGCGCGACGCCCGCGGCGGCAAAGGTCTCGCAATTGAAGGTGCTCGGCACCCACACCTGGTCCATGGCCTGGCAATACTCCCGCCAATCGTCGGGAAGGGAATCGGTCTCGTACATGGTGCGGCCCACGCGTGCCCGGCCGTGCATGGACAGGCTGAAACCGTGCGCCGGAAAATTCTGCAGCAGCACACTGCGGGCCAGGTCCACGCGCCCGAGCTTCAATCGTTCGAGCATTTCCCGCTCGTAATCGGGAAGCAACCCGTGGACGTCGCTGTGCGATTCCGCGGGATCGATTTGCAGGGGCATGCCGGCGCGGGCCAGGGCCAACAGGATGCCCCGGGATTCGTCTGCGTAGCCGGTGGCACCATAGAAAACGGCGCGGAAGTACACTCCGGCCGGGGCGGGTGCGCCGCCCGCGGCCCGGCTCGCTGCGCTCGTCTGTTCTTGATTCACGCGTGCACCGCATGCCGGCGGCAAACAACATCAACTGCGGTCGAGCAGCAGCGTGCTGGCAGGCGAGGCCAGCAGCGCCGCGTCTTCGATTGCGGGCGTGCTCGCCTGCGGAGTGATGGCGCGAATCTCGAATCCGGCGGCGCGCAGCGCGCAAAGAAATTCGCGCGGCGAGTTGCCACTGCGCTCCAGCAGCGTGGGGGCAAATTCGAGAAGGATGGTCAGATGGGGCGACCGCGGCAACAGGCCCCTCATGCCGGCGAAAACCTGGGGCTCGTTGCCCTGGGCATCCAGCAGGAGCACGTCGATGGGATCCGGAATCAACTCATCCAGCGGGGCAAAGGTCTCCGGCATCGGCCGGGAGGCCGGGCCCCGGCTTTTGCGATGCGCAGCGCGCTCCGCGATGCCGCCACCGTTCGAGGTGTCCACGGTCAGCGTGCGCACCCGATGCGCAAGTCCATTCACCTGCACATTCAGATTCAGGAGCTCGAATGTGCGAGTTTCGGGTTCGAGCGCCACCACCTGGCCTTCCGGTCCCGTGCCTGCGGCGGCCAGCAGGGTGAAATACCCGGTTTGTGCGCCCACCTCCACCACGCGCATGCCCCGCGTCACCAGCCGCGACATCACTCGGGTTTGCGCAGGCTTCCAGCAACCCTCCAGCAGCAGGTGCGGGGTCATCCGGGTGTCCCGCGTATCCACGTACATCAGAAATGAGTCCAGGATGCGGCACAGCGCCAGGCTGTTTCCCATGTAAAGCGGAAGACGTTCCCGAGTTCCTGCTTCGAGCGCCCGCCGGACTTGCGCGTCCAGGTCGGCAAGTTTTTTCTCAAAGTCCAGCAGCCGCGAAACCAACTGGTCGTTGATCTTGCTCTGCGCGGTGAAATTCTCCACCGTAGCCTGAAGCATCCGGTTGAGCCCTTCCGCCTCCTCCACCGTAAAGTTCACCACCTGCGGAGTTTCTTCTGCTTGGGGGGGGCGCTCGCCCGATCCGGGATTCTTCCGCCCGGTGGCCCGGCCGGTTGCGACCGCATCCGGATTGCTCATGACAATCCCTCCTGAACCTGCCCGGACGATTTGCATCCAGGAATTGCGTCCGGGCGGGCCGCGGATTAGTGGAATTTAATCAAGTCCACGCTCTGCTGTGACGTTTCTCTCGAACCCAGACGGTTGGTTGGGGAGAAATCGCACCGGAGAGCGTTCATGCACGCAGCGTGCCAACGACGCAATTGGCAAGGAATGTGCAGTCAATCGATCCGGCATTGGGTCAAAGAGCTTCTGAGTTAGACCTCGTTCATGCTCGCCGCGAGCGTGCCGATGAGCAGGGATGGTGGAGTTTGGCCCGGGAGGTGCGGTTGGCGCGCGCCGGGCCCCGAGGCGAACGGGATGATTCATCTGACGCGCTTGAACAGTCAGCCCCTGATCGTGAATGCCGATCTGGTCAAATTCATCGAGAATCTGCCGGACACGGTGATCACTCTGCTCACCGGCGACAAGTTGGTGGTGCGCGAGGCCGCCGACGACATCATTGAGCGAATTGTTGAGTATCACCGCCGCTCCGGCTGCCGGCTGCCCTTCGGGCAAGTGGCCAGCGCCTCCCCCGGCGAACCCCAGGGGCAGGTCCCGGATTCCCCGAGCGGCGCATCGTCCGGGTGAGCGGAGGAGGATTGGACAAAGCCAGCATGAGCGGGATCGTGGTGGCCGGGGGCGGGCTGATCCTCGGCCTGACCCTGGAGGGAGGGAAGATTGATCAGATTTTGCAGCCCACCGCGGCGCTGATCGTATTTGGGGGGACGCTGGGGGCCATCCTGCTGCAGTTTCCTCTGGCGGTGGTGCAATCCGCGGTGGTGAGTCTTTCCCTTGTCTTCCTCACGCGTTCGGCGCATCCCGCCGAGACCGTCAAGGAGATCGTGGGGTACGCGCAGAAGGCGCGCAAGGAAGGCATCGTCTCGCTGGATCGTGAGCTGGAGAGCATCTCCGATCCCTTCCTGCGCAAATCGCTGATGCTCGCTGTGGACGGCACCGAACCCTCGGAATTGCGCAAGATCATGCAATTGGAACTGCAGAGCCGCGCCGAACACGGCGAAAACATCCCGCGGGTCTTCGAAGCCGCGGGCGGATTCTCTCCCACCATCGGCATCATCGGGGCGGTGCTGGGACTGATCCAGGTGATGCAGCATCTGGACAACATCGGCGAGGTGGGCAAAGGGATCGCGGTGGCCTTCGTGGCCACCATCTACGGGGTGGGCCTGGCCAACCTGCTGCTGCTGCCCATCGCCGGCAAACTGCGCATCCGGCAGAGCGAGGAGTTGCTGCACCAGGAAATCATGCTGGAGGGCGTGGTTTCCATTTTGGAAGGAATGAACCCGCGCATGCTGGAAACCAAACTGGCCAGCTTCCTGGCGCGGGAGGATCGCGCAAAGATCGGGAGCGTGGCAGCGACATGAGGAAGAAAGCGCACGGCGGACAGATGAGCCACGACCGCTGGCTGGTGTCCTACGCCGATTTCATCACTCTGCTGTTCGCTTTCTTTGTGGTCCTGTATTCCTCTTCGCAGGTGGACAAGCGCAAAGCCGGGCAACTGGCCCTTTCCATTCAGGTCGCTTTCCAGCAGATGGGAATTTTCGAACCTTCCAACGCCAAGATTCCGCTGGCCACCTCGCAACCCATGCCCTTTTCGGAAGTGCAGATGGTGGAAAACGCCGCGCGCGTGGATGCCCTGGGGCAGTTGAGCAGCCGCCCGGTGGGGGCCCTGGTGGGCACCGCCCAGCGCCACGAGCTGAACGCAGTCCAGCGCGAACTGGAAACGGCATTGCAGCCCCAGATCAACCGGCACGAGATCGCCATTACCGCCACGCATGAAGGGCTGGTGGTGAGTCTGCGCGAGGCCGGCTTCTTCGATAGCGGCTCGGCGACCCTCCGGCCGGACAAGCTCTCCACACTCTCCAAGCTGGTGGAGATCATCCGCCCGCACAGCTTTCCGATTCGCATCGAAGGCCACACGGACAACGTTCCCATCCGCACCCCCGCGTTCAAGTCGAATTGGGAGCTTTCCACGGCCCGTGCCACCGAAGTCATCCGGCTGCTGATTACGCGCTACGAGGTCTCTCCCGAGCGGCTTTCCGCTTCGGGATATTCCGAGTACCACCCGGTGGGCTCCAACGAGACTCCGGAGGGACGTGCCGCCAACCGCCGCGTGGATCTGGTGATCCTGAATCCGCCACCGGGCCTCTCTCTCCCCGAGGGTCCCGCGCAGGCGCCAGCACCCGCACAGCCGGAACCCTGATCGGAGGCGATGCCTGGGGCGGCGGGGCAATCGCCGGAGCGAGGCACGGTGGCACGGCCGCGTTTGGCCGGAGAGCCCGCGGCCGCGGATCAAGGGGAGGATGGTTCGGCAAGCCGGAAATCGCCTTGGAGCAGACGGCCATGATAATCGAGAAAAACTATCTCGCCAGGCAGCCCATCTTTACCGGGCAAGAACTGGTGTTCGCCTACGAAATCCTATGCCGGTTCGGCCCGGAGAATTTCTGCCCGGCGGACAAGAGCGAGACCGGGGCGGCCAAAGCCATGGACGAACTCTTTCTCATGGGCCTGATGCAAATGACTCACGGCCTGCCGGCATTCATCAACTGCACCCGGGAATTTTTGGTGAGCGACACCTGGGCGCTGCTGCCCCGGGAAAAGATGGTCGGGGAGGTTCTGGAGACGGTCGCGCCCGAGCCTGAGGTGGTGGCCGCATGCCGGCGCCTGAAACAGAAAGGGCATCGCGTGGCCCTGGACGATTACGTGGATTCCCCGGAAATGTCCGCTTACTTCGACGTCGCCGACTTCATCAAGGTGGACGTGCTGGCCACCCCGCTCGAGGAACAGGAGCGGTTGGCCTACAAGTTCCGGCGCCTGGGCATCCCGCTGGTCGCGGAAAAGGTGGAGACGCGCCGGCAGTTCGAGCTGAACCGCGGGATGGGCTACGAGTATTTCCAGGGCTATTTTTTCTGCAAGCCGACGATGGTGCAACGCGCCGCGGTGCCGGTGAACAAGGCGATCTACATCCAGCTTCTCTCCGCCGCGAACCGGCCGCAGATAGACCTCAAAGAACTGGGCGAGCTGATCCAGGAAGATGTCTCGCTGAGCTACCGTCTGCTGCGCTATCTCAACTCTCCCGCCTTCCCCCTGCTGGAAGAAGTCTCCTCGATTCCTCACGCGCTTCGACTGCTGGGCGAGCGTGCCATAAGCAAATGGGTCTCCCTGGTCTGCGTAGCCGCGATGTCCGAAGACAAATCCGGGGAGCTGGTCCGGCTGCCCCTGGTGCGGGCGCGCTTTTGCGAAATGCTGGCGCCCGCCGCCGGCGTGCCGGAACTGGCCGGCGATTTTTTTCTGATGGGCCTGCTTTCCACGCTGGACGGGATGCTGGATATGCCCATGCCGCGGGTGCTGGACAACGTGCCGGTGAAGGCGGAGATCAAGGAGGCACTGCTGGGTTCTCCCGGTCTTTACCGCCGTTTTTTCGAAGTGGTGACGGATTACGAAGCGGGAATCTGGGATCGCCACCGCCAGGAAGATGCCCCCCTGCACCTGCCCGAGGAGCGATTGCCGGACCTCTATCTCGCCGCAATCGAATGGGCCGGCCAGATCATGGGGCTTTCGCCGGCTCCTGCCGCGAAATGACCCAGGGCGGCGGGGGCCGGCAGGTGTCATCGCAACCACGGGGACTCGGCTTCGCGGGTCCGGCCACGACATCTAATCTCCGGCCGTGCCTGACCGATGAAAACTAGGGGAGCCGAGTGTGTCTCGACTGGAATCTCCGGAAGTCTTGCGCGGCATCCTGGAAGGCCTGCAAACCGGAATCTGCATTGTGGACCCGAGCCAAAAAATCCTGTTCTGGAACGACGGGGCGCAGCGCATTACCGGATTTCTTCGCCATGAAATCGTGGGGCAGTGCCGGCGCTCCGACCTGTTTGCAGAGGGGGACGCGCATTCCGGCATCGTGGCCGATGCCGCCCAGGCCATCCATCAGGCGCTTTCCGGCGGGGCGGCCGCGGTGGTGCAGACGGCGATGCGGCACAAGGACGGCCACCCCGTGGTGGTGCGGCTCTGGGTGACTCCGATCCGCAATCCCGAAGGGTTGATCATCGGGGCCGCGGAGAGTTTCCACGAAACTTTTTCGGATTCCGACTGGGACCGCCGGCAGAACAAGCTCGCCGCTTACGGGTGCCAGGACCCCGTGACCGGCGCCGCCACGCGGAGATTCGTGCAGTCCCAAATCCAGGAGCACCTGTGCACCTTTCAGGAATACCAGATTCCCATCAGCCTGCTGTGCATCGAAGTCGATCGCATCCAGGAATTGCTCAAATCCCGGGGGGCCCGCGCGATCGCGGTGATCCTGCGGGTTGTCGCGGTGACCCTTGGAAACCACCTCGCGCCCACTTGCCTGCTGGGGTATCTGGGAGAGCATCGCTTTCTCGCGGTCATCTCGGGATGCGGCGCGGAGGGATTGACAACAGAGGCGGAACGTTTGCGCGGCCTGGTGACCCGCGCCCGGGTGAACTGGTGGGGAGACAGCCTGCCGCTCAGCGCATCCTTTGGCGGCGCTTATGCGGCCCCCGGGGACACCGTGGAAAGTCTGATGGAGCGCGCGCAACTTGCGCTCGAGGCCGGGCTTGCCTCCGGCGGCAACTGCGTCCGGGTGCTGGACCCGGAGAGCTGCGATCCTTAGGGAGACCGGCCGGACCATGTTTGTAATTATCGGAATCATCGTCGTGTTTGGCGCGGTCATCGGCGGCTACCTGATGGAGCACGGGAATTTGCGGGTGCTGCTCCAACCCGCGGAGTTGCTGATCATCGGAGGGGCGGCGGTGGGCACCGTGCTCGTTGCCAATCCCCTGCATATCCTCAAGAAGATAGCCGGTGGCATCGGAGGAGCCTTTGGGGGTTCCAGGTACCCGAAGGAGAAGTACCTCGACACCCTGAAAATGATCTACGAGACGTTGAACCGGGCGCGCAAGGAAGGGCTCTTCGCCCTGGAGGGCGACAGCGACAATCCCGAGCAAAGCCCGATTTTTTCCAAGTATCCGAAATTCCTCAAAGACCATCACCTGCGCGATTTTGTTTGCGATTCACTGCGGCTGGCCGCGGGCGGAGGAGCCGAGCCTTTCGACACCGACCAGATGATCGAGCGGGACATGGACGTGCACCATCACGAAGCCACCATTCCCATCGCCGCGCTTTCCACCATGGCGGACTCGCTGCCCGGCCTGGGCATCGTGGCCGCGGTGCTGGGTGTGGTCATTACCATGGGCGCCCTGGGAGGGCCGCCTGAGGAAATTGGGCATAAGGTGGCCGCGGCCCTGGTGGGCACCTTTCTCGGCATTCTGCTCTGCTATGGCCTGGTGGGACCGCTCGCCGCCAATATGGCCAAATCCGCCGACGAGGAATACGCCTTCTATGGGGTCATCCGGGTGGTGATCGTCGCGTTCTTGAAGGGCAGCGCTCCCACCGTGGCCGTGGAGATCGCCCGCCGCGCTATCCCTGGTCACGTCCGGCCAACCTTTCAGGAAATGGAGGCCTACATCAAGGGGCACGCCGAGGCGCCCGCCAGCGAGACGGCGGCTGCGCCGGAGGCGGCCAAGGGGAGCGCATGAACGCCAAAACCCCGATTCTGATTATCAAGAAGAAGGGCGGCCACGCGGGCCACCATGGAGGCGCCTGGAAAGTGGCCTACGCCGATTTCGTCACCGCGATGATGGCCCTCTTCATCGTCCTCTGGCTGATGAACTCCAGCAAGCAGATACAAGAGGCGGTGAGCGGATACTTCAAGGACCCTAAAGGCACCTCGCGGATTCCCGGCAGCAGTATGCATGGCGCTGGGGAAAATTTTGTGGTCACCACCGACAATATGGACAAGCTGAAGGAACAACTGGAAACCGCCGTTCGTCAGGTGCCCAACTTCCAGGAGCTCAGCCATCAGATCGACATGACCGTGACCAACGAGGGATTGCGCATCGAACTCCTGGAATCCGCGCACGGGACTTTCTTCGATAGCGGCAGCGCCAAACTCAATCCGGTGAATGAAGACCTTCTGATCAAACTGGCCCAGGAATTGGGCAGACTGCCCAACCATATCGCCATCGAGGGTCATACGGACGCAAAGCCCTATGGCCCCTCGAGCAATTACACCAATTGGGAGCTCTCCGCGGACCGGGCGAATTCCGCGCGCCGGCTGATGCAGGAAAAGGGTCTGCGCCCGGACCAGGTCACTCAGGTGCGCGGCTACGCCGACCATAAATTGCGCCGGCCGGAGGAACCGCTCGATCCTTCCAATCGCCGGGTCTCGCTGATCGTCGAGTACCTCATCAAAGCGCCGGCAGCGGACGCCGGGAATTCTTCCAAGCCGGCGGATCAGGGGGAATCTCCGGCAAAACCACCGGGAGACGGACCGGCGGAGAAGTGACTTTCAGGACCGGCGTCACTCCGCACTGTTCCGCTCCGGCACAGCCCCTTCGATTTCCTCTCAAGGAGTTCTTTGCTCTGCCGACTACAACGATGCAGCCGCATTCCCATCTGCCCTCTGGCTGCAAGGCAACGATTCGAGCAAGGCGAGATCGGGGAGGGGCTGGCTGGAGAAGGACATGGGGATAATACTTCCACCCTTGGTCACAGCGCGGTGGTCCCCGCCCGCAACCGCCTCGACAGACGAGAAGGACACTGCGGAGAGACATGCAACGCCGGACAATTCCGCTCCACAGGATCAAGTGACCTTGAGCGGGGATGGCTCTTCGGCGACCGTGGCTGAAGAAGCGGGGCTGTTTCAGGTCAACTGGGTGGTGCGGCCCGCAGCGGCAACTTCGATTCCGGTGACGGCACAGGCGGATAATGCGCGCCCCGTAGATCCTCCTACTCCCGTTTCGTTGCGGCCGTTCACGGCCGGCGTCAACGCGCCACCGGCCGCGCCCGCTGCCACGCCTGAAAAACCGGCGCCCAAGGTCAACTCCCCGCCGCCGGCCGAAGCAGTCCCTGCCCAGGGAGCATCTCAACTTTATTCTCTTGACGATTCCCTGCGCGCCCAGGGCTTGAACGCAAGCCAGATTCGGGAAATCAATCAGCTCGCCAGCTTCCGGGGAGTGTACAATCCCGCGGCGTACATCGCCTTGATTCAGGAACTCGAGCAGCAGTCGCAGATCGAGTCGGCGCAGCCCGCTGCCGAAGGCCAGCCGACCGAGCCAGGCTCCACCCCCTCGGAAGCCAGGGGCCAAAATCCCCAGCCTGCCACCTTGAGCACAGGCCCATCCGTGCTCTTCTAGAGACAGTTGCACCTCAGGCCGCCTCCGGAACCCCCGGGTCCTTCCTTGTGCAGAGTCAGTGAGGGACCCAGATGGGACTCTGGCTGAACAGCCCGTTTACGAACCCCATTTGATAAACAATGAAGAGTCCAAAAGCGAGACTGATGAGGCCGGAAGCCAATCCCAGGCCGCGATGGAGGCGGGTAAAGCGGCCCTCGGAGACTTTGAAGGGAACGGCGATTGCCGCGGTGATC
>DATIYQ010000322.1:0-14931 GCA_035517515.1 Binatia bacterium
TACGAATCTGCCCACGGCCAACCGGTTTCTCGCCGGGCACCGCCTGCGCGTGCAGATTTCCGGGGAATTCCATCCGCACTTCTCGCGCAATCTGCACAGCGGAGAATCGGAGTCTGAATCCGCGGTGACGCGCGCGGCGGCGATGACCATTCTGCACGACGCCTCGCATCCCTCGCGGGTGATGCTGCCGGTGACCAATTGGACGCCGCCGGCGCCTCCGGATCGCGGCGGGAAGCCCGTGATCCGGCGGGACATCCCCCCGCAACCACCCGCGCGCGCTTCGAATTAGCCTGTTTCGTTAGGAAGGTATTACCCGTTGGAATGCAGTGCCGAAGCTTGCGGGAGGATCGCCGCCATTCGCCCCTACCCGGTGAGGGCGTGGCCGCAGATGCGTTCGAGGATGCGGATGGGCGACTTCTGCGGAAGGACCATGGCGTCCCGCGAAATCAGGAAGGTCTGCTCCAGGGCGAACTGGCCGGAGAGCACGGCGTGGCTGACCATATCGGTGTAGCAAATCCAGCTCGACCCGGGGGGAAACTCCCAGCGCTGTTTGGTGCAGTGCTCCTGAAACTCGGTGTTTTCCTTGAGAAAATCGTGGAAGCGCAGCATGAAGGCGTCGTAGGGCGAGCGGTCCCACTGGCGGATGCGGAGCGCGCGGGCCAGACGCGCGAAGGATTGGGCCCCGGCACCGGCGGCGCGGGGAATTCCCATCTGCCGCGCGAAGCGTTCGGCCAGCCCTTCAAAGGTTTCCGAAGTGATCCACACCCGGCTTTTCGCGGGATTGAGATTGGTGAATACGCGCAGGATGCGGTCGCCATGGGTGGGACGGGTGGGGAACGCGTCCACGTGGGCCAGATCGTTGCGCGCGGTGGTGCGTGCGGCGCGGCCCTGCTCCTCGATGGGACGGTAACTGGCGAAATCCTTGGCCCATTTGCCCGCGTACTCCGGGAAGTGTCCGTCGAGCAGAGACGAGGCCCAGTCTGAATAGGCCTGGAGGATGCCGCGCAGCCGCGCCGCGTGTGGCGCAGGCATTTTTCCGGCGCCGGTGAGCCGGGCCTCCGCGGGACGGTAGGCGATATTCTTGTGGAAGCCAGCGCCGGTTTGCTTCTGGGCGAGGAGGAAGGCGCGGTCGTCTTCATTGAGCTGGAAGGGCGAGCGCAGGAAAAAGAGGATGTTGCCGCGTTCCAGTTCTTCGGCGCAGCGCGGGGCGCCGGTTTGGCCCACTTCGGGAACCACAATCATCCGGCTGGTGCAGTCTGTGATGGCTGACTCGAAGGCCAACAGATTTCTCCCGAGGGCGGGCCGCGCATGCACGCGGCCGTCGCGTCATTTGGGAGCATACGGCCAGCGCCAGCCCATGGCAACCCGCGGCAGCGGGGGATCGAGAAGGCGGCAAAGCGATGAGCGGCGCCGGCGGTGTGCGTACACCTTCGAGGAATTGAGGCTGGCCCGGGAACCTTTCGCCGCCAGAAATGGAATATGATGCAGGGGGAAGCGACAGTCCCCTGGGGGAGACGCACGCCCGGCAGCGCGGCTCGGCAGGAACCAGGATGTTCCGCTTTTCGTCTCTCCGAGTGATCCAGAAGGTGCCCATGAAGATTTGCAGAAATCATTTCTGGAGGACGCTGGCGGCCGTGAGTTTCTTACTTCCGGCCCTCATTTTGCTGGTTCCCGGCCGCTGCCTGGCGCAGCAGCCAGGGTCCACTGCTTCCGGGGGCCAGGCAGGGCCCGAAGGCGCAGGACCGCAGCAGCGCGGGATGCGTGGAAACGGCGTGATTGGGCAGATTCAGAGCGTGGCCCCGGGGGAGATGAAAATCTCCACGCGGGATGGCGCTACGGTGACGGTGCACCTGGGGGCGCAGACGACATTCCGGCTGGAACAGCAGCCGGCCAAGCCGGAAGACTTCAAAGCAGGGATGCTGGTATTCGTGCGCGGCACAAAAGCCGCGGATGGATCCTGGGAAGCGGAAAGCGTGGCCGCGCGGACCGGGCCGCCGGGCCCGGGGGGCGAGGGCCGGCCACGTCCAGGCGGGGCTGGCGCGAGGCCGATGCCGGGCGATTTTGTAGCCGGCACAGTGCAAGCGATTGACGGAACAAAAATCACAGTGCTGCGGCAGGACAAGACCACGCAGACGGTGGAAGTGGATGAAAACACCTCGCTGCGCAAACGGCGGGAGAGCATTACGCTGGCCGACTTGCACACCGGGGATTCGGTGATCGTGCGGGGGGAAACGAAGGACGGCGCCTTCGTGCCCAAATCCCTGAACGTGGTGGACGCGGAGCAGCTCCAGCGCATGCTGCAGTTTATGGGCGGGGGAGGCGCAGCGGGCGGAGCCGGATCACCGGGCAAGGCCAATCCGCCAGCGGCACCGGCGACGCAAACGCCGCCTTCCGACGGGAAGCCTCCGCAGGAACTCCTCTAGTGCGCGCGAGGCGCGGCATGCTGCTGGGGGCGGCGCTGGCCGTGGCGGCCGCGCTTCCCGCGGCTGCCCAGGAGGCCGCGCCGGCAACACCCCAGGCGCCGCCACCGCCTGCCGCGGCCGCGGCGCCCGCCGCAATTGCCCCTTTCCAAATTACCGGACTGGTGCGCACAGGAAAGCTGGCGCTGCCCGGGGTTACGGTGACCGCGGCGAACACGCTGACCGGCAAGAAGTTTGTGACCACGACGGACACGGACGGAACGTTCGCCTTTACGCTGCGCGACCGTGGCCGCTACGTGGTGCGCGCGGAATTGCTGGCCTTCGCGCCAGAAACCCAGGAAATTCTGCTGAACCCGCAGAATCCCTCCGCCAAGGTGGAGATCGAAATCCAATTGGCGTCTCGCGTGGAGGAACTGCGGGAGCAGCAGCAGGCGGCCCGCGCGGCCTCCGGCACGGTGGCCAATTCCCGTGGATTCCAGACGCTGGGGGCGGGCGCGGGGATTCCTTCACTTGCGGCGCTGGCCGGCGCCGGGGGTGAGGGGTCCGCGGGAGACGCCGGCGGCGCCAATGGCGGAGACATGAATGCGCTGCCGTTTTCGGGCGCCGGGGCAGACGCGGCCACGGAATCCGTGGTGAGCGGCGGCGGGATGGGCCAGTCCCAGAATTTCGGCGGGGGAAGCGACGAACAGATTCAGCAACGCATCCAGGAATTCCGGCAGAGCATGGGCGGGGGCGGCCCCGGGGGCGGCCAGTTCGGGGGCCAGGGAGGACCCGGGGGAGGCGGGGGCGGTTTCGGCGGACCCGGCGGCGGGATCATTGGCCGGGGGGTGGGCCGCGGATTCAATTCGAACCAGCCGCACGGCACACTTTATTTTTCAGACGATAACTCCAGCTTCGACGCCGCGCCGTATTCCCTGACCGGAGTGCCCACGGAAAAAGCCAGTTACAACCAGGCGCGATTCGGGGCGCTGGTGGGCGGTCCGCTGAACATCCCGAAAATTTATGAAGGCGGCACGAAAACGTTTTTCTTCATCAACTACAATGGCAGCCGCTCGAGCAATCCCTTCGACGCGTATTCCACGGTGCCGACCACGGAAGAAATGGAGGGGAACTTCAGCAATTCGCTGCTGCCGAACGGGATGCCGGTGCAGATCTTCGCTCCGGCGGGCCTGCCCATGGGATGCCCGGTGGCGGCGGGATCGCCCTTCCCCGGAAACATCATTCCCTCAAGTTGCATCAGCGCCCAGGCGGCCCAGGCGACGTCCACGCTGTTGCAATATTTCCCGCAGAACATCACCACGCCCGGGCCGCTGAATTTTCATTACGTCGCTTCGGGGCAGAGCGACACGGATTCGGTCAACCTCCGCCTGATTCATAATTTTGGCTCGGGCGGTGGCAGCGCGGCGGGTGGAGGGCGCGGCGGGGGCGGAAGCGGGGGCCGGGGGGGCGGACGGCGCCAGGGCCAGAACATCAATTTCCTGCTGAACTACACGCGCGCCACAAACCAGACTTTGGCGCCGCTCCCTTCGCTCAACGGCACCAGCAACACCCAGGGGCTGAATGCGGGCGCGGGCTACAACGTCAATCATGGCCGCCTGTTCAACCAGTTGCGGTTCAATTACAACCACCTGCACACCTCCGGCTCCAACCTGTATGCCTTCGTCAACAACATCATCGGAACCGCGGGAATCACCGGAGTATCGCAGGAGCCGTTCGACTACGGCCTGCCGCAGTTGAACTTTTCCGATTTCCGCGGGCTTTCCGATCCTTCCGCGCGGCGCGCGCTGAACCAGACCTACACCATTTCCGACACGCTCGGCTGGAGCCACAAGAAACACACGTTCCGGTTCGGGGGCGATTACCGGCGCATCCTGCAGGGCTTCCGCTCGGACCAAAATGCCCGGGGGACGTTTACGTTCACCGGCTTCTCGACCGCGCAATACGATGCCAGCGGAAATCCCGTGGCCAACACCGGATTCGACTTCGCAGATTTTCTGCTGGGGCTTCCGCAGCTGACCTCGGTGCAGGGCGGGGCCAGCCAGGCCGGGGGGCTGGAATTCGGGAGCACGTCTTACAATTTTGCGGCCAACTCCTACGATTTTTACGCGCAGGATGAGTGGAAGGTGGCGCCCAACTTCACGCTCAACGCCGGCGTGCGCTACGAATACCAGGGGCCCTACACGGAGTCCGATGGCCACATCGTCAACCTGGACGTGGCCCCGGGATTTACCGCGGTGAGCCCGGTATGCGCCACCACCGTGGCGGGCACGGATTGCACGGGTCCTGCCGGGCCCTACACGGGGCCGTTTCCTGCTTCACTGATCAAACCGGACCACAACAACTGGGCGCCGCGCATCGGCATTGCCTGGAAGGCGATGCCCAAAATGGTGGTGCGCGCCGGATATGGGATCAACTACAACCTGGCGCAGTACGGCAGCATGATCCAGAACCTGGCCTTCCAGCCGCCGTTTGCCATCACGTCCACGAATACCGCGGCGGTCTGCCAGGGTGCCGGAATCCCGCTGACGCTGACCGAAGGATTCCCCAGCTGCGAGGTTTCGCCGGTGACCAATAATTACGCCGTGGATAAGAACTACCGGCAGGGCTACGTCCAACTGTGGAACCTGGACGTCCAGTACGAACTGCCGGGCGACACGATTCTGGACATCGGCTACAACGGCTCGAAGGGTACGCACCTGGACCTGGTGGGAGCACCGAACAGCACCGCGGACGGAGTGCGCATTTCCGGCGTGCAGCCTTTCTATTTCGAATCGTCCGAAGGCAATTCGATTTACCACGGCCTTTCCATTCGGGTGCGCAAACGGCTGCGCGGGGGCATCGCCGTGAGCGGCCAGTACACGTATTCGAAGTCCATTGACGACGCCTCTTCGATCGGGGGCGGCGCCGTGGTGGTGGCGCAAAACTTCTTCGATCAGGCCGCGGAGCGCGGGCTTTCCAGCTTCGATCAGCGCCACCGCTTCACCGGCAACTGGATTTTCGAGCTGCCTTTCGGCGACGGCAAACGATACGTGCAAACCGGACGGTGGGCCCACGTGCTGGGGGGATGGCTGTGGAGCGGCGACTTTACCATCGCCAGCGGCACGCCGCTGAGCCCGGTGATTGTGGGCAATTTCAGCCAGGTGAACAGCGGCGTGAGCGGCTCGCTGCGCCCGGACCTGACCGGGATCCCTTTCTCGGTGGGCAATCCCGGCGTGCAGCAATGGTTCAATCCCCTGGCCTTCGTGGCTCCGCCGGCCGGGGAGTATGGAGACGCAGGGCGCAACATCATTGAGGGCCCGGGCACGCTCCTTTTCGACATGACGCTCAGCAAGACGATCCGGATCCGCGAGACGCGCTCGCTGGAATTCCGCGCCACCGGCAGCAACATCTTCAACCACGTGCACTTCGCGAGCGTGGACACCAATATTAATTCGCCATCGTTCGGCCAGGTGGTGGGCACGGGCACCATGCGGCGGCTGACGCTGGCCAGCCGCTTCCGGTTCTGAAGGAGTGCTGTGATGCGCGCGCCCAGGCCACGAAAATTCGCCGCCGTGATCGCCGCGCTGGCGCTGGTGCCGTGCGCCCCAGCTGACGTGGTGATCGCGCAGAATCCTGCCGCGCCGCAAGCGCCCGCGCCGCGCTCGCGTCCGGGCGGATTTCGCTTCAAGATTTCCACCAACCTGGTGCTGGTCAACGTGGTGGTGCGGGATAGCAGCGGCAACCTGGTGCGCGGGCTGAGCAAAGACGATTTTCAGTTGTTGGAAGACGGCAAGCAGCAGACCATCGCCGATTTCGGTTTTGAAGACGTGGACGCCATCGCCCTGGCGGCGCAAAACGGTCCGGTGACCGCGGGGGAGGCGGCGGCTCCGGCCGCGCTGCCCGACCCGCAAACCCCGGAGGAAATGCGCAACCGCCGCCTGGTGATCCTGTTCTTCGATTTCACCGCCATGGACCCGGAGCAGATTGACCGCTCGGTGGACGCGGCGCGCCGCTTCGTGGAGAAGCAGATGACTCCCGCGGACCTGGTGGCGATCGTTTCGCTGGCGTCGTCCATGCGGCTGGACCTGGACCTGACCGCCAGCAAGGAGCGCATCCTGCGGGTGCTGGCGGGCTACTCCTCCGGCCAGGGCCAGGGCTTCGACGCGGGTGCCGAGGGCAGCGCGGAGGGCGGGGCGGAAACCGGCGGCGCGTTTGCTCCGGACGACACGGACTACAACACGTTCAACACCGACCGCAAGCTGATGGCGCTGGAATCCCTGATGGAAACGCTGGGCGGCATCCAACAGAAAAAATCCATCGTCTATTTTTCGAACGGCATCAGCCGCTCCGGCATTGACAACCAATCCGCATTGCGGGCCGCGACCGCCATGGCAGTGAAGACGAACTGCTCGATCTATCCCGTGGATATCCGCGGCCTGGCCGCGCTGCCCGCCGGGGGCGAGGCGCAGAGCGCCAGCCTGCACGGCGTCTCCGCCTACAACGACCAGGCGTACCAGAATCAGTTCGAGTCCAATGCATCCTCGCAGGAGACGCTCTCCACGCTGGCCGGAGACACCGGGGGAAAGGCATTCCTGGACTCGAACGATTTCGGGCTGGTGTTCCAGCGGGTGCAGAAAGACACCTCCGCGTACTACGTGCTCGGCTTCTACAGCTCGAACCCCGCGCAGGATGGCCGCTACCGGCGCCTGGAAGTACGCGTGAAGCGCACCGGGGTGAAGATGGACTTCCGCCACGGCTATTTTGCGCCGCGGGATTTCCAGCACTTCCGCCAGGAGGACCGCGAGAGGCAAATGGCGGACGAGCTGGCCTCTGACCTGCCGGAAACGGACGTGACCCTGTACATCGGCGCGGCGTTTTTCCGCCTGGACCCTTCGCGATTCTACATTCCCGTGTCGCTGGTGATTCCCGGCTCGCAAATCCCGTTCACCAAAGGGGGGGATAAGGACCAGGCCACGGTGGACGTGATCGGCGTGGTGCGGGACAAATCGGGCGCGCCGTTTGGAAACGTGCGCGACACGGTGAAGCTTTCGCTGGACGCCGCGCAGGAGGTGCGGCGGAAAAACGTGCAGTACAACACCGCGTTTCTGCTGCCGCGCGGTGCGTACCACATGAAATTCGTGGTGCGCGAAAACCAGACCGGGCACATGGGCTCGTTCGAAACCGACCTGAACGTTCCGGACCTGACCCATGCCACCTTCAAGATGAGCTCCGTGGTGCTGGGCAATCAGCGCATCCCCGCCGCGGGAAAGAAAGAAGGACCGAATCCGCTGCTGCGTGACGGCATGGAGCTGGTGCAGAACGTGACGCACGTGTTTCGTTCCGACCAGCATCTCTACCTACAGTTTGAGGTGTACGACCCCGGCCACCGGAAGGAGGCGGCGGCGTCCGCCGCGGCGGCGGCAACTGGCGGGGCCTCCGCGACGGCTACTGGCGGCGCGGCGCCGGCGGCGAAATCCCACGCCGGGTCCACCATCCGGGTTCTGACCAGCCTGGAATTTCTGCAGGGCAGGAAGAAAATCTACGAGTCGCAGCCGGTGGAAGCCACGGAGCTGACCGATCCGGCGCGCAAGGCGATCATCTTCCAAATCGAGCTGCCGCTTGATTCCTTTTCTCCGGGGCTCTACACCTGCCAGGTGAACATCGTGGACGATGCCGCGGGCAGCTTCGCCTTCCCGCGCACGGCCCTGCTGATCAAATCACCCGCGCAGAGCGTGCCCCAGGAAGGACAATCCGCCCCGGCCCCCGCCACCCCTGGCAGGACAAACTGACTGATCAAAGCCCGGTGCGAGGCGGGGCGGCTTAATTCCGCCCTTCCTCCTCGGAGATCCTGACCTGCATTTCTGCACAAACCACAAAGAAGGCCGGGCATCATCCCCGCCAATCGAGAGGGCCTAAGCAGGCGGCTATTCGGCGTGGCCCTCGGCACGGGGAGGACGCGTGAAACCACGCGCGTGGCGTTGCGCCACGTCTGGGCACGGCCAGGTCCATTGTAGTTTTGCAGGATTTCGCCCCGGAGGCCGAGGAGATGAGCGTCGAAGCGGCTGACTCCGTGCTGGTTATCAAATCCATTCTAAGGGTTTGTGCCTTTTACCTTTACGGATGGGTCTGCGAAGCCGAAGAGGTTCGGGATGAGGCCGAGATGATTAAGAACGGAACCGTGCCGGATAGTTACCCCTCGTCCTGGCCCCTGGGAAAGGAAGGCAGGAGACCTCCTGGACTCGTGGAATACAATTCTCAAATTGAGCGACTTGTTCAACGGCGAAGGCAAAAAATCAAAGAAGATCTCCGACACGCAGAATTGGGTGACTACCCTCAATACCCGAAGGAAATGGTAGAAGGAGTGCTAGCTTTCTGGAGCATGCAAGTCTAAGGGGTCAGCCGAATCCGGGACCGCACGCGAAGAAGATTTCTGAGGACGCCCTTGAGGCTACCTTTCGTGCTGGGTGGGCCGACTGAGTCGCCCGAATGCAGGGCAAGCGATCGGCGGGAGAAATCCGATGGCGGGGTCCCCGAACCAAGGTAGCATAGTGCAGCTGGCCTACGCGCGGATGGGTCGCAATCGCGGGCCGTCGCCTGCGCAAGCTCGCCCTGGACTTCCAACTGGCATTTCTCCTCCCGGCCCGCCTCTTTCGACCAAGTTTGGTCACACCAACTCGATCATCACCCGGCGTCCAACCATCGCCGCGGCCCGTTGCAGGCTGGAAAGGGTGATGTCGCACTTCGGATTCAGCAGCCGGTCAATCTGCGTGCGGCTGGTCTTGAGCAACGCTGCCATCTTGTTTTTGGAAATCTTCTGTTTCTTCATGGCCTCGTCGAGCTGCCAGGCCACGACTTCCTTGATCGCCTGGGCCTGCGCCTCCTCGAAGATCCCCTCCTCCCTTAGGAAATCATCAATACTCGAACCCATGTGCTTCTTCCCGTTCTTACGCTTCTTACTCATGGTCTTAACTCCTCCTGTCGCTTGCGCGCCAAAGCCAAATCATCATCCGGCGTCCTGCGTGTTTTCTTGATGAATCCGTGCAGCGCCACCAGGTGCTTTTTGTAAAGGCAGAGCAGCACTCGCGCCGTCCTTTTCGTCGGCAAGTCGGTCCGCACCTCCCAGAGGCCGTCTCCCAGCGGCCGGCAGAGCGGCATCCCTGAGGGCCATCGCCATTGCGCGCGCAACAGGTCTTTCCCGATGGCGTGGCGCTCGGCTTGTGGCAAGCCCTTCAGCCACTCCCGCACGGGCTCTCTGCCCGGCCCGAAGCGGTAAAAAATCAGTGGAATCTTTCGCGGCGGAGGGGCTTCCGTCATCCTGCACCTTATATGGTGCTAGTGTACCGTATCATGTGCATGCAAGCAAGCGGTTGCCTAGGCGAGAGACTAAATGCTAAAGCGATACTTTCGGGAGGGGCTCGAGGTCTGCGCCGGCCGCGATGCTGGCCGCCTTGCGGCACATCTGGTCATGGATCAGCGCGTTGGTGGCCAGGCACACGCGATCGCCGGGGGCGAAGGGCCGGCCTTCAAAATCGGTCACGCGTCCGCCCGCCTCGCGCACGATCAGCGCGCCCGCGGCCGTGTCCCACGACTTCAATCCAAACTCCCAGAAGCCATCCAGGCGCCCGCAGGCCACCATGCACAGGTCCAGGGCCGCGGCGCCCACGCGGCGGATGCCGTGGGAGGCCAGGGTAAATTGCCAGTAAAAATGAATGTTCGGATTCTCCGTGCGCTTGTGGGTGGGGAAGCCGGTGCCGAGCAGGCTCATCTCCAGCCGGTCCACGCGCGAAACGTGAATGGGCCGGCCGTTCAGCCGCGCGCCCCCTCCGCGCCCGGCAGAAAACAGCTCGCCGCTGGCGGGATTGAAGACCACGCCCGCCAGCAGCTCGCCGGCCTGCTCCAGGCCGATGGAGACCGCAAACTGCGGAAAGCGGTGCGCGAAATTCGTGGTGCCGTCGAGCGGGTCCACGTGCCAGCGAAATTCCGATTTCGCCTCGCGCCCGCCGCCCTCTTCCGCCACGATGGCGTGATCAGGAAATTCGCGGCGCAGGCGAGCCACGACCGCGTCTTCGGAGCGGCGGTCCGCCTGGGTGACCAGGTCCACGTCGCCCTTGTAGGAGATGTGCACCGGGCGCCCCAACTCTTCCATCAGAATGCCGCCGCCCTCGCGGGCGGCGGCGGTGGCCACTTCCAGGTACCGGCTCGTTTCCTGGGCCGCGCCCTCCATTAATCCGTGGCTCCTTCCGTCAGGTAGAGGCGGCGGTGGCGGATGCGCAGGGGAATGGCGGCAACGTCTCCCGCAGCCACGCGCACCTCGATGTGCCGGATGCTGCGTTTGGGGGGCGGGGGCTGGGGATAGAACGCCAGCAGGTACTGCGTGCGCAGCTCGCGATCAATTTCCGCGTAGTAGGAATCGAGCTGCGAGGCGTCGTCGGCCCAGAACATGGCACCGCCGGTCGAGTCGGTGATGGTGGCCAGGGCGTGCTCACCGGCCAGGTTGCGGAAGGAATCGTTTTTCACGGCGCGGATCACAATGGTGTAGAGCAGAATCTCCGCGGACAAGGCTTCGTGGCGCGCATCCTCGAACTTGCACCGGCTGGTGGTCTCTCCGGCGTCCGTGACCAGCACGACGACGCGGCGGCGACCCGGCGGCCGGCGCGCGAGTTCGCCCGAGCCCAGGCAGATGGCATCGTAGAGCGAAGTGCCCGCGCCGGGCGAGAGCCGTTTCAGGCCGACCTCCAGAGTTTCCAAATGCGAGGTGAAGGGCGTCAGCCGGGTGATGTTTTCAGAGACATCGTACACCGCGGCAGAATCCTGCGGACGGACGATGCTCTTGATAAAGCGCGAGGCGGCGGAGCGCTCGAACTCGAGCTCCTTGAGGGCGCTCAGGCTGGTGTCAATCATCAGCGCCAGGTCCAGGGGAGTGTGGGTCTCCGATTCAAAGACGGCCACCTGTTGCCTGGTTCCCTCGTCAAAAACGGTAAAGGCGTCGCGGGGCAGCCCGCTGACCGGGCGGCCGGTGGCGTCTTGCACGCTGACCGCCAGGGTCACCAGGTCCACGTCGGTATGGATGCGGCCGTCATGGGCCACCTGGGCGCGGGCCGCGGAGGAGTGTGAGACCGGGGTGACCAGCAGGAGCACCATCAGCAAGCAGATGGAGGGAAAAGCGAGCCTGATTGCGGCAATCGCGCGAGCCACGGCCTTCATCGCGGCGCGGCGCCGGATCCGGAGGCTGCGGGATCGGGCGGCTCCGGAAGGGGCGCGAGCGATTCGCCCTGGGCCCAGACCGCGCCGTCCGCGAAGTACTCCTTTTTCCAGATGGGCACGCTGCGTTTGAGCGTATCGATGGCGAAGCGGCAGGCGTCAAAGGCCACGGCGCGATGCGCCGCGCTGACCGCAATCAGCACGCTGGTCTCTCCAATCTCCAAGCGGCCCAGGCGGTGGACCAGGGCCAGTCCGCCCACGGAAAAGCGCGCGCGCAGGGCCGCGGCCAGCTCCCGAAGCTTTTCAAGCGCCATGGGCTGATAGGCTTCGTAATCCAGGTAGAGGGTGCGGCGGCCGCCGCTGTGATTGCGCACGATGCCGTCGAAGACCACCACGGCGCCTTCTTCAGGACTCTTCACTCGTTCTACGATGGCCTGCGCGGGGATGGGGTTGTGCACCAGCTCGATCCAGTCGCGCGCGGCCGCGGCCAGAGCGGTTTCGCCGCCGCTGACCGGGGGCAGGAAGGCCACTTCGTCTCCGGCGCCCAGGCGGGCGGCCCATCCGGCCAGCTCCTGGTTCACGGACGCGGCCACGGAGGGGCGCAGGCCGCCCAGCGCGGGAAACGCGGCGGAGTAGCGCGCAAACAGGTCCTCCACGCGCGCGCCTTCCGGGAGCTCCGCGTCTTCTTCTCCGCGGCCCACAATGTCCTTCAATCGCCCGAAAAACAGCACGCGCACGCGCATAGGCAAATTCTACGCGCCCCTGCGGGGCAATGCCAACGCCCAGGCTCAGGGCGGCGCGGAAAGGGGACGCAGGGCGGCCAGATGAGCCGCCTCGCGCATGCGGCCGGCCGCGCGGACCAGGGCCGCACGAAGGGTTTCCGCCTCTCTGCGGGCCACGGCCCAGTCGCCGCGGTCCACCGCCTCGCGGACTCCGGGAAAAGCCACGGCGGCATATCCGGCATTGATGCCCGGAGCGAAAACCGTGTGGCGGTACCAGGGACGGCCGCTCAAACCGTTAGGCGCCAAAAGCGCCGCCTCCACACCGGCGAGGGCGTGGGCCACCGGCTCCGCGCGGGAAAGGTCGGGCCCGGCTGCGACGAACGCGCGCACCGCCTCCGCGGATTCACGGGCCGCATCGCGAAAGTCGGCCGCGGCGGCCTCGACGGGCCGCAAATCCAGGGGGTGGCCCTGGCCGGCGGCCGCGGCGCGGACCGCGGAGCGCAACTCACCGAGCAGCCGCTCGATCTCCGCGGCATATTCCTGCTGGTCGAAGGCGGGGACATCCGCGTCCGCCAGGCGCATCAGGATGCGCCCGAGGATTCTGGCCATCATGGCGTGATAGGTGAACTTTGGATCGCCGAAGCGTTTCATCCAGTCGAAATCGTCGTAGATGGAATGGTAGACGCCGTATTCGCCGCTGGCGCCCGCATCCAGGGAGGGAATTCCGGCATGGTGGTAAAAAGCGGTGTAATCGGATCCCGAACCCAGAGCGGCGATGGGCACGGCCGGCGCGCCTTTTTTGCCCCGGAGGGAATCGGAGAGGTGCGCGGCCGCGGATTGTTCCGCACGCTCGCGCCAGCGGTCATAAACGCTGAGGCCGGTGCGCGGGTCCAGCGTGTCGCGGGCCACTTCGCGAACAAGTTCGCGAAGCGAAGGCGTGGCTGCGCTGTTGAATCGTTCTCCTTGCACCGCGGAGTCGGTATTCAGGTAGGCAATGGCCCTGCGCCCCAATTCCTCGCGCTGCTCCTCGACCCACTGGGTGGAGCCCACCAGACCAAACTCTTCCGCGTCCCAGGCGCAGAGCAGGAGGGAGCGCCGCGGCTTCCAGCCGGCGCGCTTCAGTTCCCCGAGCGCCCGGGCAGCTTCCAGCAGCACGGCCGTGCCGCTCCCGGGATCCGCGGCCCCAAACACCCAGGCGTCATGATGATTCCCGGCGAGCACCCAGTCCCTGGACTCACCATCCAGGCGCGCAATCACGTCGTAGATGGTCTTTTGCTCCAGGCGCATGGAGAGCTTCAAGTGCGCGGCCGCGGGACCCGGTCCGGCGTGATAGGTAAAAGGCAGTCCGCCCTGCCATTGCCGCGGAACTTTGGAACCGCGGAGATCGGCCAGCAACTCCGCAGCGTCGCGCCAGGAAATGGGGAGAGCGGGAATGCGCGGCAAGTTATCCGCGCGCTCCGTTTCCAGACTTTGCGGCCCGCCGCCGGCGCTGCCACCGCTACGGCGCGCGAAGGGATCTCCCGGATAAAGAAATGTGTATTGCACGGAGCCGCGTTCGATTCCGCTTTCCGGCCGCCAGGGGCCCAGCGGATAGGGGTCGCCCTCACGGTATCCATCGTCGGCGGGATCGGAATAGAGCAGCACGGCGGCGGCGCCGTGCTCTTCCGCCAGATGGACTTTCACGCCGCGAAAGCACTGTCCATAGCGCACCAGCGCGATCTTTCCCTTCACGCTTGCGTCCATCTCCGCGAGGCGATCGTAGTCTTCGGGCTGGCCGTAGTTCACATACACAATTTCCGCGGTGAGATCGCCGGAAGGGGAATAGGCACTGAAACCGGGCACGGCACGCGGATCGGCCGTCGCTGGATCACCAGGAACCGGCAGTTCCGGCCGCGCCAGGCGCATCGCGTCCGGCGCGGTACGCTCCAGCACAATTTCATCGGGATAGGAGAGGGTCACGCGGTAGGGAACAATCTCGGCTTGAAGGCCCGCGGCCTGATATTCATCCCGCAGATATTCCGCCACGCGCCGGCTGGCATCCGTGCCGGCCATATGCGGCTCCTCGGTGAGCCGATGAAGAGTGGCCTCGGCGCGCTCTTCGCTTGGGAGCTGGGCGAATTTTTCTTCCCAGCGGGCCTCGGCGGAAGAGCGAGCCGGAGAAAATCCCCGCAGCGCGGCCGCGGGGGGTGCGCCACCCGCAGTGGAGCGGGGACCGACCTCCAGCACCAAGGCCAGCGTGAGCGCCAGACTGGCACCCGCGCGGCTCCAACCGCTCCGACCCAGCCTCATATCCCCCTGCTCTTCCCGGCTTCGCAACCTGTGCGGGAACGCCATCGCTCGCGCGACGAGCACGTCATTCTAACTGCAAACCTGCTGCCACGCCGTGGCTTGCTGCCCGGCAGGCTGGGCCACCCTCGTTCCGGCGATCCCGCGAATCGCCCCGGTTACCTTCGTGGTGCGGCCCTGGCCGCCAATGATTGACACCCCTCTGCCCTTTGCTAGCATCGTTTTGCCGAGATTTTCTACGGACCCTGACCCCGTGTCTCACGGCGCATCACGGGGAGGTACGCTCTTATGATTCTCCGAACTTTTCTTGCGGGCATTCTGGT
>DATIYQ010000323.1:0-2839 GCA_035517515.1 Binatia bacterium
TCCCGCAGCAGCGCCAGGCTGATGCCGAAGCTGCGGTTGGCCGCTTCCGTGCCGGCCACGGATTGAAATAGCAGGTCCACCGGCGCCCCGCGCCGCATGGCCTCGAGTTGTGTGCTGATATGCGCCAGACAGCAGGATTGCGTGGGCACGCCGCAGGCGCGGATCAGCCGCTCCAGGCCGCAGAGGATGGCGTGGACCGTCTCGACCGAGTCCGCCGCCGGGTTCACTCCGATCACCGCGTCGCCACAGCCATAGAGCAGCCCCTCGAACGCGGCCAGCAGGATTCCGGCCACGTCGTCCACGGGATGATTGGGCTGCACGCGGATGCCCAGGACGCCGGGACCACCCATGGTATTGCGGCAGCGCGTGACATTCCGGATTTTTGCGGCCGCCAACACCAGATCCTTGTTGCTCATGATTTTCGCGGCGGCAGCGGCGATTTCCGGAGTGATGGCCCATTGCAAATCCTTCAATTGTTCCCCGCTGGTCGCGTCGTCCAGCAGGAATTCCCGAAACTCGCCCACGGTCATGCTGCGGATGGACGGGAACCGCTCGGCGTCGTGGGTCTCCAGGATCAGACGGGACACTTCATCGAGGGAGGGATCAATCACCGGCTGGGCGACAATTTCTGAAAGAGAAAGGTCGGCGAGCTGGCGCTTTGCGGCCACCCGTTCGCGCTCGTTGCGGGCCGCAAGTCCGGCCAATTGGTCGCCGGATTTTTCTTCGTTGGCTTTGGCCAGCAATTCGCGCAGGTCGCGGAATTGGAATCGCTCGGGCATGAAACCGCCGGCAGGAGGCCACTACCGGCTATCGCCCCCTTCGAAACTTTGGTGCCCAAGAGAGGACTCGAACCTCCACGCCGTTGCCGGCACTAGACCCTGAATCTAGCGCGTCTGCCAATTCCGCCACTTGGGCACGTCTCACCGGAGACGATCTGCGGTTGGTGAACCTATTGTCCTTGCCGCGCCGGGCGTTGTCAATTCTCCGCGCCAAAACGCAAGCGAACGTCTCGCCCCACGTTGGTCAGCGCCACCCGCTACCACCCACCTCCCCCTCCGCGCTCCTCGCACTTACGCACCGAGCGGCTACCCTCCTGTCCTTTCGTACCTGTACCGCGCGGCGATCGCGTGCAGAAATGGTACCGGCGAACAGGTGCTTGATTGAAAACGACACGGGGCATCACGAAATTGACCGTTGGCAAATGCAAGCGTAGTCTTGCGGTTAGCTCTCTCTAATTCCGAAACGGGAAGGATGGCTGCTTCATGGACCTCAGTACAGAGGCCAGGCCCCGCGAGCGCAGGCGCGGCGAACGCGTTCTGATCCGCATGGCCGTTAGGATCAACGGCACCGGCAAGGATGGAAAGCCGGTGCATGATCCGGCCGAGGCGGTGGTGGTCAACCGCAACGGCGCCTTGCTGCGCGTGCCCCACCCGTTGAAACAAGGCAGCACCCTCGAAGTGGTTCAGGGTCAGGAAAAAGCCGCTCAGGTCTTCCGCGTGATCTGGTGTAGTGACCGGCCGCGGGAAGGCCGTCACGACGTGGGCATTGAGCTCCTCGAACCGTGCGAAGAGCTGTGGGGCATTCGATTTCCGCCCCCGCAATCCGGCGCTCCTACCTGAAATTTCCCCTCCTCTCCTTCTCCCGGGTTCCGCGCTGGCTTCGGCATGCCGCTGCACCAGTGGGAGAGGCATTCTTGCCTGTCTCCCGGAACCGCAACCACCCTCGAATCAACGCCACGGAAGTGGCCGCTTCCATCGCAACGCTCTCGGCCCACTAGCATTCACCGCGTTTTGGCGCTATAGTCGCGCCGAAATACCAGCCGGGGGCCGGTGTATTTCTGCCCGCGTCCTCCGGCCTGTGGAGGGTCTGCTGCCATGGGCGCGCATTCGAGTTTGCTGATCATCCTGATGGGCATCTGGGGAGCGGTGGCGCTCTGCCTGATCGGTCTGTTGGTCTACCGCGGGGTGATTGGCCGCAATGAAGAGCTCGAGTTGATGGTGGATCAGGCGGAGCACCGCTTCGCGGACGAGCAGCGGGCGATTTCCGGGCGGCTGGAGGCCCTGAGCGTCCCCATCCGCTATCTGAGCATTCTGGCGGGCGTGCTCCTGCTGGTCATCATTTGCGTGTGGATCTATCAGGGCTTGCAGAGCTCCTGATCCGCGCGCCATTCTGTCCGCAACAAAGCTGCTTCATCCGCGGCGGATTCAGCCCCGCCGGCGTCCAAAGGGATTGCCCCGCGATGTGCCGCCGCCTGGCGCAGGCCGCGACTTTCCTTCACCGAACGCGCAATCCCCACTCAGCTGCCGCCATTCCAGTCCGAGCTCCGCGGCCAGCCGAGGAGGCGTAAGACGCCTTCCTGGCGCGGCCGTCGCGCGGCACGCAGAGGGAGTGGCAGATGTGCAAGGCGTCCAGGCTAGTTTGGCTTGGTGGGCGCGGGCGGGGGCGTAGCGGCCGGCGCCGCAGCCGGATTCTGCGGCTGGGGCGGCAGGTCCGCGATGGAGGTGTGATTGACCACGATCAGCCAATTGGCTGCGCGCTTCTCATAGACCAGCGTGGTATGGCCGCGGTAAGAGGTGGCCGCTCCGTCCACCCGGCCGGTGAACGTCCACTGATACACCACCCAGGCCATGTTCCCCACCACTTTCAAGTAGGTGTTCGAGCGATTCAGCTCCACGCCCTGCATGCGGCTGCGCTGCCGCTGGTAGGACTGCAAATAGCGGTCCCAGCCTTGCACCGGCGGCTCCCAGTATCCGCTCACCACCAGCACGTCGGGGGCATAAAACTTGCGCATGAGCTCCACGTCGCCGATCTGCCAGGCCCCCAGCATTTCCGTGGTGGC
>DATIYQ010000324.1:0-9675 GCA_035517515.1 Binatia bacterium
TGTGACGCCGGAATATTCTCCATGTGACGGCTGTCACCGAATCCCCCCGCAGGCGGGCGCATAAGGGAGTGATACGGAGGAGATCGCATGGCCTCACAGAGTCTGGTTGTGGACGGCAATGAAGCCGCCGCCTGGGTTGCATACCGCCTGAACGAAGTTATTGCCATATATCCGATTACCCCTTCTTCGACCATGGGCGAACTGGCAGACCAGTGGATGGCAGAGGGAAAGCCGAACATCTGGGGAAGCATTCCCCGGGTGATTGAAATGCAGAGTGAAGGAGGGGCAGCGGGCGCGCTGCACGGCGCGCTGCAAAGCGGCGCCCTGGGGACCACGTTTACGGCGTCGCAGGGCCTGCTGCTGATGATCCCCAATATGTTCAAGATTGCCGGGGAACTGACTCCCGCGGTGATCCACGTGGCCGCGCGGTCCGTGGCTACGCACGCCCTCTCGATTTTTGGCGACCACAGCGACGTGATGGCTGCCCGGCAGACCGGCTTCGCCCTGCTGTCTTCCGCCTCGGTGCAGGAGGCAGCGGATTTTGCGCTGATTGCGCAGATGGCCACGCTGGCTTCCCGCGTGCCGTTCCTGCATTTCTTCGATGGCTTCCGCACCTCGCACGAAGTGAACAAGATTCAAGGGCTCGCGGATGACGATTTGCGCGCCCTGCTGGACGAGACCTCCATCCGCCGCCACCGGGAGCGCGCCCTTTCGCCGGATCACCCGGTGCTGAGGGGCTCGGCGCAAAACCCGGATGTGTTTTTCCAGTCGCGCGAAGCGTGCAATCCCTACTACCGGGCCTGCCCCACCATCGTGCAGGACGTGATGGACCGTTTTGCCGCGCGCACCGGACGCCAATACCGTTTGTTCGATTACGTCGGCGCCCCGGACGCGGAGCGCGTGGTCATCCTGATGGGTTCGGGGGCCGGCGCGGTGGAAGAAGCCCTGGAGGCGCTGCTCTCCCGGGGAGAAAAAGTGGGTGTGCTAAAGGTGCGCCTCTACCGGCCCTTTGCCGCGGAGGCTTTTCTGGCGGCGCTGCCTTCCACCGTGCGGTCCATTGCCGTGCTCGACCGCACCAAGGAGCCCGGCGCCGCCGGTGAACCGCTCTACGTGGACATCTGCACCGCGCTGTATGAAGCGGTCGCGTCTCGCCAGCAGGCGGGCAGCGGAAAGCCGGCAGGTCCGCTGGCCGCGCCGCGCGTGATTGGCGGACGCTACGGGCTTTCCTCCAAGGAGTTCACCCCCGCCATGGCGCTGGCCGCGTTTGAGGAGCTGAAGAAGCCCGCGCCGCTCAACCACTTCACGGTGGGAATCCACGACGACGTGACGCACACCAGCCTGGCGTGGGACCCGGAGTTCTCCACGGAGAATCCGCGCACGGTGCGCGCTGTGTTCTACGGCCTGGGCTCGGACGGAACGGTGGGGGCGACCAAGAACTCCGTCAAAATCATCGGCACGGACACGCCCAACTACGTCCAAGGCTATTTCGTGTACGACTCGAAAAAAGCGGGGTCCGTCACCGTGTCCCACCTGCGATTCGGTCCAGACCCCATCCGTTCCACTTACTTGATCAGCCGCGCCAGTTTCGTGGGCTGCCACCAGTACTCCTTCCTGGAACGCACCGACGTGCTGGAGGCTGCCGAGCCTGGCGCCGTCTTCCTGCTGAACGCGCCGTTTGCTCCCGGCGAGGTGTGGGACCACCTTCCGCGCAAGGTGCAGCAGCAGATTATTTCCAAGAAGCTGCGGTTTTTTGTCATTGACGGCTACCGCGTGGCGCGCGACACCGGCATGGGCTCCCGCGTAAATACGATTTTGCAGACCTGCTTTTTTGCGATCAGCGGGGTGCTGCCGCGCGCGGATGCCATCGCCCAGATCAAGAAAGCGATCCAGAAGACTTACGGGAAGCGCGGGGAAGCCGTGGTCCAGAAAAACTGGGCGGCCGTGGACCAGACGGTGGCCAACCTGCACGAAGTTCCCGTGCCTGCGCAGGTGACCGCGACCTTCGATTTGCTGCCCGTGGTTCCCGATGCCGCGCCGGACTTTGTCCGCAACGTGCTGGGGGCGATGATCTCGGGCCGCGGCGACTCCATTCCCGTGAGCGCACTGCCCATTGACGGGACGTATCCCACGGGCACGGCGCAATGGGAGAAGCGCAATATCGCCCAGGAAATTCCCGTGTGGGACCAGGAGCTGTGCATCCAGTGCGGCAAGTGCGTGCTGGTGTGCCCGCACGCGGTGATCCGCGCGAAAGTCTATGACTCCACGGATCTGAAGGGCGCTCCGGAATCGTTCAAATCCACGGCACCGCGCTGGCGGGGCCTGGAAACGCTGCGCTACACGCTGCAGGTTGCTCCGGAGGACTGCACGGGGTGCAGCCTGTGCGTGGAAATCTGCCCGGCCAAGAGCAAGAGCGAGGTGAAACACAAGGCCATCAACATGCTGCCGCAAGCCCCGCTGCGGCAGGAGGAAAGCCGCAACTGGGAGTTCTTCCTGAACATCCCGGACTTCGACCGCGGGCGGCTGGCCCACCACCTGGTGAAAGATGTCCAATTGCTGGAACCGCTGTTTGAGTTTTCCGGAGCCTGCGCGGGTTGCGGAGAGACCCCGTACATCAAGCTGCTCACGCAGCTTTTCGGCGATCGGGCGCTGATCGCCAACGCCACGGGCTGTTCTTCCATCTATGGCGGCAATCTGCCCACCACGCCGTATACGGCGAACCGCGCGGGGCGCGGACCGGCGTGGTCCAACTCTCTGTTTGAAGACAACGCCGAGTTCGGTCTGGGCATGCGCGTGGCGCTCGATAAGCAGGCGGAATATGCGCGCGAGCTGGTGAAGCGCCTGGCCGGGGCGATTGGCGAGCCTCTGGCTACGGAGATTCTCGAATCCAAACAAAACACCGAGGCGCTCATCGGGGCGCAGCGGGCGCGTGTGGAGGAGTTGGAACGGCGGCTGAAGAAGCTCGATACCGTCGAGGCGCGGGACCTGACGGCGGTGGCCGGGGCGCTGGTGCGCAAGAGCGTGTGGATCGTGGGCGGCGACGGCTGGGCCTACGACATCGGCTTCGGCGGCCTGGATCACGTGCTGGCTTCCGGATTCGACGTCAACGTGCTGGTGCTGGATACCGAGGTGTATTCGAACACCGGCGGGCAGGCGTCCAAAGCCACGCCCCGCGGCGCGGTGGCCAAGTTCGCCACCGGCGGAAAGGCCATGGGCAAAAAAGACCTTGCGCTGGAGGCCATCGCCCACGGCAGCGTCTATGTGGCGCGCGTGGCCATGGGGTCCAACGACACGCACACGGTCAAGGCATTCCTCGAGGCCGAGGCCTATCCGGGCCCGTCCATCGTGGTGGCTTACAGCCATTGCATCGCGCATGGCTATGATCTGGTGCACGGTATCGAGCAGCAGAAGAACGCCGTGCTCTCCGGCTACTGGCCGCTGGTGCGTTACAACCCGGCGCTGCGCGCGGAAGGGAAGAATCCCTTCCAGCTGGACTCCCGGCCGCCTTCCATCCCGCTCAAACAGTATGTGTATCAGGAGACACGCTACACCATGCTGCAGCGCACCGACCCGCACGGCGCCAAGCACCTGCTGCACTGCGCCGAGGAAGATGTGCGGCGGATGTGGGACCTGTACCACTACTTTTCCCAGATGCCGGGCACGAAACCGCTGGACGAGCCTCCGGAGACGAATGGCGGCAAGGCCGGGGAGCTGGTGGCGGCCAAAGCGGAGGAGGAGTGATGACCGACCTGACGACCACCTACCTCGGCTATCCGTTGAAGAATCCCATTGTGGCCTCGGCCTCGCCGCTGTCCGAATCGGTCGAGCGCGTCCGCCAATTGGAGGACGCGGACATCGCCGCCATCGTTCTCCCCTCGCTCTTCGAGGAGCAACTGGAACTGGAGAGCGAGGCTCTCGATTCCGACCTTTCCCGCGGCTCGGATTCCTTCGGCGAATCGCTCAGCTATTTCCCGGACCTGACGGATTACAACCTGGGGCCGGAAAGCTACCTGGAGCTGATCCAGGAAGCGAAAACGGCGGTGGATGTACCCGTGATCGCCAGCCTCAACGGCTCGACCCGCGGGGGATGGACGCGCTACGCGCGGTTGATGGAGCAGGCCGGCGCCAGCGCCATCGAACTGAACCTCTATGCCCTGGCCACCAGCACGGAGGAATCCGCCACCCAGGTGGAGACGCGTTACGAAGAGCTGGTGAGGGAAGTGCGCCAGTCCGTGGGAATTCCCGTGGCGGTCAAACTTTCCCACTTCTTCACCGCGTTCCCCCATGCCGCGCGGAGGCTCGACTCCGCTGGAGCGAACGCTTTGGTGCTTTTTAACCGCTTCTACCAGCCGGACCTGGACGTGGAAGCTCTGGAGGTGGTCCCCAGCCTGGTGCTCAGCCACTCCTACGAGTTGCTGCTGCGGCTGCATTGGGTGGGCATCGTGTACGGCCATGTGAAGGCGGATCTCGCCGTCACCGGCGGCGTGCACACAGCCGGCGACGTGCTGAAATCCATGATGGCCGGCGCGCGCGTGGCCATGATGACCTCCGCGCTGCTGCGCAATGGCCTGGGACATGTTCGCGTGGTGCTCGACGAGTTGAAGCGGTGGATGGAGGACCACGAATACGAGTCCATCCAGCAGATGCAGGGCAGCATGAGCCGCCGCTCGGTGGCCAATTCCAACGCCTACGACCGCGGCAATTACATGAAGGTGCTGAGCTCCTACGTGCTGCGCTAGGCGCGAAACTGCGCAAGTTTCTTCTCACCCAAGCGGCAAGCCCTGCCGCCGCGCGACCGCGGTGTGCCAGTGGCGCCTTGCGGCGATGCAATGGGAAAGTCCGCGTCAGCTTGCGGAGAACGCTGAAAGCTGTAAACCGCCTTTCCGGATTCAGTTAACCAGAACCCCGTTCTCACCCCTTGGCGTCCCGAGTCATCTAACCAGTGGGAGGGAGCAGAGCCGCAATGAAACGCACCGCCATCGTCGGCGCGGGGTTTGCCGGCTTGCAGGCGGCGATGGAACTCGAGCGGTTGTACCGCCGCAGCCCAGAGCGCGAAATTCTTCTCATTGGGGAACTGAACTACTTCCTGTTCACGCCGCTGCTGCCGCAGGTCGCCTCCAGTTACATCAATCCGCGGCACATCGTGCAGCCGGTGCGGGATGTGCGGGGCTCGCGGAGATTCCGCTTCCTGCGCGAGAGGGTGGAGGCCATTGACCTGGGCGCGCGGCGTCTGCGCACGACCGGCGGAACACTGGAGTACGACTCGCTGATCCTCGCCCCCGGCAGCCGCAGCGACGATTTCGGCATCCCCGGAGTGCGCGAAAACACCCAGGATTTCAAGAGCCTGGAAGATGCCGTTAACCTTCGGGAGCGCGTGCTGGATCTCTGCGAGCATGCCGACCACTCCAGAGACTTCATGGAACGCGCCCGGCTGCTCACCTTTGTGGTGGTGGGCGGCGGCTACACCGGGGTCGAATTGATGGCCGAGGTGCGCGACTTCTTTTATCAATATGTTTTCCGCAAATTCCGCGGCATCGGCAAAGAGGATGTCCGCCTGGTCCTTCTGGAGGCCGCCCCGGCCATTCTGCGCAGCGTGCATCCCTCGCTGGCCCGCAGCGCCGAGGAGCGCCTGCGCAAGGGAGGCATCGAGATTCGCACCGGCGCCAAGGTATCGCGCTGCCTGCCCGACGGCGTGGAGATTGCCGGCAGCGAATACATCCCCGCCTGTACGGTGGTCTGGGCCGCGGGGGTGCGTGCGCACCCGCTGGTGGAGGCGCTACCCGGGCCGCATGACCGCGCGGGGCGGGCCCTAGTGAATGAACATCTCCAACTCGAGGGGTATCCCGAGGTGTTCGTGGCCGGCGACTCCGCAGCTTCGGCCAGCGCGCCCAGTGCCCCGCGCATCGCCCCGGTGGCCATTGATCAGGGGCATATCGCCGCGCGCAACGTGTGGCATCGCGGGCGCGGCGAGGCTTTGGAAAGTTACGCCTTCGCAGACAAGGGCTCGCTGGTCGAGATCGGAATGAACTACGCGGTGGTGCAGATTTTCGGTATGCAATTCCGGGGCTACTTCGCCTGGCTGGTGTGGAATGCCATCCACCTGCTCAAACTGGTGGGATTCCGGAAGCAGGTGCAGGTGGCCTTTGACTGGGCGCTGGCCATGATCTTTCCTCGCGATGCCTCGAGCGTCCGCCAGCCGCGCTCGTGCCCGCTGTGCCATCCGCCGGAAGCAATTTCTCCACAGGCTCCGCATCCCGCAGGCGAAACGCGCCCGGCGCACCGGTAGCGACGGCCGGTACGTTTCTGGCCGTGGCTACCACAGCACGTTGCGGAAATCGGGCATCTTGGGCAGTTGAATTTCCAGCACCCGGCCTTCTTCCTTCAGCTGTGTGTGGATCAGATAGGAAGTGCCCACGTCGCGAAGAACCCAGTCGTCAGTGGCGATCGCTTTCACGCCTTTGGCTTCGCGCTCCATTTCGTACGCTTCGCCCTTTTTCTCGAACGTTGCGGGATCGTATTCGGTAATGAAGCGGAGCTTGGTGTCGATCATCAGGTAGCGCGTGCCTATTTGCAGAAGCAGCCGGTGGTCCTTTTTGTCCTTCTCCGCGTGGTACAGCGACCAAACCTTCGCCGGGCGGTTGTCAATCTTCAGCATGGCATCGGCCACCCGCTTCCAGGTGACTTTGTCCGCCGTCCGCGCGGAGCTGGCGGCAAGGACCAGGAGCAGGGCGGCCGGCGCCACCCGCGCAAGTCCGTTGTGCGTGCCCGTGCCGGCCTTTCCAGTTTCTGTCCTTTTCCGCATGGTGTCTCGCCGTTACATCCGCAGTTCGGAAAAGGAGCGATCCAGGAGGCGCAGCGCTTCCTCCACGTCGGCCCGCGAAATGTTGAGCATGGGAGCCAGCCGCAGGACGTTGCCATACAGGCCGCCCTTGCCGATCAGGAGGCCGTTTTCCCGCGCGCGTTCCATTACCGCAACCGTTTCCTGTGGCGCCGGCTCCTTGGTCCCGCGATCTTTGACCAGCTCGAGGGCCTGCATCAGGCCCATGCCGCGCACCTCGCCGATCAGCGCGTGCTTTTCCTTGAGCGCCTCCAGGCCGGCGCGAAAGTGCGCCCCCATGGTGTGGGCGTTTTCCAGAAGATTTTCCTCTTCAATCACTTCGATGGTGGCGCGCGCGGCCACGCTGGTCACAGGATTGCCCCCAAAGGTGGAAATCACCATGCCCTGGTAGGAATTGGCCAGTTCCGCTGTGGTGATGGTGGCTCCCACCGGCGCGCCGTTGGCCAGTCCTTTAGCGCAGGTGATCATGTCCGGGATGACCTCCCACTGCTCGATGCCGAACCATTTCTTTCCCGTGCGGCCGAAGCCGGTCTGAACTTCATCGGAGATGAACAGAGCGCCGTACTTCTTCACGATCTTGAAGACGATCTTGAAATATTCCGGCGGGGGAGTGATGAACCCGCCGACGCCCTGAATGGGTTCGGCAATGAACGCCGCGGGCGCCCCGTTGGTGGCCGTCTGGATCAGGTTTTCCACGTCTTTGGCGCAGGCCACCTCGCAGTTCGGGTAGGTGAGCCCCAGCGGGCAGCGGTAGCAATACGGATTGAGGGCATGGGAAATTCCCACGCTGATGATTCCGGCTCTGCGATAAGAGGCGTGTGCCGTGACGCCCTTGGCCAGTTGCGAGCTTCCGGAATAGGCCTGCCGCAGCGCTACCACGTCGTAGCTGCCCGTGGCCATGCGAGCCAGCAGGATGGCCGCCTCATTCGCTTCCGTACCCGAACTGGTGAAGAAGCTCTTCTGCAGCGCGCCGGGAGTAATTTCCGCGAGCTTTTCGGCGAGCGCGACGATGGCCTCGGTCGGGTAGAGGGTGGAGCAGTGCGCCAGCTTGCCAACCTGCTGCTGCACGCGCCCCGCCACCTTCGGATTCGCGTGGCCCACGGAAATGGTCAGGACGCCCCCGAAGAAATCCAGGTACCGCCGTCCCTCAAGGTCCCACAGGTATTGCATCGAGCCGCGCGCCGCCACCAGAGGCCTTTGGTAGTAGTTGACCACACAAGGCCACAGATACTCGCGGTGCTTGCGAACCAGATCTTCGCTTTGGCTCGTGGCTGTTTCCGTGCGCGGAGTCATGAGCGGACCTCTTTCCACGCGCCCGCGCATGCCAAAGTTTGTGGGCGGCGTGTGCTGCCTGGATTCGAGTCTATCGCCCCGGCAGGAGCGCGGCAAGGCGGCACAGGGTGGAAGCTGGCGCGTCCAATGCAAACCGGCCTCCGTTGCGCGCGGGGCACCCCGGGCGCAAAATCCGGCCCTTCCGGGCATCCTCCCATGTACGCTTGGACGCAGGCATTGCCAGAATGCTCTTTCTCCGCCGCCTCGGCAGGGCTTTGCGCCGTGTTTTTCCCCGCGCGGGGCTTTACGCCCAGGCGCTGGCCTTTAATTCCTTCCTTACCGTATTCCCCCTGCTGTTGCTGGTCATATCGTTGCTGGCCGGCTCGCGCGACGCCAGCAGCGTGATTGAAGAAATCCTGCGCGACCGCTGGATGCTGCCGCAGGGCAGCCGAGACCTGCTGTTTACCTACCTGCACCAGCATGCCGTGCACTCAACCAAGTGGATCACCATCGGTCTGGTGGGCACGCTCCTGGCAGGAACGCAGTGCATGTCCGTGTTGCTGGAAAGTTTCCGGGCCATGGAGGCCAGTTCGCGCCGCCCGCCCTTTTGGCGGCAGCACCTGGAAGCCATGGGCTTGCTGGCGCTGGCCATCGTTCCGTCGCTGGCCGAAGTTGTGGTCACCGTATCCGGCCGGCTGGTGCGCCGGTGGCTGGCGCGGCAGTTTGGACTTCCCGCGGTGATGCAGATTTTCTGGATCGTGATTGCCGCAGTGACCGCATGGTTCTTTGCCGTGCTGATTCTGACGCTGCTCTACCGTGCCGGGCAGCCTTGTGTGCGGCGGTTCCGCGATGGGCTGCCGGGCGCGGTGCTGGCCACGGTTTTCTGGGTGCTCGCCAATGTCAGCTTCGGCGCGTACATGACCCGGACTCCGTACGGTCCCGTCTATGGCGGGCTGGCGGCGATCATCGGTCTGCTGGTGTGGCTGCAACTGAGCACCCTGGTGGTGTTTCTGGGCGCAGCCTACAATGCGGAAGTGCTGGGCGCGCCCCCGCTCAAATGAAAGACACCGGCAATTCACCCCCGACTCCCGGAGAGAACCAGGTTGTTGTGGAGTGCCATTCGGGTCACCGCGCCGACGAGCGCCCCCTTCGCTTCACACTGCACGGCCACGAGTATGAGGTGCTAGAGGTGGATGATCAGTGGTATTCACCGGAGGCGCGGTACTTCCGCGTTCGCGCGGGCGACGGAAATCTCTACGTTCTACGCCACGACGAGCGCCGGGACAACTGGACGCTCGATGCCTTTCGTGCGGGGCGCTGACCCGCGCCAGATTCACGCTTCGCGGCGGCCGTTCGAACCGTGGGGACGGAACGTTTCCGCGGCCAGATTGCGCAGGACGAACAGGCAGTTGGCAGGCCGCTCGGAGAGCCGGCGCATGAAGTAAGGACACCACTCCGTTCCAAAGGGAACGTAGATGCGGAGCGCGTGGCCTTCATTCCGAATCTGTTGCTGCAAATCGCGCCGGATCCCGTAAATCATCTGAAACTCGTATTGGTCCGCGGCCACC
>DATIYQ010000325.1:0-5083 GCA_035517515.1 Binatia bacterium
TACACTCCGCCGCGCAGATCGTATTCCGCAGCGTCGGCCGCCACCGCCTCGGTTTCCGTGGCCCGGCTGCGGGAGAGGCTGGCAGTGAGCACGCCCACAAAAATGCACGCGGCCCCCGCCGCTTCCCTGCCCCCCATGCGCTCGCCGAGAAAAAAGTAGGATGCCAGGGAAGCAAACACCGGGATCAGGCTGAAGAAGAGCGCGGCGTGCGACGCCGGGGTGTGCCGCTGCGCCCAGGTCTGGATGGTCAGGCCGATGGCCAGCGAGCCCACTCCGCTGACCGCCAGGGCCACGAGCAGAGCCGGAGCGATCTCCAGCCGTGGCCGCTCGATGCCCGAAGCGGCCAGAAAGGGAATGGCGGCAATCCCCAGCACGGCCGCGGTACTCACCTGAAGCAGCGCCAGCGCTCCCACTTCGTGATGAGGGGTGAGAAATCCCACCACGATGGTATGGAAGGAAAAGAGCACCGCGCCACAGAACACCAGCAGGTCTCCGCGGTTCAGACCCGCCAGGCCCCCGGGCGGAACGCTAATCAGATAGAGTCCGGCGAGGGCCGCGGTGGCCCCCAGCCACAGCAGGGGCGGACCGCCCCGCCGCCAGAAAACCGCCAGGAGCACGGCGGGCAATACGGCCTCAAAGCTGTTGATGAACGCGGCCTTGGACGCGGTGGTGGTATTCATGCCGGTGGTGACGCAGGCAAAGCCGCAAAACAGGAACAGTCCGATCAGCCCGCCGGCTTTCAGTTCACTCCGGCCGATGCGCGGCAGGACCGCGCGGAAGACGAAGAGCAGGGCCAGGCCGCCCACCACGGAGCGCGCGGCCACAAATACCAGCGGGGAGCTGAAATCCAACCCGGCCTTGGAGGCGGCGAACGCGCTGCCCCAGATCATGGTGGCGAGCGCCAGCCCCAGATCAGCCTTCACTCGGGTGTTCAATGCGCGCTCCCCCCCGGGCCTGCTCTCCGCTTGTCTCCCGATCCTTGCTTTGTCTCGCTGCGCTTCTCAGCGGCCTCTGCGCCGCGCCGCTTTCTTTTTCCCGGGTTTTTTCTTTGCAGCGCGCGGGCCCCGCACGGCGATCCCCAGAACCTCAAATTTCGCGCCAAAGAGCAGCGGCCCGGAGCCCAAGAACGCCCGCGCCGGCAGCGGGCCGTTGAAGAACTGGCGATACGCGGCGTTGAAGGTTTCAAACAGCGTCAGGTCCGGGCAGTGGACCTGTACGGACACCAGGTCTTCCATGGTCATCCCGGATTCTTCGAGGACGTGCTGGATGCCCTCCAGCACCAATCGCGCTTCGTCTTCCGGATTTTCGGCGGGCCTGCCGGTGGCGGGATCAAACCCGATGCGCCCGGAAATATAGAGCGTATCTCCGGCGAGCACGGCATCGCTGAAGGGATAGGAATGGGTGCGCGCGGGGAGATTGATGTGCCGTTTCGCCGGTTTCACGTTGTGTCCTCCGTTGCGCTGTGAACGCTGCGCGCGATCAACTCGAAACCGGAGGGCGGCCGCGGCGGTGGCGCCTGCTCAGGGCTCGATGCCGGCCACCGCCAGCACGGTCAGCAGGATGCGCTTCGCGCCCAGATCGCGCCCGGTGGCGTCATACCATTCCGCGACCGAGTGGGCCCCGCCGGAGCGTCCGCCGCCTCCCAGCGAAATGGCCGGAATGCCGAGCGAGAGGGGAATGTTGGCATCCGTGGAAGAGAGTTCCAGGCGGGATTCGTTGTCCAGATAGCGGTCGGCCTGGCGCACCGCGGCCAGCAGCGCAGAGTCTTCCGGCAGCGCGCCGGCGGGACGCTCCCCGAGGGAGCGAACGGCGAGGTCAATGCGCGGATCGCCGATGTGGCCGGCTTCGCGGGCCACCGCCATTTCGTCGGATACCCCGGCCTCCATGGCTTTGCGCAGGGCGGACTCCAGCCGGTCCAATTCCGCGGCGGACTCCGAGCGCAGGTCCACTTTCACCAGGGCGCGCTGGGCGATGGCATTCACCGCGGTGCCGCCTTCGATGACTCCCACGTTGTAGGTGGTGCGCGGGTGATCGGGCACCTTGGTGGCCAGAAAGCGAGTGATCCCGCGGGCGAGAGCGTGGATAGGATTGGGCATTCCGAAATCCGCCCAGCTATGGCCGCCCGCGCCGGTCAGCGTAATTTCGAGCCGTCGCGAAGCCAACGCCTTGGTGGTGATGTGATCGGTGGCCGCGCCGTCCACGGCGATCACCGCGCGCAGCCGGCTGCCGTAGCTTTGCACCAGGGCGCGCATCCCGCGCAAATTCCCTTCTCCTTCTTCTCCGGTGTTGCCCGCCAGCACCAGCGTGCTCTCCGTGCGGATGCGCGCCTGGTGCAGGATGCGTGCCATCCAGGCCAGCGCGGCCAGCCCCGCGCCGTTATCTGAGATTCCCGGACCCGCCATGCGGCGCCCCTCACGCCTGACTTTCACGTCCGTTCCCGGAGGAAACACGGTGTCCAGGTGCGCGGAAATCAGCACCACGTCCTTCCGTCCGTTCCCCGGCCGCTCCGCCACCACGTTGCCGGCCGAATCCAGGCGCGGCTTCAGCCCGGCCTCCAGAAAAATCCTGCGCAGCAGCTCCGCGCGCGGCCCTTCCTGAAACGTGGGCGCCGGAACCTCGGTCAGCCGCACCTGCTGCTCGGTGGTCCAGGAATTCAATTCCGCGGCGCTTTCCAGGGCCTGCGCCACGCGCCGGTTTTTCAGCAGGGCTTCCAGGGGAACGATGCGCGCGGCGCCGTCCTGCGCGAAGGATGGTTTGGCGATGCGCAACGGAAGGGCCACGCCCAGCAGGATACAGTACAGGGATAAAACTTGCATCCAGCGAACGGCGACTTTCTGGAGAAATGTTCGGCGGCTCGGTCCCAAATTGGCCCGGCGGCCTTGTCCGCGGCCAGCGGCGTCTCCGGCGGCTGGCCCCCGGTCCTCTTTACCGGAGCCGAACACCGCGCGCTCCGCCTTCCGGGGCTCACTCATGGGCCAGGGCGAGCACTTCCTGTTCCGTCAGCACACCGGCAGACTGCTTCGCGGCGGTGAGGATGCGCTCGACGGCGCCATCAGTGGCCGGCAGGCCGCGTTTTTCGAGCCAGTAGACCACGTTGGAGCGTCCGCTCATGGGACCAATGTCAATCACCTGCTCCAGGCCGAAGAGATTGGAGGGTACGCCGCTGTACACGGAATTGGCCAGCAGGACGTCGTGCTTCTTGTAGGCCTTGACGATGGCCGCGGCGTGCACGCCGGTGGCGGTGCGGAAGGCGTCACGGCCCACCACGGGATAATTCGGTGGAATGGAAACGCCGGTGGCCCGCGCCACCAGCTCGCAATATTCCTTCAGGCGGGAAAGGTCGCGGTCAATCACGCCCATGAGGCGCAGATTCACCAGCATCAGCTCGATGGCCGTATTGCCGACGCGTTCGCCCAGGGAAATGGCCGCGCCGTGCACCTGGTCTGCCCCGCCCAGGATCGCACCGATGGAATTGGCCACGGCCAGGCCGCGGTCGTTGTGCCCGTGCCAGTCGAGACGCACCGGGCGGCCAGCCGGCTTCACCAACTCCTGCACCGCAAAGCGCATCAGGTTGCAGGCGCCGCGCGGGGTGGCATGGCCCACGGTGTCGCAGAGCACGATGGCCTGCGCGCCGCGGGCCAGCGCCGTGGAATACAGGCGCTTGACGGTGGCGGGATCGGTGCGAATGGTGTCTTCGGTCACATACATGACCGGCAGCGATTCGCGCACCGCAAAATCCACGGCCTGCTCGGTGAGATTCACCAGGTGATCCACGGTCCAGTCTTCCGCCAGACGGCGGATGGGGCTGGAACCGAGGAACATGGCCACCTCGATGGCCATGCCGGCCTGCTGGGAAATCTCCGCCACCGGCCGGATATCGTCCTGGTGGGTGCGCGCCGCGGCGTACGGCCGGATGTTCATCCGGCACTGCACAATCTCCCGCGCCAGGCGCAGCGTGTCTTCGCGCGCGCGCGGACCCGCGCCGGGAAGGCCGATATCCAGGGATTCGATTCCCAGCGCCTCCATCAGGTGGAGAATTTTGAGCTTGTCTTCGATGGATGGATTGCGGACGGAGGGGTTCTGCAGGCCGTCGCGGAGGGTTTCATCGGCCAGCATCACGCGCCGGCCGGGGCGGATCTCAGGCCCTTCGACGGTGTTCCAGTCGTAGATGTAGTCGTTGAAGTTCACATGTGTCCGGTGGGACAGGGATTCTTGCCTTTCTCCCCCGAGCGCTGGTGGAATGCAAAAGGGAGACAGACAGGAATGTCTCTCCCACTTAATACCGCTGCGTATAGCTCCGCGGCATTTCCTTGGGATTCGGCCGGTAGAGCGTCTTGCAGTTTTCGCAGCGATAGACCTCCGCGTTCTTCCCGACCAGCGCTTCCACCTCGGCGGGATAGTCATACCAGCGCTTGAGGTGGCCGCAGCAGCATTGGCCTTTGGCGTCTTTCTCGTCGCAGGCGCGCAGGTGCGGCTTGCGCACCTTTACCTTGAGCGGCGCCTTCGGGGTTTCTTCCGGAGCGGCACTGGGCGCGGCATTCGGCGCGGCGTTTTCGGTCATGTCTCCCCCTCGAGGATTCCGGTGGAACAGGCAGTGCGGCCTGTCTCGCGCTGCTGCGGGAGCAGGACAACTGCCCTTCCGCATTCACCCGCGACACTCACACTCTGCCGCGCCGCCACAACACGCGGGCGCTGTTTGCCGCGGCGCGCACGCGCCTGGACCAGCGCGGCGCAAAAAGCGTCTCCATCATTTGCCCCGCGGATTCCAGCAGCGCCTGATTGTACCCATACCACCAGGCTTTTGGCACTCCGGGAAGCGCGTCCCGGTCCACATATTTCAGGCGCACCAACTCGTCGAATCCGGCCCGCGAATGGGTGCGGCCCCAGCCGGATGCGCCCCAGCCGCCGTGCGGGGCCTCGCAAATGCCGAAATAACTGGCCACGTCGTTGATCATCACGCTGCCGGCGCGAAGCTGGGCGGCAACGCGCTGCCCGCGCAAGCCGCTGCCGGTCCACACGCTGGCCCCAAGCGCAAAGGGGGAATCATTGGCCGCGCGGATGGCCTGCTCTTCGTCTTCCACCA
>DATIYQ010000326.1:0-4654 GCA_035517515.1 Binatia bacterium
CGGCTCCTCCAATCAGCATCCCGGCGGCAAACACCGCCAGCGCGCGCGCCCGCAATTGCGGCGCGAATTCTCCGGAGATCAGCGATTGCGCCGCGGGCGCGTAAGCCGCCTCCCCGATTCCCACCAGCGCCCGCGCGCACAGCAGGGTCATGTACGTGCCGGCCAGTCCGCTGCACAGCGCGGCCACGCTCCACACCATCACCCCCGCGGCAATGATCGCGCGGCGATTCACGCGGTCCGCCAGCAGCGCAAACGGCACCGTGGCCAGCGCCAGCACGATTTGCAGCACGGTTTGCAGCGTGCCGAGCTGCGCATCCGTGAGCGAGAATTCGTCGCGCAGCAGCGGGAAGAGAGGTACGATGACCAGCCGGTCCGCGAAGTTGATGAAGTTGATCAGCCCGAGCACCACCAGCAGCCGGAACTGGCGCGCGCCGCTCTGCGTGCCCGGCGCCGCTGGCGAAGATGGCATCGAGGAATGGATGGAGTGCACCTTTACCGGACTGCCGCCGTGCGGGCCGCCACCGCGTCCCGCGGTTCCGCTTTCGCGGAATTCGCGGCCGACCGCGGCAGCGCGCGTCCCCGCCAGGAGCACCGCTCCCGTGGCGCGCAGTGCCCGGCGTGCCGGGCCGGCATTAGTATAAGCGGATAAGGCTGCTGGAGAGATGCAGGACGCACACAGCCAGGGGCGCATCGAATCGCTGCTCTTTTACGGAGCAGTGATTCTGGTGTTTTATCTGGCCTATCAGGTTTTCGAGCCGTTTCTCCAGCCGCTGGGCTGGGCCGCTGTGCTGGTGGTGTGCTTCTATCCCGCGCATGAATCTCTGGTGCGCCGGTTCGGCACGGTGCGCTCCGCCGCGCTCAGCACCGCGGGTGTGACCGTGCTCGTGGTGGGGCCGGCGCTGGCGCTGGCCGGCGGACTGGTCAGCCAGGCGGCCGCCGCCCTTCGCTTCCTGCAATCCGGCGGCGATTGGAGCTCCCGCCTCCCGCCCAGCGTCCGCCAATTCCTGGAATGGCTGAAAGCTCACGGCATGCCCGGACTGGAGACCGACCCGGTAATCCTGGCCGGCAGCGGCGCCACCTGGGTGGCGCATTGGCTCACGCAGGTTGCCGGCGGCGCGTTGCGCGACGCAGCCGGCGTGGCCCTGAAAGTCTTCGTCCTTCTCTTTGCCCTGTTTTTCCTTTTCCGGGATGGTCCCCGGCTCGTGGCCCGCACGCGCTATCTTCTGCCCTTCGATCCCGAACGCAGCGTCCGCATCACCGCGCAGACCCGCGACCTGATTTTCGCCAGCGTCACCGCGAGCCTGCTGATTGGCGCGATTCAAGGTTTGCTGGGAGCGCTGGCCTTCGTCTTCGTCGGCCTGCCCTCCGCGGTTTTCTGGGGCGCGTTGATGGGCCTGCTGGCGCTGCTGCCGCTCATCGGCGCCTGGTTGGTCTGGGCTCCCGCGGCCCTCTGGCTGGCGGCCAACGGACAATATGGCCGGGCCACCGTGGTGGTCGTGGTGTGCGCGGGAGTCGCCGGGGCCCTCGAGCATTTTGTCCGCCCCATGCTGCTCGGCGGCCGGACACAAATGAACGCCTTGCTGGTCCTGCTCAGCATTCTGGGCGGCATCAGCGCCTTCGGCTTTCTCGGCTTCGTCATGGGGCCGATTGTGGTCGCCCTGGCCTCCGCCATCCTCGACGCCTATACTTCGCCGGAGCGCCCCGCCCTCCCTGGCTGACGCGCCTGCCCCGCGCACTCCGCATGACACGCCCACCCGGACGTTATCCCGAGCCCCGGGGTGTGTGGGCCAGGGACCTGCTTGTCTCCTGAAATACGCCCACTTCCCGCAGAAGCCACAGGGAAGGACATGGCGTCCCCGTCCCATAACCGCACGGTGAACTATTGCGGTGGTATCATCCCACGGTGCGTGGGGGTCAAGAGGAAACCAGAACGAGGAGCGCTGGCCACCCGCCGAAATGGTCAAGAAGGTTGCAACGGCGATCCATGTGTTTGTCGTAGTCTATTCGGTCGTAAGTGAGGCCAGTAGATTATTGCCCCTGCGCAAACTGGTTCCAGCGCTATGAGCGGGCCATCGCAGGAGCGGTGTAAGATGAGTTTCGAGGAGCTCGAGCGAAAACTTCCCAACGGATTTCACGACGCCGCAATCCGGGAAATCATCTTCGATTTCATAGGGCGATCCGTCGTGATACGGATGGACCTGCTCACAGGTGGACCCGATGCTACCGATCCCGAACTCTACTGCCCCGGAAGGCTGCAGGTAGCACCGGTCTATCTGTTTTTCATCGAGCCTCCGGACCCCAACTACTCTTTCGTTCCAAGCGGCTCACACCTGAAGGTGGATGGTGACTCTGTCAAAGCTGGGCAGAATGCAGTGGTTGATCGTTTACTGCCGACGCTCCCACGGAACGCCACTGCATACAGATTCTTCTTAGAGAAGTGGAATGCCTTCTTATATCTGGCCGGCGGTGGTGTCGAATTCTCCTGGGATGACGGTGAGGCATTCTAGAGATGCAAGAATTGGCCGATTCGCTCCTGTTCCTGGTGGGAGGCCGCGGCGGCAAAATAAGAAATGACTCAGTGTGGCGGCTGGGCGGGTGTCGCGGCCGCGGGTGGTTGCCGCACCCTGGGTGATTTTGGACTGGCGGAACGTACGGAATACGAATTGAGGCAAACACCATGCGAGTTCTATGTGTGATTTCTGTCTTGACGATGTTCAGCTTGCAGTATGCTGGAGGCAAAGGGCTTAAGAATTTCGAGGTCTTTTGGGTCCCGCCACAAGTAGAGACATACACTCCTGTAACTGCCGAGAACATAGAGAAGATGGCCTTTAAGATCGTTGCCATCAAGAACGAAAGACAGGCCGATGAAATCGTCGGTCTGATCCACAAATCGGATCAAGCTGCGAATTCCACGAGGATCAGGGTCAAGATATCGACCGACGAACAATTCTACAATTTTGATTCGAACGGAGTAGGGGTTTCGTCTGCGGGCGAAGCCGTCGGGATCGACCTGAAAAAGTTGAAAATGGCCCTCTGCGAGTAGGGGTCGGCGGGTGGAACAGCAGTAGGTCGTTTCCTCATCTGGGACCCCCTTTTATAACTGTACGGTGAACTATTGCGGTGGTATCATCCCACGAAGTGTGGGAGTCGAAAGACACTCGGGACGAGGAGCCACGGCCACCCGCCCGGACTCTCGATGCTGGCTGGTAACGAAGCATGGGAATGAGGATTTTGCCAGAGAGCGGGTGGCGCGCCCAATCTCGCCTGGCTGCGCTTATTGTCCTACTAGCCGGTCTCATCTGGCTCGCCCTGGCCCTTCACCGGTTCGAGCGCGAAATGAAGCGCTTACCCAACGCCTTCGAAGTTGTAATCTCCGCGCCGATGTTCGAAAACCTCGCCCACGTCGGGCGCGCCACGGACTCGCGAACCCTTGAATTGCATGCGCTTTACTTCCGGAGCATGCTTGCTCAAATAATCGTTCTAAGCGCATGCGGCGACTATTGGGCGAAAACCGGCACGATTCCCGGCACCCGGGCTGAGTTCACCAAAGCTGGCGTTGGTCCGGCACTGCTGGTTGACCCCTGGGCACGCGAGTACAAGGTTCGCCTCCTGCGCGGTGGCATTCTGATTGTGCAATCTACTGGGCCCAGCGGACAGGACCGGCTTCCTCCTGAGATTCTTGCCCGGCCGCAAAAGATTCTCGGAGCGGGTCCAAAGCTATTTGGTGACAATTTAGTTGTCGGCATGCAACTTGCAGGGCGGGAGGCCAAGCCCGCAAGGGAGAGCTAAGGGCGGGGGTGCCCCGCGTCTCAATCCTCGCCGGTTAGTTTCTGAAGTGGTATCTTCTCATCGATGCGCGCTGGTAAGACGCACGGGGGAGTACCCCGGCCACCCGCCCTCATCGCATTCATAGATTCACAAGAGTCATTCCATTGAAACGAATCGCGCTAGACTTCGCCATCCTGCTTGGATTTGTCTTAGTCGCTGTGCCCCTCTACAGCAGGCGAGCACAAGTGTCGGCGACCTTGTGGCACTGGCGGCACGGCTCAAGCGCCGTTATCGGAGACTATACCGTGCCCGTGCCGGACCACTGGTTACCTGAGATCGATCGAAACGAGGGGATGATTACTCTATTGGATACCCGGCCCGCGCAAAGCGTCGATCCCTTGGGCGGGGGCAACGTTATATCCATAAGCGTCCGTGGATTTCCTTTTCATGACTTAAACGCCGTGGTAAGGCAGGAGCGGCAAAGGCTGGAGCGTCATGGCCTGAAAAACATCGAGGAGCACGCTATCCTGGTGGGGGACGAGCGCATTCAATGCTTCGGCGGGACCGAACTACGAGACCTCCTCCACCTTCCGGCCACGCAACTCCTGTCATCCCGGTGCTATTCTACGGGACGGCTCAGCCTGGGCTTTACCGGGGACCAAGAGGGGCTACAGGAATTTTACCTGATCGTGTCCCGCATTCGTAAGCGAGGATAGGGGTGGCGTCGGCTCCTTCTGCCGAGCAAACTTGGTTGCCGATGGAACGACCAAGGCTCGGAAGAAAGGAGCCGGGTGCCCCATTCGCGCCCCGTCGTGCGCGAGTGAGGGGGTCTCCCCCTGCACACTGTGTCTCTGTCCGGCGGGTGGCGCAGGCACAAATCGGACGC
>DATIYQ010000327.1:0-8747 GCA_035517515.1 Binatia bacterium
CGCAGCGCGTCGTGCAGGCGATCCGCCTCCGTGCCGATGGTGGCGCGCCCTTTCAAATCCAAAATCACAATCTCGCCGGAGGTGCGGCGTTCAATGTTCAGGGCCATCTGCTTCTCCCCATGCGGCAGCCCCCAGGCCGCCGGGCAGGTTTCCAAGACGGTAACGCGCGGATTATAGCCCCGGAAGCGGCCCGGAAAGCGAAAAAAGAGGCCGGATGGCTTCGGTATCCCCGGCCGCTCGCGGCCCTGGCGGGCGGTGGACCGTGCGGCGAGCACACACCGGATTGTCTGTGCTACGTTCACCGGCGTGAGAGATCCGCGCGAAGCCTTGCGCCTGCATCGCTGGGACCTGACCCCGGCCGAAGGGCGCGACTTGCAGCAGACTTGGCGCAGCCGGGTGGTGCGGCGCGGCTCGCTTCCCGCGCGGCGGCTTCATTTTGTCGCCGGCGCGGACCTGGCCTTTGACCTCCACGGGCAGAGCGGCGTGGCCATCGCCGGCGTGGTGCTGTTTTCTTATCCTGACTGGCAGGAAATCGAATCGGCCGCCGCGTGCTGCCCGCTCACCTTTCCCTACGTTCCTGGATTGCTCAGCTTCCGGGAAATCCCCGCGATCCTGGCGGCGCTGGGCGGGCTGCGGCGCGCCCCGGACTTGATCTTTTGCGATGGGCAGGGGTATGCCCATCCGCGGCGCTTCGGGCTGGCTTCGCATCTGGGCGTGCTCCTGGATCTGCCCACCATCGGCTGCGCGAAGTCCCGGCTGATTGGCGAGCACGCGGAGCCCGGCCGCGAGCGCGGGTGTTGGTCGCCGCTGCTCCACCAGGGCGAGCGCATCGGCGCGGCCCTGCGCACCCGCGCTGGCTCCCGGCCGATGTACATCTCAATAGGGCATGGCCTGTCGCTCGAGCGGGCCATCGCCTTGACGCTGGAGGCCGGCGAGCCTGCGGGACGCAGCCGCGTGCCGCGTCCCACGCAGCGTGCGGACCGCTTTGTAGCCCGCATCAAGCGCGAACGCATGCCCGCCGCGGAGTGAGCTTCAACCCGCCGCCCGCGCATAAAGGATTCCCAGCGCCCGCCGAAGAATTCAGCAGAGCGGTGCCCCGCGCGCTCGAAGTATTTGTGCGCGGGTGCGGCCGCGAATCCACACATGCATCCCGAGAGCGCCATCGAAACCGGCATGGAGGAGATGCGCCGCATCCGGCGTTCCCTCGATCGCCTGGAGCGGCACGACTGGTGGCTGTGGTCCGCGGCCGTGGTGGTGATGCTGCTGCTGACCGTGGCTGTGGTCAGTATGTCGCTGCCCACCCTGATGGCCGATCCGTTTTCCGCGTTCCAGTTTGAATTGGAGCAGGCCGTGCGCGGACTGGTGGGCCTGGTGCTCATTTTCAATCTCTACACCATCTACCAGCAGATCCTGATCAAGCGGCTGCGCGGACAATTGGCCGAACAGATCGAGATGATGGCCGGCCTGCGGCTGCGGGCCAATGAATACCACCAATTGGCCATGGTGGATGCGCTCACCGGCCTGTATAACCGCCGCTTTGCCGAGCAGCGCTTGCTGGCGGAAACAGACCGCTCAAAACGCTACGGGCACCCGCTCACCGTGCTGCTGATTGATCTCAACGATTTCAAGCGAATCAACGACAGGCACGGCCACCTCGCCGGCGACCTGGTGCTCAAGGAGTTCGCAAAGCGCTTGAGCCGTTCCGTGCGTGTCTCCGACATCCCGGTGCGCATGGGCGGAGATGAATTCTTGGTCGTTCTGCCGGAGTGCCCGGAGGACCAGATACCCGGGCTGATCAAACGGCTCACCGGCCTGGAAGTGGAGTACCGCGGCGCTTCGATTTCCGTGCGCTTTTCCGCCGGGGCGGCGGGATTTGATCCCCGCGAAACCCCCGAACAGATGCTGGAGCGCGCCGACCAGGCGCTCTATGCGCAGAAGGCGGGAGAGAAGCAGGCCAGCGGAGCGGTGGCGCCGCACTAGCTCGAGAATCGAAATCCAACGCTCGCAGATCAGTCACCGGGCCGGTGATCGATTTTCGAACTTCGGATTTCGGCTTCAGGCCGGCGGAGCAATGAGCAGGCGGATCACTTGCAGCAGGCGCTCCGGCTTGAAGGGTTTCACCATGTAGATCACCGCGCCGGCATCGTGTCCGGTCTTGAAGTCCTGCGGGGCGCTCTGCGCGGTCAGCAGGATCACCGGAATCTTTTCGTAGCGCTCATCGCGCTTGATGATCTGGCAGACGTCGAATCCGCTCATGCCGGGCATATTGACGTCCAGGACCATGGCCGCGGGAACCGTCTCGCGCAGCAGGGTCAGCGCGTTTTCGCCCGAGTTCGCGGTCTTCACCGCGTAGCCGTTGCGATCCAGCAGCAATTCCACGATGCGGAGTGTGGCCGGATCGTCGTCCACCACGACGATCAACGGGCCTTTCTCGTTGGACGTTTTCCTGGCGTCTGCCACGAAGCCCCCGGCCGCTCGGCAAAAGGTGAGGCTACCCTTCTACGCAGCCAAAATCAATCTCGGCGGGAGCCGGCACGGCCGCTGCAAAACCGCCGGCCCTTCCTGGCCCGCTGAGGCTATAATGGGCGCCTTTCGATGGGGGGGATCATGCGAAGAATTCCTGCGATCACTCTGGTGTGTGCCCTGGCCGTTCCCACGCAAGCCTTCCGGGCCGACGATGTGGTTCTGGCAGGATACGGCCCCCAGTCCAGCCGTGCGGAGCGCGAGTGGGAGGCGAAGCTCCGCGCCATCCCGGAACCGGCTACGCTCCGGGAGAACATGCGCCGGCTGAGCGCGCGCCCGCATCACGTGGGCTCCGCCTACGACAAGGAGAACGCGGAATGGATTCTGGCCCGCTTCCAGGAATGGGGTTGGGACGCGCACATCGAACGCTTTGACGTGTTGTTCCCCACTCCCAAGGTCCGCGTGCTGGAGATGGTCGCGCCGGCAAAGTTCACGGCAAAGCTGGAGGAGCCGGCGCTGGCCGTGGATCCCACCTCGAACCAGAAAAGCGAGCAACTCCCCACCTACAACGCCTATTCGATTGACGGCGATGTCACCGGACCTGTGGTGTTCGTCAACTACGGCCTGCCCGAGGACTACGAAAAGCTGGAGCGGCTGGGCGTCTCCGTGAAAGGCGCCATTGTGATTGCCAAGTACTATCGCTCCTGGCGGGGCATCAAGCCGAAAGTGGCCGCGGAGCATGGCGCCATCGGCTGCCTGATTTATTCCGAACCCCACGACGATGGCTACACCCGCGACGATGTTTTCCCTCAGGGTCCCATGCGCAATCCAGACGGCGTGCAGCGCGGCAGCGTCATGGATTTCGCGTCGTCCTGGCCCGGCGATCCGCTCACGCCGAATGTGGGCGCCACGCCAGAGGCCAAACGCCTGGCGCTGAAGGATGCCCCCAGCATCACGAAAATTCCCGTGCTGCCCATTTCCTATGGCGACGCCCAGCCGTTGCTGGCGCAACTCCACGGGCCCATGGCTCCGGACGCCTGGCGCGGCACCCTGCCCATTCCCTATCACACCGGGCCCGGCCCAGCCACGGTTCACTTGAAGCTGGAGTTCAACTGGGACATCAAGCCGGTGTACGACGTGATTGCGAAGATTCCGGGCAGCGCGGCGCCGGATGAGTGGATCCTCCGCGGCAACCACCACGACGCCTGGGTGAATGGAGCAGAGGACCCGGTCTCGGGCCAGGTGGCGTTGCTGGAAGAAGCTCGCGCCCTGGGCCTGCTTTACAAGCAGGGCTGGAGGCCACGGCGCACCATCCTCTATTCCGCGTGGGACGGCGAAGAGCCCATGCTGCTGGGCTCCACCGAGTGGGCAGAGCAACACGCAGACGAGCTGCGGCAAAAAGCCGCGGTGTACATCAACAGCGACACCAATGACCGCGGCCTGCTGAACATGGGCGGATCCCACACCCTCGAGCAATTCGTCAACGGCGTGGCCCGCGACATTGAAGATCCGGAAACCAAAATGAGCGTGTGGCGCCGCATGCAGCTCGCCGGGATCGCCGCGGCCGCCTCCCCGGACCAGCGCAAAGAGCTGCGCCAGCGGGCGGACTTGCGTCTCGAGGCCCTGGGCTCGGGCACCGATTTCACCGCTTTTCTGGATCATCTGGGAATCGCTTCTCTGAACCTGGGCTATGGCGGTGAAGACGAGCAGGGAATTTATCACTCGATCTACGACGACTTTTACTGGTACACGCATTTCTCCGACGGCGATTTCGTTTACGGCCGGGCCATGGCCCAGACCGCGGGCACCGCGGTGATGCGCCTGGCGGACGCGGAAGTGCTGCCCTTTGACTTCGTGGATTTCGCGGACACCATGCGGCAGTACTCCACGGAGCTGAAGAAACTCCTGGCGGACCAGCAGGCCGCCATTGCCGAACGCGACAAGGAACTGGACGAGGGAGTGTTTCAGGCCACCCTCGATCCGCGGCGTCCCACCGTGGCCCCAGCGCGGGAGCAGGCCCCGCCCTACCTGAACTTCGCGCCGCTGGAGAACGCCCTGGACGCGCTCACCCGCAGCGCGGAGCACTACCGCCAGGCCCTGGCACAGAGCCGGGCGGCGCTGGGCGCGCAGGCCAGCTCCGCCGCGCTTCAGGCCCTCAATCTCCAGCTCATCCAGAGCGAGCGCCGGCTCACCAGCGCGGATGGACTTCCCCGGCGGCCCTGGTACAAGCACCTCATCTATGCGCCGGGCGTCTATTCCGGCTACGACGTAAAAACCATGCCCGGAATTCGCGAAGGCATCGAGCAGAAGCGCTATGCCGAGGCGGATCAGGAAATCCTCCGGGTCGCTCAGGCGCTCGAGCAGGAGTCTGCCCTGATCGAAGCCGCCTCCCGGCAACTCGAAAAGCTCAGCCCCTGAACCAGGGATGGGGTATCCGGCAAAGGGGAAATCTGCTAGTATGTATCGTTCCCTGGTAAATCCTGGTTCATCGGGAGTGTGTAATGGCCCATCGGTGTGAGCTCTGTGGTAAGGGCCCCAGTTACGGAAACGTGGTGAGCCACGCGAATAACACGCGGCGCCGCCGCTGGAACGCGAACCTGAAAAATGTCCGCGCAGTGGTTTCCGGTGTTCCGCGCCGCGTGCGTGTGTGCACCACCTGCCTGCGATCCGGCCGCGTGACCAAAGCCGCCTGAAGCCCTGCCGCCTGGAGAATCAGTGCGCCGTCACCTCTATGCAAGTCTTGCGCTGGGGTTGGTGCTCGCCGCCGGCGTCTCCTGCCGCCGGCACGAAGCGCCTGCGGCCGACGTGTGGGCGCGCGTAAACGGCCACGAAATCAAGCACGAAGAAGTGGACAAGTATTTCCGCACCCTGGTGATGCAGCAGGGCCAGGAGCCCTCCGCGGAAGAAGCCGCGCTGCTGAAGCTCAACATCATTGATGAGCTCGTGAACAACGAGATTCTGTTGGAGCGCGCCCGCGCGCAGGGCCTGGAGGCCAGCGACGGTGAGGTGGAAGACAAGTTCACCGAGCTGAAAAGCCCCTACACCGAGGAGGAGTTTCAAAAGCAGCTCCGCGAGCGCGGGCTCACCGTAGACGACCAGAAGCGCTCCCTGCGCGAGCAGCTTTCCATCCAGAAACTGGTCAACCGCGAGGTGGTCAGCAAGATCACCATCACCGACCAGGACATCAACGACTATTACACCGCCAATCAGAGCAAGTTCAACGTGGCCGAACCCCAGTTCCACGTGGCCCAGATTCTGGTCACCCCGGTGAAAGACCGCCAGCTCCGCAACCGCAAGAACGACGATGCCACCAGCGACGCCCAGGCCCAGAAAAAGGCGGAAGCCCTCTTGAAGGCCATCGATGCCGGCGCCGACTTCGCGCAGGTGGCCATGGATTATTCCGAAGATCCTGCGAACTCGGCCACCGGGGGTGATTTGGGCTGGATGCCGGAATCTTCCCTGCGCAACCCGCGGCAGGAAACCTCGGAACTCAGCCGGGCGGTCCTGGCGCTGCGTCCGGGGCAGGTGAGCCCGGTGATTCACACCCGCGACGGCAGCTACCGCATTCTGAAGCTGATTGCCCGCGAGGGCGCCGGGCAACGCTCGCCGGCCGATCCCCAGGTGAAAGAAGCGATCCGCAGCACTCTGCGCAACAGCCGCGAGCAACTCTTGCGCGCCGCCTACATCGCCGTGGCCCGGGAAGAAGCCCGCGTGGAGAATTTCTACGCCCGGCAGGTGCTGGAGTCCGCCGGCCGCGTTCCGGCCAGCAGCGCAAAGCCCCCGGCCGCACCCGCCAATCCCTGACCCCGGAATGCTTCACTTTCCCGGAGGCGTAAGCTTTCCGGTTTCATTTCCGATCAACACCGCGCTGCGAATCTGGGAATAGAGGTCGGCCAGCGCGCCCGGCGTGTGCGGGATCAGAATGGTGTTGGAGCGGGAGGACGCGCCGATTTCCTTCAGCGTGTCCAGATACTGCGTCATCACCACCAGCATCATCACGTCTTCCGCGCGGGAGCCGGGAACCGCCTGGGTAAACGTCTCCACCGATTCGCGCAGGCCGTCAATAATGGCCTTGCGCTGGTTGGCGATGCCTTCCCCTTGCAGTTTCTTCGATTGCGCCTCGGCTTCCGCGTTTTTCACCGCCATGATGCGCGCCGCTTCGCCCTTGGCCAGCGCCGCCTCCTGCTCCCGCCGCGCCGCGTTGATGTCGTTCATCGCGCTTTTCACTTTCTCCGCCGGAATGATATCCGTCACCAGGGCTTTCACAATCAGGTAGCCAAACGTCTCCATGGTCGCGTCCAGCTCTTTCTTCACCGCCAGGGCGATGTCTTGCTGGCTCTCGTAGGCGGTGTCCAGGTCCATCTTGGGCACGTGGCCCAGAATCACGTTGTACACGTAGGCCTCGATCTGCCGCTGCGGAGCCGCTAATTTGTAGTAAGCCTCGAACACCTTGTTCGGCAGCACCTGGTACTGCACCGCCACCGGGATCTTGACGAACACGTTGTCCTTGGTCTTGGTTTCGATGGGTATGGCCACCTGCTGCACGCGCATATCCAGTTTGCGCGTCGTTTCGATGAACGGCAGCTTGAACGCCAGCCCGGGTTCAGCCACGCGGTCGAATTTGTTGAAGCGCTCCACCACTGCGCGCTCGGCGGTGTTGACGGTGAAAAAGCTGCCGCCCACCACCATCAGCACGAAGACGACGATTACCGCCAGGACGATTAGGGTCACGCCTTCCATGTCGATTCCCTCCTTTCAAGGAGAGTGGTGCCGTAGTGTAGCGCCAATTCTCCGGAGTTTGGCACCCCACAGTTTGTGATTCGGGCTGGATGGAGAATTGCCGTTGCCAGGGTGGCGCAGACGGCCGCCCGGCAGGGACCGGGTGCTTTCCCCAATCCACGGGACGGTGCGGCTAGGAAACCACGGCCAGCACTTCGCCCGCGTTCACCGCCTGGCCTTCGGCCACCAGCAGGCGCTCGACCGTGCCGGTCTTCGGCGAGCGAATCTCATTCTGCATTTTCATCGCCTCGACCACCAGCAGGCCGCGCCCGGCTTCAATCTTGTCGCCCTGCATCACCAGCACGCGAACCACTTTTCCGGGCATGGGCGCGAGCACTTGCTGGCGCCCTTCCGCTTCCACCCCGGCGCCGCGTCCGGCCCCGCGCCAGCGCCGCGGATCCACTACCCGCGCTTCCATGCGGCGCCCGGCGATGGAAACGATCAGTCCCGCCGCGGCCGCTTCCACGCCCACTTCGCAGCACGCCCCTTCCAGCAGGATCGAGTACTGGCCGGGACCGATTTCCACCGCGTCCGCTTCCACCGCGCGGCCATCGAGCCTCGCATGCAGGCGCCGGCCTTCGCGCCTGAGTTCCAGGTCGCGGGTCCTTCCGCCGATTTGGATTTTCAGCTTCATTTGAAGCCGGTCCCAGGGAATGCGGTCCGGAGCGGCAGATCAGTGCAGGCCGATTTTCGCGAGCATCTTCTCGAATCGCGGGTCCGCGCGCAAGGGATCCATGTACTGCGATACATTCGCAAAAACCAGGAAGAAGTCGTGTTCCTCGTAAGCCTTGTCCAGCCATTGAAAAGCCTGGTCCTTCTCGCCGAGTTGGGCATGGACACCGGCAATCCAGAAACGGTCCTGCACGCCATCCGACGAGGGCTGTTCGAGCTCGGCGAGGATCTGGCGCGCCTGTGCCGGCTGGCCACACTTGGCGTAGATGTGAGCCAGCCCGGGCCCATCGCCTCTCCCGATCTGGACCACAGCCTGCTTCATCTCCATGAGCGCCGCAGCGCAATCACCTTTCTCCTCATACGAGAACGCCAGATGTATGCGCGTGTATCCACGGTTTGGATTCACGGTGAGGATTTGCTGAGCTTCGGTAATGGCCTGGTCATAGCGGCGAGCCAGGTAGAGGAGCCGGGCGATGTTCGAACTGATGACCAGCGAGAGAGGCGAAAGATCGTGGGCGAGGCGCACTTCGCGGATGGCCTCATCATGCCTGCCGGCGGTGGAAAGGTACTCCGCATATCGCAGGTGGGTGATGGGATTGTTGGAGTTCAATTCGAGCGAGCGACGGAACTCAGCTTCCGCACCGGGCCAGTCCCAGTCGTAATGATGTTTTACGTAGGCGAGTGCGGTGTGGGCCTCCGCGGATGAAGGGTCGAGTTCGAGCGCCTTGCGCGCCGCGGCGCTGGCGCGCGGAAAAGCCTCGCGCGGCGCGAGCACACTATAGTTCGCCAGCAGACTGTAAGCATCCGCCAGGCCGGCGTATGCGGGGGCGTAC
>DATIYQ010000328.1:0-5827 GCA_035517515.1 Binatia bacterium
TTACCCGGACGCCGTTTTTGATGCGCCAAAATCTACCAACATCTTTGTGGCCGGCGCCGAAGAACCGGGGAAAGAGGTTCAGTTGACCACCGATGACCGGAGTTACTCCCCGGCATGGTCCCCGGACGGCGCCACCCTCGCTTACATTCATCTCGATGAACGCACCACGGCGGACAAAAAGCGTTGGACCACTTCGGAAGTCATGATCATGGATGCCGGTGGCACAAATCGCCGGCATCTTGCCGGCTTTCAATTCGGCCGTCCGCCCACGCTCGCATGGTCTCCGGATGGCAGGACACTCGCCGTGGGAGGCGTGTTCCTCGGCCCTTCTGCGGACGGAAGCGGAATCATCGAAAGCTCGGTCTATCTGATCGACGTGATGTCCCACAGATCCCCGCGTCTGCTCGTCAAGCGGGCAGCCGCTCCCTCCTGGTCTCCGGATGGCTCGCGGATCGCATACACCTGCACCTCGGAAATTCGCCTGGGCGTTTATCAAGGTTTCCTGTGTGTGGTGCCGGTAGCGGAGGGCACACCGCCTCGTGTGCTGGTCCAGGATGGCTGGGATCCTCTCTGGTCGCCGGACGGGAAGCAAATCGCCTACATCGCTCATGTGGGCAAGAGCTGGGAACTTGTCATCTGCCAATCGGACGGCTCCGGCGTACACGTGGTTGCCGGCAGCGAACGCGAATGGCCGTCTTTTGCCTGGTCGCCCGATGGCACAAGGCTGGCTTTTACGGAAGAACGCCCGCTGGCGGACGAAGAGTTTTCCGTCGGATCGGTAAGTTCACAAGTGGTTCCTCGTGTCTTCGTCTTGAATCGGGATGGGACTCGAATGGGCCCGTACGGGGAAAACTTGCGCCTCTCGTGCCACAGCCTCTCCTGGTCTCCGGACGGCAAGTACATTTCCGCGATCTGTACGGCCGGCTTGCGGGATTCAACCACACGCCAGCCGCGCTCCGAAGACAATCTGTTTTTCCTGGATCCTGAAAATTCCAAGTCTCCGCCGCGACTTATCGCCGGCAAGGGTATCGAAGCCGCGGTCTTCTCACCTCGATGAAAGTGGGTCGGATAAAAACCCTGTTACTGCTTTAGTTCGGGAAAATCCTCTTCCCAGAATTCGGCGGGACGCCGGCCGTCATGTTTCCGCGCCTCCTGCTCCACGCCGCGCAACTCCACCCTTCGAATCTTCCCTGAAATCGTCTTCGGCAGCTCGGAGAACTCGATCCGCCGGATCCGCTTGTAGGGCCCCAGGCGCCCGCGGATGAACTGAAAGATTTCGCCGGCCGCCTCGCGTGAGGGCTCAATGCCCGGCTTCAGCACGATAAACGCCTTCGGCACGCTCCAGCGCAGCGGGTCCGGACTGGGCACCACCGCGGCCTCTGCAATTGAGGCGTGCTCGATCAGCGCGCTCTCCAGCTCGAACGGGCTGATGCGGTAATCCGAACTCTTGAACACATCGTCCGCGCGGCCCACATACGTGAAATAGCCGTCCGCATCGCGATGCGCCACGTCGCCCGTGCGGTAGTAGCCGCCTTCCATTGCCTTCGCGGTCTTCGCGGGGTCGTCCAGATAACCGACCATCAGGCTCGGTGGCCGCGGCTCCAGTCGAATCGAAATCTCGCCGTCGTCCGATTCCCTGCCATCGAGATCCAGCAGCACAATCTCGTGGCCCGGCGAAGGTTTGCCCACCGCGCCCGGTTTCACCGCCTGCCCGGGAAAGTTCCCCAGCAGGCACACGTTTTCCGTCTGCCCGTATCCGTCGCGGATGGTCAGGTTCCACGCACGGCGCACTTTCTCGATCACCTCAGGATTCAGCGGCTCCCCCGCGCTGGCCAGTTCGCGCAGTTTCACCGCATACGCCTTCAAATCCTCCAGCACCAGCATGCGCCACACCGTGGGCGGCGCGCACAGCGTGGTCACGCCGCAGCGCGCGATGGTGGAGAGCGTGGCCTTCGCGTCGAACCTGCCGTAAGCGTGAATGAAGATCGTCGCGCCCGCGTTCCACGGAGCAAAAAAACAGCTCCACGCATGCTTCGCCCAGCCCGGCGAGCTGATGTTCAGGTGCACGTCGCCGGGACGGATGCCGATCCAATACATCGTCGCCAGATGGCCTACCGGATAACTCTCATGCGTGTGCAGCACCAGTTTGGGCAGCGCCGTCGTGCCGGAGGTGAAATAGAGCAGAAAAGGATCCGTGGCCTCCGTCTCGCCATCCGCCGTGAAATCCCCCGGCTCGTCGTACGCCTGCTCGTAGGGGATCCATCCCGATGCGGCGCCGTCCGCCCCTCCAACAACGATGCGGGAATAATCGCCCGGAAGCTTCGCGAACCTCTGTGTTGCTGCGGCCATGGCCACCACGTGCCGCGCCTTGCCGCGCTCCAGGCGGTCCCGCAGGTCTTCCGTGGTCAGCAGCGTGGCCGCGGGAATCACCACCGCCCCCAGTTTCATCGCCGCCAGAATGCACTCCCAGGTGGCCGCCACATTGGGCAGCATCAGGATGATGCGGTCGCCGCGGCGAACTCCCTGGCGGCGCAGGAAGCGCGCCACCTGGTTCGACCGCCGCCCCATTTCCTCGAAACTGATTTTCGTTTCCGCGCCGTCCTCGCCCACAATCCACAGCGCCGTGGTTTGATTGCCCCGGGCCAACTCATCGAAATAATCGAGCGCCCAGTTGAACGCAGTAAGCTGCGGCCAGCGGAACTCCCGCCGCGCGCGCCCGTAGTCTTCCCGCGCCGCGAATAGAAAATCGCGCGCGGCGAGCAATGCCTTCAACCCTTCGCTTTTGCCTGCGCTCATTGCGCTCACCCGCCCCCCGAATCCGGTTCTCCCCGGCCGCCAGCGGGCGCATTGTACACCGCCCGCCATCCGCGCCGCGGGGCGTGCTGTTTACACTGCCCGGCGGCGGAGTTAGGATGCCAGCCAATTACTTCCTGGCAACAGACGGGAGGGCTCCATGCACGCGCGCGTTTGGCAGGTTCGCATCCGGCCGGGCAAATTGAGCGAATTCCGCGCCGCGATCACCTCGCTCACCGCGCCCGCGAACCGGCAGCATGGGTTCCGCGGCTCGCTGGCGCTCCTGGGCGACGCTTCGGAAGCTCCCGATGTCACCGTGGTCGCCGTATGGGATTCGCTCGACGATATGCGCGCCAGCGAACGCAACATGTTTCTCATGCAGGCCATCTCGCGCGTCCTGGGCTGCTGCGACGGTTTTCCGCAAATCACCGAGCAGGAGATTATCGCCGGCTCCTTGTTCGCGGACGATCAGACCGCCGCCTGACCCTCTTGCGGAATCACGGAACCGGATCCCGCACCGTCCGCAGCGCCGCCGGCCATGAAACATTTCGGTTCGCGGCATCGTAACAACTCACGGGAACCAGAACGCTCGGATGGCCTCTCAGGGAGGACTCTGCCATGGCCAATGGAACGCCGCCGCGCCGCGGCTCGCTGGTGGGTGCGGTGATTCTGATCGCCGTCGGCGCGCTGTTTCTAACTTCCAACCTGCTGCCCGATTGGGACGTATGGCCGTTTATGTCGCGTTATTGGCCGGTGATCCTCATCCTTCTGGGCCTGGGCAAACTGTGGGACGCGCTGCGCGCCCCGGCCGCCCCCGGTTCCGCCCCCGCGCGCGGAGGCGGTGGCGGCGCCGTGGCCATCGTGCTCATCGTGCTCTTCTTCGCCTTCGCCGCCACCCGCGGCCGCGGTTTCGGCCGCTACCACATCGTCCATGACTCGCAATCGGTGGATGCGCAGGGCGCGGACTCCGTCGCCGTGTCCATTGAAATGTCCGCGGGCGAGCTGCGCATCTCCGGCGGCACCCCCAAATTGCTCGACGCCAATTTCGATTACAACGAGGCGGAAGGAAAGCCCTACATCTCCTACCAGCCCTCGGGAAAGGACGCCCGGCTCACCCTCACGCAAGACGGCAGCAGGCACCTGGGCCGCGAGCACAACGTCTGGGACCTGCGCATGAATGACGATGCCGTGCGCGAACTGCACATCCAGATGGGCGCGGGCCAGGAAAATCTCCGCCTCGGCGGCATGCGCCTGACGCGCGTTTCCGTGGAAATGGGCGCGGGCCAATTGGACGCCGACCTCACCGGAGACTGGAAACAGGATCTGGACATGCAGGTTCATGGCGGCGCCGGCCAGGCCACCATCCGCCTGCCCAAAGACGTGGGCGTCCGCGCCCGCGCCAGTGGCGCCCTGGGTTCCATCTCCGCCCACGGTTTGCGGCGCGAGGGCGGCTATTACCTGAACGACCTTTACGGAAAGTCCCCAGTCACCATCAATGTGGACGTCGAGGGCGCCGTCGGCGAAATTCGCCTGATTGAAGAATAGCCCTGCTCTGGCGTTGTCCTTGGAGGTTGCCTGCCATCGCGCTGGACTCCCGCATCTCGCGTTTCCAGCCTCGATCCCCTGAGGCCACCGATGCCTGTGCCGTCACTGGAACAATTGCGAAAGAGCCCGGAAGAATTCCGCGGGGGTTGCAATGCGCAGCAAGGTCCTTTGGGCTACTGATTTCGTAAAGTGCCGGGTGTTGTGCGTGAGCAGCCAATCGGGCTTGCTGGCCATGGCGGAGAGAAGCACCGGAACGTCTGCCGCGTGACGGATCAAGTGCCGGCTCGATCGAACCAGGTCTATTTTCGGGTAGGGAACAACTTCGGGGTCAATCAACTTGAGCAGGCGGTGATAGTCTTCCAGCAGCCGGTCCGCATCCCTCGCCGGCAAGCGCTGCGCGTGCGCGAGCAGATTTTCCTCCACCTCATCCCGCACCGCCTCCGCCAGCACCAGCTTGCAGACCTTCGCGGCACAGAGCGAAAGCGTGGCTTTGTCGAGTCCCCAGGCAGATACGATTCCTCCGGTCAGTACGTTCGAGTCCAGAAAAAGCCGGATCCTGCGTGGATTGCTCACTGCCCGCGGTGGCGGCGAACACGGCGGCGCGGCACGCGGCGTGGAGAATTCCTGCCGTAACGGCGTGCATACACACGGCTCCGGGCCCCGGCCAGACTCTCAAGAAGCTCTCCGGGCTCCACACCCGCCGCCGTCAGCATCGTGCTGATCCGGCCGCAAAGCTGCTCGAAACGCTCTTGTTCCGGCAACAAAATCAGGCCGTCTCCCAGGCGCAGCACGGCAAAGGGCGCGCCCGTTCCCAGCCCCAGATCCTGGCGAAACTGCTTGGGAACGGTGAGTTGTCCCTTCTCTCCGATCCGGGTCGTGGTCAGGTATTCGAGGGTGGAATCGCGGGTAGCCATGCTTGGTAGGATAATCCTACCACGGTCGTCGCACCCCCAAAAGCGGAGTATGTCCGCTGAGTCTGAACGTGGACTGGGAGAACGCCCCTGGCCAGATCCGGCTCTTTGGGGAGTACGGGAAAATGGCCGCGGGCCCGGCGGGTCAGTCCCTCGCGCGGAGGAATTAAGAGGCGATTTGAGTTAAGCTGAGGATACCGCTCGGCAGGCTGGCTGGTGTGGAACGTGCCGTGGCGGAATTCCCAGAGCGAGGTTGAAACCTTCGAGACCAACCGTTCTCCACTTGCCGCTGATTCCTCCCACGAACCCCTGACGCCCCCGGACCGTGTGCCGCCGCACCCCCGTGCTAGCATCAAAGATTCTTCCATGAGCCAAACGGATCATCGTATCGAAGCCCTGTTGGACGCCCTCCAGTCGCGCATCCTGGTTCTGGATGGCGCCATGGGCACCATGATCCAGCAGCAGCACCTCACCGCCGCGGATTTTGGCGGACCGCATCTCGAGGGCTGCAACGAATCTCTTGTCGCCACGCGCCCGGACGTCATCCTGGGCATCCATCGCGCCTACTTCGAAGCCGG